>DATFQI010000187.1:0-46605 GCA_035264365.1 Solirubrobacteraceae bacterium
TGGGACTTCCACGTCGACATGGCGCGGCAGACGTGGGACGAGATCCGCCACGCCGAGGTCCACGACCGGCTGATGGCGACCGAGCTGGGCTGCCGCTGGGGCGACTTCCCGATCGGCTTCGGCTACTTCAAGTCGATCTACCGCCTGGACCTGCTCTCACGGCTCGTGCTGTTCAACGGCACGAGCGAGCAGAAGGCGATGTGGCGGCACTCGCACCGGCGCAAGGTGCTGGTCGAGCTCGGCCAGACGACGGTCGCGCGCGTGTTCGACTACCTGCTCGCGGACGAGGTCCCGCACGTCCACAACGGCGTGCGCTGGGGCTCGCACCTCCTCGGGGGCGACGAGAAGGCCTACCGCGAGAAGGTGCGCGAGCTGCGCGCCGGGCTCGACGCGACAGGCCAACCTGTCGCGAACTAGAGGGGGAGCTTGGACCGGCCCTTGCGGCCGGTCTGCCCGCTCTTGGACACGGCCTTCTGGGACGAGTCGAACGGCTTGCGGGCGAAGCGCCCGACCTTGCCGGGAGCCTTGCCTGCGGCGCGGCCGCCCGTGCCGAGGATCTTCTGCCCGCCCCGCTCCGGATGGCGCGAGAGCCGCGGGACGAGGAAGGCGAGGATCAGGATGAGGACGCAGAAGGCTGCGACGCCGGCGATGAGCATGTGACCGCCCTACCCGGTCAGGAGCCGGATCAGGCGACCCGGTCGCGCAGCGCGTCCGCGATCCCCGGTGCGGAGACGAGCAGCCCTGTTCCCTGCGGCGGCGCCGCGGCGAGCGGCTCGACGACCAGTCCCGCGCACTCGCACAGCAGGCCGCCGGCGGCGACGTCCCAGCGGTGCACGCCGCGCTCGTAGTAGGCGTCGAAGCGCCCGGCGGCGCACCAGGCGAGGTCCAGCGCGGCGGCGCCGAAGCGGCGGACGTCGCGCACCTCGGGCAGCAGCGCGGCGATCGTCGCGGCCTGCGCGCGGCGCACCCCGGCGTCGTACCCGAAGCCGGTCGCCACCAGTGCCGTTGCCAGCTCGCCGCGGCGCGAGCCGCGGACCGGCCGCCCGTCGAGCGTCGCCGCGCCGCCTCGCTCGGCGGCCCACAGCTCGTCGCGCGGCGGGTCGTAGACGACGCCCGCGAGTACGCCGTCGCCGTCCTCGACCGCGATCGAGACGGCCCACTGCGGCAGCCCGAAGAGGAAGTTCGCCGTGCCGTCGAGCGGGTCGACGATCCAGCGCAGCCCAGAGGAGCCGGCCTCGTCGGCGCCCTCCTCCCCCAGGAAGCCGTCGCCGGACCGGGCGGCCGAGATGCGGCCGAGGATCAGCTCCTCCGCGGCCCGGTCGGCCGCCGAGACGAGGTCGGTCGGCGTGCTCTTGGCCTCGACCCCGAGCGCCGGACCGCCGAAGGCCTCCAGCAGCTGCGCGCCCGCCTCGCGCGCCACCCGCTCGGCGAGCTCGCGCAGCTCGCCCGCGCTCATGGCGTCGCGGGCGGCGTGTGCGCGGGCCAGTCGCGCTCGCGCTCGAGTTGCGCGGCCAGCGACAGCAGCACGGCCTCGCCCTCCGGCGGCGCGACGAGCTGCACGGTCAGCGGGAAGCCGTCGCCCGTGAAGCCGGCCGGCACGGCCGCGGCGGGCTGGCCGGTGTGGTTGAAGACGGGCGGGTAGGGGAGCCAGCGGCCGTTCGAGTTGAGCGTCCAGAACGCGGGGCGGCCGTCGTGGTACATGACCTTCGGCGGCCGGCGCGCCATCAGCGGCATCACGACGAGGTCGAAGCCGTCCTCGAAGATCCGGTTGCAGCGGTCGCGGTCCTTGGCCTCCTCCGAGCGCGCGCGGGCGAGCACGGCGTCGGGGAACAGGCCGCCCAGGCGCACGTAGCCGCGCGTCCGCCGCGAGAGCCGCTCCGGATGGGGCATCTTCATCGACTCGTCGCGCACGCCGCGCAGGTAGCGGACGAGGAAGTTGCCGAACACCGGGCCCCACGGGAAGTCGCGTTCTACGACCTCGTGCCCGAGCGAGCGCAGGATGTCAGCGGTGCCCTGCAGGGCGCCGAGTTGCTCGGCATCCGGGCGGGTTGCGATCACCGGCGGCACGTTGCTCGTGACCGCGATCCGCAGCTTGCCGGGCTCGCGCGCCGCCGCGTCGGCGAACGACGGCCCGCCGTCGCGGATCGCGTCGTAGAACAGCGCGCTGTCGGCGACCCGGCGCGTGATCGGCCCCCACGTCGAGAGGCCGTGCCACGGCTCGTTCATCGGGGCCGTGGGGACCCGGCCGCGCTGCGGCTTGAGGCCGAACAGCCCGCAGCAGCCGGCCGGGATGCGGATCGAGCCGCCGCCGTCGGAGCCGAGCGCCGCCGAGCACAGCCCCGCCGCCACCGCGGCCGCCGAGCCGCCGCTGGACCCGCCCGGGGTGCGCTGCAGGTCCCAAGGATTGCGCGTGATGCCGAAGGTCGGCGACTCCGTGAACGGCACGATCATCATCTCCGGCACGTGCGTCTTGCCGAGGATCACGGCGCCCGCGCTGCGCAGCCGCCGCACGACCTCGGAGTCCGCACGCGCGGGCTCCTCCACCGCGCAGGAGCCCATCGCGGTGACGTGGCCCTGGATGTCGCTGTCGTCCTTGATCGCCAGCGGGAGGCCGAGCAGCGGCCGCGTGTCGCCGCTGCGGCGGCGGGCGTCGGCCTGGGCGGCCTCGGCGCGCGCGAGCTCGTCGAAGACGGCGCGGAACGCGTTCAGCGCCCGGTCGTGGCGCTCGATCCGCGACAGGAACAGGTCCGTGAGCTCCTGCGAGGTGGTCTCCCCGCGCTCGAGCATGGCGGCGTGCTCGGCGAGGCCGGCGAATGCGACATCGGTCATGTAGGTCGTGGAGGCTATTGCCATGCTTGACGGCGTGCCCCCCGGGGAGACGATCGAGCGCCTGGCGGCGATCCCCGGCCGCGGCGCGGGGACGGACGCCGAGCGGCGCGCCGCAGTCTGGCTGGAGCGCGAGCTCGCCGCGCGCGGCCACACGCCCTGGACGGAGACGTTCTGGCTCCGGCCCGGATGGGCGTGGGCCGTCGCGCTCGCGGCCGCGATCGGCGCGGGCGGCAGCCTCGCCGCCGTCGCCTGGCCGCTCGCCGGCGTGATCGCGGCCGTGCTGGCCGCCGTCTCGCTCGCGCTCGAGGGCGCCGGGCGGACGAGCCCGCTGCGGCTGGTCACTCGCCGCCGCGCGACACAGAACGTCGTCACGCTGCCGGAGCCGCACGACGTCGTGACGCTGCTGGTGTGCGCGCCCTACGACGCGCCGCGCCGCGGCCTGGTGCTCAACGACCGCTGGCGCGCGGCCGCGGCGCGACTTGGCGACGTGCGGCCGTGGCTCTCGGGCTGTGCCCTCGTGATCGCGGGCTGCGCCGGCGCGCGCGAGGCCGGCGTGGACGCGATCTGGCTCGGAGCGCTGCAGCTCGTGCCGACGATCGTGCTGATCGCGGCGCTCGCCGCTGCCGTCGACATCGCGTTATCGGGCTTCTCCCCGGGTGCGGGGCCCGCCTCCGCGGCGGCGGTGGCGCTCGCCGTGCACGAGGAGCTCGCGGCCGACCCCGATGCGCTGCCGGCCGGGCTGATCCTCTACGGCGCCGGCGCCTCGGGCGCGCACGCGCTGCGCGCCCAGTTGCGCCGCGAGCGCGTGGACCGGCGCCTCGCGGTCGTGCTCGAGCTCGGACCGTGCAGCGGCGGCGAGCCCGCCTGGCGGACCCGTCACCCGCAGCTGCGCCGGGCCGCCGAGCTGGCCGCCGGGGCGCTCGAGCTCCCGTTGCCGCGCCGCCGGCCGCGGCCCGCCCGCGGGGTTCGCGGGCTGCCTGCCGTGCGCGTCGCCTGCCTCGATGCGCGCGGCATCGCTCCGCGCTCGCACCAGCCCGACGACACCGCCGCGGCGGCCGACCTCATGGCCGCCGAGTGGGCGATCGACCTCGCGCTGGGGATCGCGGATGCGCTGGCCGCGGAGCTCGCGGGCGCTGGGGCGGCCGAGGGCGCGGGAACTGCGGCTGGGTAGGGAGGTGACGGAGCCGCCCGGGCCGGTGGGCTCCAGCTCGTGTGCTTCCGCGGCACGCCGAATGGATCCGATTCGGGATCGGAAGATCGTGTCCATCTCCCGTGCCGGAGGAGCACGCGAAATGGATCCAACCGCGGCGCCCCGCACCCCCGCACCCCTATCCAGCCGCCGTTGACGTTCGCCGGCGCCCAGCTAGCGAACGATCGTCACCGCCCGCGTCGCCACGCGCGTGCGGCCGTCGCGGCCGTGCGCGACGACGGTGACCCGCGCGGGCGTGCTGCGGCGGCCGCGCAGGCGCCGCGCGCCGGCGGCACCGGCGCGCAGGTGCAGCGTCATCGTCTCGTGGCCTTTGCGGCGCACGCGGGCGAGCGTGACGGTGTGCGGCCGCGCGGTCGAGCCGCGCTTGCCGGGGACCCGCCCGAGCTCGTCCGAGCGCAGCGCGGCGACGACGGTCTCGGCGCCGCCGAGCCGCAGCTCGACCGCGAGCCCGCGCCCCATGAGCGTGTCGAGCCGCACCCGCTCCGGCGCGCGGACCCGCAGGCCGGGATGCGTGGCGGCGACCTGCGGCGCGGCGAGCGCCGCAGGCCCGCCGCCCGCGCCATGGAACGGTCCGCGCACCTCGTAGACGGCGCCGAAGCCGAACGCCCGCTGGGCGGAGAAGTACAGCCGCCGGTGCGACGGGTCGAAGATCACGCCGGCCAGCTCGTTGCCGCGGTCGGGCAGCCCGGCCGCCGCCTCGCCGGTGAGTTGCAGGAACGGCGCGACGGTGCCGCCGGGATCGATCACGCAGATCTGCATGTCGTCGCCGTCCTCGCACACGAACACCTCGCCCGCCGGGTTGACGGTGAGGTTGTCGACGCCGCTCAGCGGTGCCTCGGGCGTCGCCGCCTTGTCGTAGATCGTCCCGAGCGTCCCGGTGGACGTGTCGTAGGACCAGACGCGGTTGTCGCCCTTGGTCGAGAAGTAGACGGTGCCGCCGTCGTACCAGATGCCCTCGCCCCCGTTGAAGCGCCGCATCGCCGGCACCTGCTGCCGCGTCGGCGTGAACACCGCGCCGGGATCGGGCACGGGCGTGAACGCCAGTCGCCCGCCGCCGGCGTCGACGCCGACCTCGAGCAGGCCGGAGCCGAGGTCCGCGGGGCGGTCCGGCGTGAAGCGGTAGAGGCCGCCGTCAGGGCGGTCCTCGGTCATGTACAGCGCGCCCGTCGCGGCGTCGACGGCAACCGCCTCGTGGTTGAAGGTGCCGAGCGCCGGGCGGATCGCGCCCTGGCCCGCGCGCAGCGGGTCGCACTCCCAGACGTGGCCGAAGTCGTGCTCCTCGCACGAGAGCCAGCGGCCCCACGGCGTGCCGCCGCCCGCGCAGTTGGCGTTCGTGCCCGCGAGGATCCGGTAGGCGCTCTGGATCGACCCGTCGCGGCGGAAGCGGATCGCCGACGAGCCCGCGCCGCTCGGGGCGACCGACTCGGAGTTGCTGACGAGCACCCAGCCGCCGCTCGGCAGCGGGAATGTCGCCTGGCCGTCGGGGAAGATGTGCCACGGGTAGGCGGTGCCGGGCACGGGCCGGTTGGAGCGCGCGATCACGCGCGAGCTGAAGCCGGGAGGCAGCCGCAGCCCGTTCGCGTCCGCCGCGCCGAGGGCGCCGTAGGAGGACGCCGCCGCGCGCGCCCGCGCCCGCAGCGCGTCCTGCCAGAACGACGACCCGAGTGCGAGGCCCGCCGCTCCCGCCAGGAACTCCCGCCGCCGCATCAGAGGATTCCCAGGGCCTTCAGGTCCTCGGTCGGCTCGGAGAACGAGCAGCTGCCATAGCCGACGAACAGTTGCCCCCGCGCGGCCGCCACGGCCTCGGCACCGTAGGCGCGGCCGCGGACCGTGAACGCCTCATCGGTGACCGAGAACGCGCCCGGCTCCTCGTCGAGCAGGATCTCCGTGAGCTCGCGCGGCTCCGCGACGTCGGCGTGCGCGCGCAGCGTCGCGCCGAGCAGGTTCAGGAAGCCGTGGGCGATCCCGTCGCGGAGCGGGTGGTGCAGCCCGGCGGTCGCCTTGAACGCGAGCCCGCGGTCGCGGCAGCCGCAGATGAAGTGCGCGAGCTCGGCCGGCGAGGGGAACATGTCGGGCGTCGCGCCGCCGCAGCGGACCTTCGCGCCCGCGCCGCGCTCGGCGACGGCGTCGAGCTTGGCCTCGTCGCCCGGCCAGACCTCCAGGAACACCCGCGCGGAGACGCCCTCCACGGTGCCGGCGCGCTCGAGTCGCGCCTCGACGACCTCGACCTGCGCCGATAGCGGGGGCAGCTCGTCGACGTCGACGATCACGCCCAGCGGCGGGTCGAAGCCGTCTGGCAGCAACGCCAGCTGGGAGGCGGGCACGAGGAAGCGGTTGAGCATCCAGGCGTGCGGCGTCGCGCGCGCCGCACGGTCGACCTCGAGCGCCGCGTCGATCGGCAGGCTCGCGGGCGGGAACAGCGCCGCGTGGTCGATCAGCCCGGCCAGCAGCGCGTGCCGCGCACCGGTGATGTCGCGGGTGGCCACGCCTCATGTTGTACCCGCCTGACGCGCCCGGCGCGTCGACACTCGTCAACGATGGTTGACAAGACGGACTCGTCAATGTAAGTTGACGCCCATGACGCAGGCCACGGATCTGGCGGACGCGACGGCGAGCAAGGACCCGGCGGTCGGGCTCGCGGCGGTCGCCTCCCTGCGGACGCTGCTCGAATCGCTCGAGGCGCTGCAGGTCGACAATGCAAGGACCCGCGGGTGGTCCTGGCAGCAGATCGCCGAGGCGCTCGGCGTGAGCAAGCAGGCGGTCCACAAGAAGCACGGCGGCGGGCGCAGACTGCTCGCACGGAAGGAGCGGTGATGTTCGAGCGGTTCACGAAGGGCGCGCGCGAAGCGGTCGAGCGGGCCCAGGACGAGGCGCGCGCGATCGGCAGCGGCAAGATCGACACGGGCGAGATGCTGCTCGGCGTGGCCGGCGGCTCCGGCCCGGGCGCGCGGGTCCTGGCGGACCACGGCGCGAGCTACGAGGCGCTGCGCGACCGCGTCGCCACGGGCGCGCTCGACGGCGAGGCGCTGGCGGCGATCGGCGTCGACCTGGACGAGATCCGCCGGCGCGCGGAGGAGAACTTCGGCCCGGGCGCGCTCGAGCGTCACCGGCGCCCGCGCGGCAGCCACGTGCCGTTTTCCCCGCAGGGCAAGAAGGCGCTCGAGCTGGCGCTGCGCGAGGCGATCGCGGCCGGCGACAAGGAGATCGACGACGGCCACGTGCTGCTCGGGCTGTTGCGCGAGGGCGGCGTCGAGCGCCTGCTGCGCGCCGTCGGCGCCGACCCGGCGGCGCTGCGCGCGGCGCTCAGCCCGGCGGCGAGTCGTCGCGCACGCGGAGCGTGATCTCCTCGTCGGCGCGGGCCGCCAGCGGCTGCTCGCCGGCGCGGTACGGATCGGGCTCCGGCGGCAGCGGCGCGCGCGGCCGCAGCCCGGCCAGCAGCGCGCCGGCGCCGAGCAGGATCAGCAGCAGCGGCCAGTAGAGCAGCGTCTGGTCGGCTCCCACCGCCACCACGACGATGAACAGCGCGAGGTTGGCGAAGCCGAGGTAGGCGGCGCCGGGCAGGCGATCGACGGCGCCGTAGGCGACCAGCCCGCAGCCGGCGGCGAACACCACGAGCTCCCAGAAGTCGGGCAGCAGGCTGCCGGGCGAGCCGCCGAACAGGCTCAGCAGCTGGAGCACGCCGGCGGCGAGCGCCAGCAGCGGGATCACGAGGATCGCCACGCCCCCGGCGTTGACGAGCTGCTCGGCATGGCGGGGCTCGCTCCCGCGCAGCACGAGCGAGCCGAGCGCGAGCGCGATCGCGCAGGCGAGCAGCAGGAAGCGGTACGGCCCCTGGGAGTCGGCGTCGAAGATCCACGCGACCGCGGCGACGAGGGCCAGCCCCGCCGCCAATGCCGCGATCAGGAGCGAGACCGCGGAGCGCCGCGCCACGGCCGCCCAGCCCGCCATGGCCGCGAGCACGAGCGACGTCCAGACCATCGCGCCCGGCGGCAGGTTCCCCCACACGAACGTGTCGCGCGCGCCGTCGCCGCCGGCGCCGAAGTCGGCGCCGAGCGCATCGGCGAGCCGCAGCAGGAAGACCTCGAAGACGAGCAGCCCGGTCACCAGCAGCACCGACTGGTAGGCCGGCGGGCGGCCTCCCTCCCCCGCCGGCTGGAGCCCGATGCCGAGGATCAGCGCGGCGGTGGCGCCGGTGATCAGCACGTGCACGAGCACGCCGACCGCGTCGCCCAGCCGCAGCTCGGCGAGCAGGACACCGACCGCGAGCACGACGGCGCCGGCCGCGATCAGCGGCCCGCGGTGCGGCGGCGGGCGGAGCAGGTCGAGCCGTGTCTGAGGCACGGCGCCGGAGGCTAACCCCTACGCCGCGCTGTCGCGTACCTCGACCATGCCGCCGGACACGCGCACGTCGAGCGCCGGCTGCGGATACGCGGCGGGGCCGCGTTCGACCGAGCCGTCCTCGAGCCGGAAGCGGGAGCCGTGCCATGGGCAGGTGATGCAGCCGTCGGCGACCTGGCCGTCGCTGAGCGGGCCGCCTCGGTGCGAGCAGCGCTCGGCCAGCGCGTACACCTGCCCGCCGCTGCGCACCACCACGACCGGGACCCCGTCGAGCTCGGCCCGGTGCGGCTCGCCCTCGACGAGCTCGGACTCGGAGACCACGGGCGTCCAGTCACCCGGATAGTCCTCGAACACGGTGTTGTCGACCCCGACGCCCTCCGCGTAGGAGAGGTGGCCGCCGAGCCAGCCGCCGGCGGTCACGGCGCCCATCCCGGCGAGCGCGAGCAGCTTGCCGCGCCCGCGGGCGCCGCGGGAGCGCGCGCGCAGCGAGCCGGCGAACAGCAGCGCGCCCGTGCCGTTGGCGGCGGCGTGCACGATCCCGATCCGTCGCACGCGCTCGCTGGCGATCGTCGTGTCCGCGTAGTCCGACCAGCCCGAGACGAACGTCGGCACCGACGCCAGCAGGCCCGTCGCGATCAGCCGGTCGGCGGCGCCTTCAGCGTCATCGCCGCCGATCAGGTCGAGGATCGTGGCGCTCATCCAGGTGCCCAGCGGCGCGAGCTGCAGCACGGGGTGCAGCGCGTGGCCGAGCCAGGTGCCGCTCAGGGCGTCCTTGACGGGACCCCCCGGGATCAGCTCACGGACCTTGGCGGCGATCGGCTCGGCGGCGGAGTCGAGCGGCTCGAGCCCGGCGATGCTGTCTGCGAGCTCGCTCGCCCGCGGCTTCTGTTCTACGGCGGCCATGCATGGCGACCTACCCGGATGCCCTCGCCGCTAGCCTGCCGCCATGGCCATCGTCGAGACCGAGGACCGCGGCGCCGTCCGCCACGTCGTCCTGAACCGTCCCGAGAAGCGCAACGCGTTCAACCAGGAGCTGGTCGTCGCCACGGGCGCGGCGCTGCGCGCCGCGGCCGACGATCCGGCGGTGCACTGCGTCGTTCTGCGCGGCGGGGGCGCGATGTTCTCCTCGGGAATGGACCTGGGCTCGCTCGCCGGCCTCGCCGAGACCCCGGACATGCTGCGCCCGTTCCGGCGCGCGTGCACCGACGCCTTCAACCTCGCAGAGGAGATGGCCAAGCCCGTCGTCTGCCAGATCCAGGGCGCCTGCATCGGCGGAGCGATGGAGCTCGCGCTGGCCTGCGACCTGCGCGTGATCGCCGCCGACGCGCTCGTCGGCCTGCCGGAGACGCGCGTGGGGCTGATCCCCGACGTCGGCGGGTCCTCGCGGCTGCCGCAGGTCGTCGGGCTCGGTCGCGCCAAGGAGCTGATCATGACCGGACGGCTGATCGACGGCACCGAGGCGGAGCGGATCGGGCTCGCCAACCGGGTCGCGCCGGCGGAGGAGCTCGAGGCGGCCACGCAGGCGCTCGTCGACGAGCTGCTCGCCTGCGCGCCGGTTGCGGTCGGGCTGGCCAAGCGCGTCATGGACGCCTCGGCGCGCCCCGCGCTGGCGGCGACGCTCGAGCTCGAGGTCGCGATGCAGGAGCGCTGCGCGCGATCGGCCGACTACGCCGAGGGCGCGGCGGCGTTCCGCGAGAAGCGAGCGCCGCAGTTCACCGGATTCTGACCCTCACGGGCCGCGAGCGGCCGGCCGCCCACGGGTAGCCGGCCTGCTGGCGCACGGTGGCGCGGAAGCGCACCGCCGTGCCGCGGCCTGCGCGGACGAAGCGATAGCTGCCCTTGAAGCGGCCGTGCTTGGCGCGGACGGTCCTGAACGTTCGCCACCCGAAGCCGCGCTGGTGGCCCTGCAGCGAGACGAGCACGCCCTTGCGCGGGAGCCGCCCGCCCTTGAGCCGGCCCTTGAACCGTACGCGGCCGCCCGGGCCGACGGCGCGGCGGCCGGCGCGCATGACGATGCCGGCGCGCGTCGCCATCCGCACGAGCTTCGTCACCGACGGCTGCGTGTCCTCCGCGAATGGCGTGTAGGTGAGCAGGACCTGGCGCGAAGGGCCGCGCGGGGCGCGGTAGGCGTAGCCGCCGTCGAGGCCGGTCGAGACGGGCGGCAGCTCGCGGAAGCCGCGGTCGTCGGAGAGCACGCGCGTGAACACGCGGATCACGGCGCCGGTGATCGGCAGACCGGCGCCGTTGGTCAGCTTCCCGCGGACGTAGGTCGTCGTCCCGTACGGCACGGTCACGCGCGGCTTGGGCCGGCGCTTGCCGAAGCCGGCGGTCATCTTCGCGTCGCGCGACGCGCGCGCGCCGTTGGGGATCGGGTCGAGCGTGACGGTGCCGGTGGCCGTCGCCGCGCGGCCGGTCTGGTCGACCGCCCGCACCGTGACCGGGTGGGCGCCGCTCGGCAGGCCGGCTGTGTCGAGCGTCGCCTCCCACGGCGCGGCGCGGTCGACGGCGGCCGTGCGCCCGGCGATGCTGAACTCGACGCGGTTGAGGCTGTGGTTGTCGGAGGCGGCCGCGCGCACGGTGACCGGCGTGCCCTGCGGGACGTGCTCGGCCAGCGCGCTGATCGCCACCTTCGGCGCCGCGGCGGGCAGGACCGTGTAGCGCAGGAAGACCCCGTTCGGCGGCCATCTTGCCGCGTCGTTCTCCATCCACGCGCGCAGCTCGGCCACCGGCGCGAAGTACTCGTTGTAGACCGTCGTCGCGGTGACCCTCGGGGCGGTGATGGTGAACGTGAAGCGGCCGATCTTGCCGGGCTCCACGAACGGCTGGTCGAGCGGCGTCGGGCGGCTCGCGTTGAGCCACGTCGAGTTGGCGAACGCGCTCGCACGGTCCCGCGGGTTCGTGGTCCCCAGCCGCACGACGTCGTTGGTCCACGTGGCGGTGCCGACGTTCTGGGCGTCGAAGTAGGAGGTCGCGCGCTGACCGGACTCGAGCGTCAGGTACGCGCTCTGGCCGATGAACTTCGCCTCGTAGCCGGCGTCGGCCGATGCGGTCGCCGTGATGCCCGCGGCCAGCGCCGCTGCAAGGCATGCCGTCCGTGGACCCCTGCGCACGGGGGAAATGTAGCGCTACCAGTCGTGTCCGACGAGCACCGGCTCGGGCATCAGCCGGACGCCGAAGCGATCGCGCACGCCACCGGCTATCTCGCGCGCCAACGCCATCAGCTCCGCGGTGGTCGCGCCGCCGCGGTTGACGAGGGCGAGCGTGTGCTTGGCGGAGATGCCGACGCGGCCGTCTCCGTAGCCGCGCGGGAAGCCGGCGCGCTCGATCAGCCACGCCGCCGACGTCTTGATGCGGCCGTCGGGCTCCGGGAAGGCGGGCGGGCCTCCGGGGTCGCCGGCCCGCGCCTGCAGGCGCGCGAAGTCCCCGGGCTCCAGGATCGGGTTCGTGAAGAACGAGCCGGCACTGACGGAGTCGGGGTCGCCGGGGTCGATCACCATCCCCTTCGCCCGCCGCAGCGCGAGCACCGCCTCGCGCACGTCCGCCAGCGGGGCGCTGCCACCGATCGGCACGTCGAGCCTGCGCGCGAGCTCCGCGTACCGCAGCGGGTCCGAGACCGCCGACTCGCGCATCCGGAACGTGACGGCGAGGACGACGTGGCGGTCGCGGTACTTGAAGATGCTGCCGCGGTAGGTGAAGCCGCACTCGGCCGCGGGAAGCTCGACGATCTGGCCGCTGGCGCGGTCGAGCACGCGCACGGATTCGACGGTCTCGGAGACCTCCTGGCCGTAGGCGCCGACGTTCTGGATCGGCGTCGCCCCGGTCGAGCCGGGGATCCCTGATAGGCACTCGAAGCCCTGCAGCCCCTGCCCGACGCACGTCGCGACCAGCTCGTCCCACGACTCCCCCGCCTGCACCTCCAAACGCTCGCCATCGCGCTCGATCCCGCGCGTGAGCACGCGCACGACCGTGCCGGGGAAGCCGCCGTCGGCGACCACCACGTTCGAGCCGCCGGCGAGCACGAGCAGCGGCTCGTAGGCGGAGCGCACCAGCTCGGCGAGCTCGCCCTCCGAGTGCGCCTCGACCATCCGCGCCGGCTCGCCGCCGAGGCGCAGCGTCGTGAGCTCGCTGAGGGAGATCAGCCGTTCCACACCACGGGCCCGGCGGTCAACAGGTGCGAGCCGAGCGGCCGGCCGAGCACCTCCTGCGCCGCGCGCGACGCCTCGAGCAGCGCCTCGAGCGAGACGCCGGTCTCGATGCCCATCTCGTGCAGCATGGAGAGCACGTCCTCCGTCGCGACGTTGCCGGTCGCGCCCTTGGGCACCGGGCAGCCGCCGAGCTCGCCGAAGCTGGACTCGAACGAGCTGACGCCGGCATCGAGCGCGGCGAGCACGTTCGCGAGGCCCTGTCCGCGCGTGTTGTGGAAGTGCGCCGTCAGCTCGACGTCCTCCCCGAGCGCGTCGCGCGCGGCGGGGAAGAACGAACGCACCTGGGCCGGGTTGGCCATCCCCGTCGTGTCGCCGAAGCCGACCTCGTGCGCTCCTGCCTCGATCAGCCGGCGCGCGATCCGGAACACTCGCTCGGGCGCCACGTGGCCCTCGTACGGGCAGCCGAAGGCGACGGAGATCACGGCCTCACAGCGCAGGCCGGCCTCGGCGGCACGGCCGAGCACGGCCTCCAGGCCCGTCAGCGACTCCTCGACCGAGCGGTTGACGTTGGCCATGTTGTGACTCTCGGTTGCCGACATGAAGACGTTGACCTCGTGGAAGCGGTCGCGCAGCTCGAGCGCGTTCTCGAGCCCGCGCTCGTTCGGGATCAGCACCGACAGCGCGACGTCGTCCGGGACGTCGATCGCCTCCAGCACCTCGCCCGCGTCGGCGAGCTGCGGGATCACGTCGGCGCGCACGAAGCTCGTCACCTCGAGGCGCTTCAGGCCGGTGCGGGCGAGCAGCTCGATCAGGCGCACCTTGTCCTCGGTGGCGATCACCTCGGGCTCGTTCTGGAAGCCGTCGCGCGGGCCGACCTCCCGCAGGCGCACGTGCTGGGCGGAGCTGCTCACCCGGTCGAGTCTAGGTGGCGGTCGGCGCGCCCCGATCGGCGACGACCATCTGCAGCTTGCCGCCGGAGGTCCGCGCGAGACGCTCGCAGAGCTCGACCTCGACGGCCGGCTCGCTGACGCCGAGCGACGTCAGCCGCTCGACGAGGCGGGCGTGCACGCGCTCGGCCGTGCCCGTGGCGTCGGCGCCGTCCCGGACGGCGAGGCGCAGCCGCAGCGCGCCGCCCTGCTGTACGACCTGGAACTCACGCACGTGACGGTCGTCCGTGACGAGCGAGAACTGCATCGGATGCACCGTGACGCGTCCGTAACGCCCCGGGAGGCGCAGCACGTCCTCGCTGCGGCCCTCGATCCCGCGCACTCGCAGCAGCGTGCGGCCGCACGGGCACGGGTCCGGGTCCACGGTCGCGACGTCCGAGATCTCGAGGCGGATCAGCGGCTGCACGCGGTTGGCGAGGTTGGTCACGAGCAGGCGCGCGCCGCGCTCGCCCGGCGGCACGGGCTGCCCGTCCGCGTCGACGTTCTCGACGAGCGCGACATCCTCGAACAGGTGGTGGCCGGCACCGCGCCCGCAGGTCGCGCCCCACAGGCCCTCGGTGGTGGCGTAAAGGTCGGCCGGTACGACGCCGAAGGCGTCTTCCATGGCACGTGCCATCTCCGGCGTGCACAACTCGCTCGAGGTGGACATCGCGGTCAGGGCGAGGCGCAGCCGCCCTGCCTGCTGCTCCTCGACCAGCAGCATCGCCATCGAGGGGTAGGTGGCGAGCACCTGGGGCTGGAACGCGTTGAGCCGGGCGACGATCTCTGGGATCGGCATCGTGACCGCCAGCGGCAGGATCCGGTGGAGGCCGACGCCGAGCGTCGCGGCGACGCGCCGCGACATGTGCGTGGGCGCACCGCCTACGACGGCCGCCACCTTCAGCCGCGGGACGCGCGGCGTCGTCCCGCACCAGTCGTTGAAGCGCAGGAACTGCGCGCAGATCGTTGCCCAGCCATCGCGGTCGTACACGAACAGGCTCTTGCGCCCGGTCGACCCGGACGACGCCATCGCCCGGTGGCCGTCTGGAAGCTCGCCGCCGCGGTCGGAGCTCTCGAGCTGAGCGAGGATCGCGTCGCGCCGCAGCCGCGGGTCGCAGACGATCTCGTCGAAGCGCTCGCTCAGCGTCGCCTTGTCGAGCACGGGAAGCGCTTCGAGCGCCCGCGACGCGCCGGCGCCGATCCGTTCGCGGTAGAAGGGAGAGTGCGCCACGGCGTGGTCGACGAGCTGGTCGAGACGCCGACGCTGGAGCGCGGCGAGCTCCGGCCTCGGCAGGCGCTCCTGACGGGCAAGCGTGCGGGAGATGCGGACGGCGCGCGCCACGTCGGCGATGCGGCGGGCCCGGTCGGTGGGGTTCATCGGGGTCGCTCCAGTGCTGACATGAACAGCTCCTGCATGCGGACGGCCAATCCCGGCCCGACCAGGTCGGGCTGCGTCAGGCGCTCGAGGTTCATTCCTGTACCCGCCGCGATGAACCCGGTGGCGAGCTCGCGCGCGCTCATCGGGAGCGCGAACCCGCCTTCCGCCGCATGGCGCTCGAGCGCCTCCGCGTACGGCTCGGACGCGTGGGCGTGCAGAGCCGCAAAGCGGGCGCGGTGCTCGGGATGGCGGAGCACGTGCGTCCAGAACTCGAGGAACACCGCGAGCCAGCCGTCGTCGTGGTCGCGCCGGGCCGCACTCTCGGCGACGAGCGCGAGCACGCCCTCGCGCGCCGTGACCGCCCCGGCGAGCACGGCTCGCACGTGGGCCGCACCGTCCTCCACCCGGCGCTCGTAGACCGCGAAGAACAGGTCCTCCTTGGAGCTGAAGTTCGAGTAGACGGCGCCCTTCGTGTAGCCGGCGTCGTCGGCGACGAGGGCCAGGGTGGTGGCGTGGAAGCCGTCGACGCTGAAGCGGCGATCCGCGGCGGCGATCAGCTCGGCGCGGGTCTGCGCCTGGCGGTCTGCCCGGGTCGGCGCGGTACGCATACCGTGAGTATCTACGTACCAAGAGTATCTATCAAGGGCTCCGTAGGGTGGGGCGCCACATGACCGACTCCGTCACCGTGATCGGCGCCTCGGGCGCCTTGGGCTACGGGCTCGCGCTGCGCCTCGGCATCGCGGGCACCCCGATCGTGATCGGCTCGCGTGACGCGGGCCGCGCCGAGGAGACCGCCGGCAAGCTCGCGGGGGAGGTGCCGGACGGGAGCTTCTCGGCCTTCGCCAACGGCGAGGCCACGGAGCGCTCGGAGGTCGTCTTCCTGTGCGTGCCGTTCCGGAACCAGTCAGAGACGCTGACGAACCTCAAGGAGCACCTGCGCGAGGGCCAGCTCGTCGTCGACGCGACGGTGCCCCTGGCGGCCGCGGTCTCCGGCCGTGCGACGCGGATGATCGGCGTCTGGCAGGGCTCGGCGGCCCAGCAGGCGGCGGAGATGGTGCCGGCCGGCGTGCGCGTGGTCTCGGCGCTGCACACGGTGTCGGCGGCGGTGCTGCGCGACCCGGCCCAGATACCCGACGAGGACGTGCTCGTCTGCGGCGACAAGAAGGCCGACAAGCAGCGCGCGGTGGAGATCATCGAGCGCGTGCCGGGCCTGCGCTGCGTCGACTGCGGGCGGCTCGAGCAGTCGCGCATCGCGGAGTCGCTGACCGCGCTGCTGATCGGCGTCAACTCGCGCTACAAGACCCACGCGGGCATCCGCCTCACCGGGCTGCCGGAGACGTTGTGGCAGCCCCCGTCGTAGTCCTCGCCGGCGGCACCGGCGGGGCCAAGCTGGCCCGCGGGATGCTCGACGAGGCCGGGCCGGAGCTCGTCGTGATCGCCAACACGGGCGACGACGTCGAGATCCACGGCGGCCACGTCTCGCCCGATCCCGACCTCGTCACGTTCTGGCTCGCCGACCTCATCGACGAGCGCGGCTGGGGCCTGCGCGGCGACACGTTCGCGGTCATGGACGCGCTGCGCGAGCTCGGCGAGGACGTGTGGTTCAACCTCGGCGACCGCGACCTGGCGCTGTGCGTGCGGCGCGCGCGCCGGCTGGCCGAGGGCGCG
Organism: Solirubrobacteraceae bacterium; assembly: GCA_035264365.1. Lineage (GTDB taxonomy): Bacteria > Actinomycetota > Thermoleophilia > Solirubrobacterales > Solirubrobacteraceae > DATFQI01. Next base: position 16,495 of record DATFQI010000187.1, read on the forward strand.
CGGCTGACCGAGGCGATCGATGAGGCGCGCCGTGCGTACGGGGTCACCGCGCTCGTGCTGCCGGCGAGCGACGACCCGGTGCGCACGCGGGTCCGTGCGGCGGGGAGCTGGTGGGCTTTCCAGGAGTTCATGATCCGCCACCGCGCGCAGGGGCCGGTCGAGGGCGTCGAGTTCGAGGGCGCCGCGGGGGCGACCGTCACGCCCGAGGTGCTGGACGCGCTGGCGTTCGCGCGTGCGATCGTGATCGGGCCTTCGAACCCGGTGATCTCGATCGGTCCGATGCTCGCCGTGCCCGGGCTGCGCGAGGCGCTGGCCGCGGCGGCGGCGCCGGTGGTGGCCGTCTCGCCGCTGGTCGCCGGCGAGGTGCTCAAGGGGCCGACGGCCGCGTTCATGGAGCACGCCGGCCAGCCGCTGAGCGCCGACGGCGTCGCCGGGATCTACGAGGGCCTGATCGACGGGCTCGTGGCCGACGAGCGCGCGGACGGCGTGCCGACGCTCGAGACCGACGTCCGGATGGACGACGCGTCCGCGCGGCGGCGCGTCGCGCGCGAGACGCTCGCCTTCGCGGCGGCGCTGGCCGCCGCGCGCTGACGCACGCGGGCGCGCGTGGCGTGGCCCGCGGCGAGGGCACGGCGCGGCCCGCGGCGCGGGCACGGCGCGGCCTTCATGTGTCGTATTCGGCGATCACGAGCCGGTAGCCGAGGTCCATCGACTCGCGCTCGAGGATGTCGGCGTTGCGGCGCGCCCACGCGCCCGACTCGAGATCCGCGCGCAGGCGCTCCATTGCACGGTCGACGTCCTCCGGCGGCAGCAGCCGGAAGACTGAGATGCCGTTGCGTACGCGCTGGTCGAGGTAGGCCTGCGGGCGGCGCCAGTAGGCGCTCAGGAAGCCGTCGCGGCAGTCGTGCGGGATCGGCACGGGCTCGATCCGCTGCGCGCCGAGGTGCCCCGCGAGCTCCTCGATCGTCATCGTCGTGATACGGAACGTCGTCAGGTAGTCGCGGACGAGCCAGAACGCCTCGACCTGCGCGTCCAGATCGCACTGGAAGACGAGCGCGCGCCGGCGCGCCACCCGCCGCAGCTCGCGCAGCCCCGCGGCCCGGTCGGGCCAATGGTGGTCGCTGAGGATCGCCATCGCGGCGTCGAAGGCGCCGTCGTCGAACGGGAGGGCCCCCGCATCCGCCTGCACGGCGGGCGCCGCGCCGACCGGCCGCTGGGCGAGCATCACCGGCGACGGCTCGACGGCGATCACGTCGCGGTCGCGCGGCTCGTAGCTGCCGGCGCCGGCGCCGACGTTGACGATCGTCCGGGTGTCGCCGAGCGCAGCGTGGATCGCCGCTGCGATCGAGGGGTCCTCCCTCCTGACCGCGGCGTATCCCACGCCTATGCGGTCGTAGAGATGGCTCACCGGTGGGTCCTTCCTGACCCGGATACGATCCTGGGCGCAGATGGTGACGGCGGCCGTGCTCCCGATCAAGACGTACGCACGGGCCAAGCACCGGTTGTCGGAGGCGGTCGGCGTCCCCGATCGCCGTGCTCTGGCTGAAGCCATGGTCGGAGACGTGTTGGCAGCGCTTCCAGCGATTTCGGGGCTCGAACGGGTCATCGCGGTGACCGCGGAGCCGCTGGCGGCCGCCGCGGCGCGCGACGCCGGGGCCGAGATCGTGCACGACCCGCACGAGGCCGGCCAGTCCGCGGCGGCGCTGCTCGGCATCCGCGCGGCGCTCGAGTCCGGCGCCGAGCGCGTGCTGCTCGTGCCCGGCGACTGCCCGGCGCTCGACCCCGACGAGATCTCGGGCCTGCTCGCGCACCAGGGCCGCGCGGGCGTCGTGATCGTGCCGGACCGCCACGGAGCCGGCACCAACGCGCTGCTGCTCTCCCCGCCCGACGTCATCGAGCCGTCATTCGGGCCCGGCTCGTTCGCCCGCCATGCGGCGCGGGCACACGCGGCCGGCACGAGGGTGCGCGTCGCGGAGGTCCGCTCGCTCGGCCTCGACGTCGACACGCCCGACGACCTGCGCGCGCTGCACGAGGCGCTGGCCGCCCGGCCGGGAGCCGCGCCGCGGACCCGCGAGCTGCTCACGCGCATGCTGCCCGCGGCCGCGCCCGCCGGGTGATCGCGCTCGAGCCGCTGCGCGGCCTGCCCGAGATCCGCCCGGGCGACGACCTCGCGGCCCTGCTCGCCGAATGCGGCACCGAGCTGCTCGCCGGCGACGTGCTCGTGATCGCGCACAAGGTCGTGAGCAAGGCCGAGGGCCGCGTCGTCCGGCTCGCCGACGTGTCGCCGGGCGATCGCGCTCGCGAGCTCGCCGCCGAGCACGGCAAGGACCCGCGGGCGGTCGAGGTGATCCTCTCCGAGGCGACCGAGCTCGTGCGAGCCGACGCCGGGCGCCTGATCTGCCGCACGCGCCACGGCTTCGTCTGCGCCAACGCCGGCGTCGACGCCTCCAACACCGGCGGCGCGGACACGCTCGTCCTGCTCCCGCTGGACCCGGACGCCTCCGCCCGGGCGCTGCGCCAGCGCCTCGGCTGCGCGGTCGTGATCAGCGACTCCTTCGGCCGCGCCTGGCGCAAGGGCCAGTGCGAGGTCGCGATCGGCTGCGCGGGCCTCGCCGCGCTACGCGACTACCGCGGAGAGCGCGACGCCGACGGCCGCGAGATGCGCGCCTCGGTCATCGCGATCGCCGACGAGGCCGCGGCCGCCGCCGACCTCGCGCGAGGCAAGACGTCTCGCGAGCCCGCCGTGCGGGTGCGCGGCCTGGAGCCCTACGTCACGCGCGAGCACGGCCCGGGCGCCGCCACGTTGCTGCGGGCGTGGGCTGACGACCTCTTCCGCTAGGCGACGCCGCCCAACTGCGGCTGGGTAGGGAGGCGAGCGAGCCACCCGCAGCGCCTACTCCGTGCCCGAGCGGTGGATTGATGTGCCTCAAGCACACGAATCCACCGCTCGACGCACAGCGGACCGCTCCCCCTCCCCCACGTGCCCGCCGTTCAAGCGCACCGCTCCGCCAGCACGGCACAAGGCGCCAGCCAGCGAGCCGGCGAGCCGGCGAAACTCAGGCCGCGCGCTTGGCCCGAGCCGCCCGCGCGTCGAACCGGTCGCGAGCCTCCTCGACCTGCCGGCCATGCGCCACCGACCACGACCCGAGGGCCTTCAGCGGCGGCGCCATGGAGGCGCCCAGAGCGGTGAGGGCGTACTCGACGCGCGGGGGCACCTCGGCGTGGACGCGGCGCGCCACCAGGCCGTCGCGCTCCATCGCGCGCAGCGTCTGGGTGAGCACCTTCTCCGAGATCGGCGAGAGATCCTCGAGCAGCTCGTGATAGCGGCGGGTGCCGTCGCCCAGCGCGAGCAGGACGTCGACCGCCCACTTGGAGCTGAGCAGGCAGATCGAGTCGCGGATGAGGCGCCCGCTGCGAGCGCGCTCGGCGAGCCGCTTCTCGCGGGCGCGGGTCGGCAGGGACGGGGTACTCATGCCTCAGCTCCTCTGATCGATAGCGTGAGCGCCCTGAGACCTCGCGAGACCCGCAGCCGCGCGGCGTTCTGGCTGCAACCCAGCCGGCCGGCGACCTCCTCGTAGTCGAGCTGCTCGATGACGCGCAGCTCGAGCGCGCGGCGCTGGTCGGACGGCAGCGCCCGCATCGCCAGCTTCAGCGCCGGACCCATCGCGTGCGCGGTGATGCGCTCGTCGACGCGCTCGTAGTCCTCGCACTCGGCGAAGGCGAGCGGGAGACCGAGCCGCTCGCGGGCGGCCGTCTCGATCCGGTTGTGCTTGTGGTATTGGCGCACGAGGTTCCTCGCGATGCCGAACAACCAGGGCGCTCCCGAGCCGTCGGCCATGTCCTTGAACCGCCTGGATGCGTGCCAGGCCTGTGCGAACGTCTCCGCGGTGAGGTCCAGCGCCGCCGACTCGGAACCGGTCTGACGCAGCAGCCAGGCGCGCATCCAGACCGCATAGCGGTCGTAGAACTCGCGGAAGGCCGTCGGGTCCTGCCTCGCTGTCAACAGCAGCTCGGCGTCGGTTCGGGTCAAGCGGTGCGTCGCCTTTCCTGAAGGTTCGCTCTTGTCCCGATCATGCCTTCTGAGGTCGAAGTGTGTCTTAAGTTCCCGAGAAGCCGGGGTTAGCTGAGCGGATGCTCGAACACCTGCTCGAGCTTCAGGCGACCGTCCTCGGCGGGCGGGGGCTCGGACTTCGCGAGCTGGAACTTGGCGCGTCGGCCCTCGAGGATCAGCGTCCCGACCTGGTTGTCGAACCACGGCTCGTCGTGCACGTAGCGCCAGCGCACGGACGGCGGCGCGACCCGCGCGGAGCGCGCGAGCAGGCGGCCGATCGCGGTGCCGAAGCGCGAGGCGGCGGTGCGCATCATGCGCCGCTCGTTGTGGTCGAGCGGGTTGCGGAACGGGGAGCAGACCGCCTGCCAGACGTTCGACTTCATGCCCGTTCCGCGCCGGTACGCGACCTCTGCGAGGTAGGCGTGGTGGACGTCGCCCGACAGCGCCACGATCGACGCCGGCGGTTCTCCGTGCAGGCCGGTCCCGACCTCGCGGATGTGCCGGCAGAGGTTCTCGAAGGAGTCGTGGAACGCCGCCCAGTGCTCGAGGTCGGCGCCCTGCCGGACCTTCTCCCCCACCCATGAGGCGAAGCGCCCCCAGGCGCCGTCGCAGACGGCCTCGTTCCACGCCTCCAGGTGGTGCAGCGCGGGCGTGAGGAACAGCGGCAGCGAGGTGCCGAGCAGCAGGTGGTCGACGTCGCCGGTGGCGTGCTCCTCGATCCAGCGCATCTCGCGCGGGTCGATCATGCTGCGCACCCCGGGCTCGAGCACGCGCCCGGCGCGCGAGTCGAGCATCACCAGCCGAGCGGAGCCTATGTCGCGGTGGAAGCTCCAGCGGGTGCCCTCGACCTCGCGGTCGGCGCGGTAGGCGAAGTCCTTCAGCTGCTCGGTGAGGTCGACGCCCTCCTCGTCGGCGGCGAGCTGGAACATCTCGTCCTCGTGCAGCTCGGGCGGCGACAGGTTGCCCCAGTGCTGGTAGATCAGGTAGGAGATGAAGCCGCCCTGGATGCGGCGGTCCCACCAGCCCGTCCCGCGCATCATCCGCACCCAGTCGCGCGACGTGTTCCAGTCGTCGTGCACGTCGTGATCGTCGAAGATCATCGCGGTCGGCACCGTCGAGAACATCCAGCGGATCGTCGGCTCGCTCCAGGCCTCGCGGTAGAGCCGCGTGTACTCCTCGAAGTCGGCCACGGTCTCGTACGGCGGGACCTCGGGATCGCGGCGGGAGCGGATGAACTCCTTGACGTCCGGCGAGACCTCGTCGGCGTAGACCTGGTCGCCCAGCAGCAGCAGCGTGTGCGGCCAGCGCTCCGGGTCCTGGTCGGTCATCCGCTGCGCGATCGCGATCAGCGAGTCGACCTCGCGGCCGTCGGGGTCCTCGTCCTTGCGCAGCGAGTGCGGCGGCTCGTGCGGCGCCGACACGCGGCAGGAGCCGAACAGGATCCGCGTCTGCGCGCCCTCCTGGCCGCTGTGCGTGCGGATGACGCTCGGCGGGAAGCGGCTGTCGCGCTCCGGCCACACCGTCTCGCCGTCGAGGCGCAGCTCGTAGGGCGCTGCCGAGTCGGGCTGGAGCCCGGTGCAGTGCAGCAGCGCGTAGTGGTGGCCCAGGACCGCGAACGTCCGCCGGCTGCAGGCGTCGGCGCCCTCGATCGCGACCTCGACGCGGCACGGGGCGTCGGTCTCGACCCAGATCGTCGCGTCCTCCGTGCCCGCGTAGCGCAGCAGCGGGCCGAGCACCAGCCGCGCCACTACGCGGCCATCCTCGGCAGCTCGTAGCGCCGCCGGATCCCGTAGAGCGTCGTGCGCTCGGCCCCGGGGCGGCCCGCGCGGTGCGCGGCGCCGACCAGGTCCGCGGGGTCGAGCCGGACCCCGTGCTGCGAGCCCGCCATGCGCGAGATCGACTCCTCCATCAGCGTGCCGCCGAGGTCGTTGACGCCCCAGCGCAGCGCCTCGGTCGCGGCGTCGATGCCCATCTTGACCCAGCTCGCCTGCAGCGACGGGATCGTCCGCCCGAGCGCGAGCCGGAACGCCGCCGTGTGGCGCAGGTTGTCCTCGCGCGAGATCTCGCGCACGCCCTGGGTGCGCCCGAGCAGCGTCTGGAACGGGATGAAGGACAGCGGCACGAACTCGGTGAAGCCGCCCGTGCGCTCCTGCAACGCGCGCACGACGCGCATGTGCTCGGCCAGCTCGTGCGGCTGCTCGATGTGGCCGAACATCACCGTTACGGTCGAGCGCAGCCCGGCGCGATGGGAGGCCTCGATGATCTCCACCCAGCGCGCGACCGGGAGCTTGTTCGGGCTGATCCGGTCGCGCACGCCGTCGTGGAGCACCTCGGCGGCCGTCCCGGGCGTGGAGTCCAGGCCGGCCTCCCGCAGGCGGGTGAACACCTCGGCCGGCGGCAGCCCCGAGATGTCGCACATGTGCGCGATCTCCATCGGGCTGTACGCGTGCATGTGGATCTGCGGCGCGGTCTCCTTGGACAGCCGCAGCCAACCGAGGTAGTCCTCGAGCCCCCAGTCAGGGTGGATGCCCGACTGCATGCAGATCTCGGTGGCGCCGTAGGCGACGGCCTCGTGAACCCGGCGGACGAACTCGTCGCGGTCGTGCTCGTAGGCGTCGGGCGAGCGCTTGGAGACGCCGAAGCCGCAGAACGAGCAGCCGACCGTGCAGACGTTGGAGACGTTGATGTTGCGGTTGACGACGAACGTCACCAGCTCGCCGGCGAGCTCCTCGCGCAGAGCGTCGGCGGCCTGGCGCATGTCCTCGACGACCTCGGGGCGGGTGTCGGAGAAGAGCGCGGTCAGCTCCTCGGCGGAGAGCTCCTCGCCGTCGCGGGCGCGCTCGATCGTGCCGGGCGCGAGGTGGCCGTCGCGGCGCCGCGGCACGAACGACGGGTGCCGGGCGCGGATGACCTCGAGCACGCGCGGCGCCTGCCAGGTCTCGTCGATGTACTGCGGGTACACGCACAGCCGCTCCGACAGCGCGAAGCCGTCGGCGGAGAGCTGCGCGCGCACCTGCGCGGGCGACGGGAACGGGTGCTCGGGCGAGATGTGGTCGCCGTTGGCGCTCAGGCCGCCGAGGTCGGTCGCGCCCGCGCGCACGAGCTCCGGCCACCAGTCGGCGAGGTTCGGCGGGATCTGGATGCCGACCTCGGGCATGAGCCGCCGCGCCTCGGCGATCAGCCGCTTCATGTCGGCGATCGTGACCTCGTTCGCCCACGCGGGCCGGGCCTGCTCCGGCGGGTCGCCGATCCCCGTGCGCCAGTAGTCCTCGGCGGCCTCGGTGGCGATCTCGGCCGGCTCCTCGCCGTAGTAGCGCCGGTGCGGGACGTAGTTCTGGAGGATGACCTCCTGGATGTGGTCGAAGCCGGCGAGCGCCTCCAGCGACGCCATCCGGTCCTGCTCGGACTCGCCGATGCCGACCAGGATCCCGCTCGTGAAGGGGATCTTCAGCTCGCCCGCGGCGCGGATCGTCGCCAGCCGCTGCTCCGGGTGCTTGGTCGGCGAGCCCTGGTGGGCGACCAGGTCCGGGTTGACCGACTCGAGCATCAGTCCCTGGGAGGCGGTCACCTCGCGCAGCCGGGCGAGCTCCTCGCGGCTCAGCACGCCGAGGTTGGTGTGCGGCAGCAGACCGCGCTCGAGCGCCCGCTCGCACGCCCAGACGGCATAGGCGGTGAAGTCCTCGAAGCCGAGCTCCTGCAGGCGCTTCAGCACCCCCGGGTGGTGGTCCGGGGCCTCGCCCGTGAGCACCAGCAGCTCCTTGGCACGATGCCGGCGGGCGCCGTCGAGGATCCGTTCGACCTCGCCCGGCTCGTGCAGGTGCGCCTTGTGCGTGGCGAAGGCGCAGTACTTGCAGTAGCAGCGGCAGGTCCGCGAGAGCGACAGCGTCAGGTTTCGCGAGAAGGTGACGCGGCGGGCCATCCGTCGCCACGATACCTGGGTGCGCACCGCTCTCACCTTCGCGCTCTTGGCGATTCTCATAACGGGCTGCGGCGGCGTCTCGGGCGGCGACCGGCCGGACGAGGACGCCACGATGCTGCTGGACTCCGCGCCGCGCGCGGTGCACGCCGGGATCTACCTCGCGAGCGCGCGCGGCTACGACGAGGCCGAGGGCGTGCGGCTGGAGGTCAAGCGTCCCGGCGCCTCCGCCGACGCGGCCGAGCAGCTGCGCACCGGCCGCGCCGACTTCGCGATCCTCGACCTCGCGGACCTCGCCGCCGCGCGCGGGCGGGGCCGCGACATCGTCGGCGTCTACGGCCTGGTGCAGCCGCTCCCGCGGCTCGTGCTGTGCGTGAGCCGGACGACGCTCGAGGACCGCCGGCCGCTCGTGCGCGCCGCCATCCGGGCGCTGCAGCGCGGCTACGCGCAGGCGCAGAGCGAGCCCGACAGCGCGGTCGCGGCGATCCAGGAGGAGGCGCCGCGCGCCGACCGGGACGAGCTGGCCGCGCAGCTCGACGAGGTCTCCCCCTCCTTCACCGCGGGCGCCCGCGCGCCCGGCGAGCTGCGCGAGGACGTGCTCCGGCGCTGGGCCGCGCGCCAGGACCCGCCGCTCGACGTCGACACGGCGTTCGACTTCGGCCAGATCGGGCCGGTCAGGAACCCGTAGCCTGGATTCAGGCTTGGAGCAGGCGCTCGACGAGGGCGGAGCCCTCGCGCGCCATCCGCGACCGCGGCACGACCTGGTCGAAGCCGGCCGCCTCGGCGCGGCGCTTGGTGTCCGCGTCGACGTGCGAGTAGACGCCGAGCGTCCGCGTGCCCTCCAGCTCGCCCTGCTCCCGCAGCCGCTCGACCAGTGCGACGCCGTCGAAGCCCGTCGAGGCGAGGTCGACGATCAGCGCGTCGGCGCCGTCCGGGTGCGCGTCGGCGCCGCTCAGCGTCGCCTCGAACCCGCCCGCCCGCAGCATGCCGAGCACGTTGGAGCCGAGCAGCAGGTCGTCGAAGACGGCGACGACGCGCGCCACGGCTACTGCGCGCGGATGCGGCGGAACTCCTGCCGCACCGACTCGGGGCGACCCCACATCTGCGTCGTCTCGACGCGGCCCGTGCGCCACTCGCGCAGGACGAGCTCGCCGGCGATGCCAGCGTCGTCGAGCAGCTTCAGCGTCCCGTGCACGGCCGGGGCCGCGGCGGCGTGGCCGAACTGGTGGGCGACCAGGATCTTCCAGTGCCAGTCGTGGTGCGAGTACGGCAGCGCGTTGCACGTGACGACGAGCGTCGCCGCGTCCACGTAGCGGTCCTCCTGGACGCGCAGGTCGAGCTCGAGGTCCGTCCAGTCGGACGGCAGCGAGTCGACGATCTCCTGGAACTGGTCGGCGAGCGCCATGATGGCGAGAGCCTAGTGGACGCGCCCCAGGATCCCGACGACCCCCTCGCCCCCGCCCGCGGCCAGAGCGTGGAGGGCCTGCTCGCACTGCTCGAGCAGCTCGACGGCGCCGAGGAGGCGGCCGTCACGCGCTCCGCGCTGGCCGCCGGCGTTCCGGTGGAGCTGGTGCTCGAGGAGCTCCAGCGCGAGGTCGAGCGGCGGCTGCTGCGCTCCCGCCAGTTCTACGATGAGACGCAGTGGTGAGCACGCTCGAGACCAAAGCCGACGAGTACCGCGCGCTCACCGAGGGCTGCGGGCTCGTCGACCGCGCTGGCCGCGGCCGGCTCGCGCTGACCGGCCCTGACCGGCGCGAGTTCCTGCACGGCCAGATCACGCAGGACATCGAGACGCTCGAGCCGGGCCACGGCCGCTACGCCGCGCTGCTCACGCACAAGGGCAAGATGCTCAGCGACATGCGCGTGCTCGACCTCGGCGACGAGCTGCTGCTCTCGTGCGAGCGCGCCGGGCTGCAGGAGATCTTCAACATGATCCGCCGTTACAAGCTCGGCGCCGACGTGGAACTGCACAAGCGCACGCTGGAGATGGGCGAGCTGTCGCTGATCGGCCCCGACGCCCGGCGCGTCGCCGGCGCGGCCGAGCTCGGCCCGGACGAGCACGACAACGTCCGCGCCCGGCTCGGCGAGCACGACGTGATCCTCGTCGCGACCGACCTCGGCGTCGACGTCTTCTGCGCCGCGGAGGCCACCGAGGGCGTGCGCGGCACCTTGCTCGCGGCGGGAGCGGTGGAGGTCGGCGAGGCCGCCGCCGAGCTGGTTCGCGTCGAGTCCGGCCGCCCGCGCTACGGCATCGACCTCGACGACAACGTGATCCCGCAGGAGGCCGGCCTCAACGAGCGCGCGGTCTCCTTCACGAAGGGCTGCTACGTCGGCCAGGAGACGGTCGCGCGGCTGTTCTACCGCGGCAAGCCCAACCGCCACCTGCGCGGGCTCAAGCTCAGCGCGGAGGTCGAGCCGGGCACGCCGCTGCTGCTGGGCGAGAAGGAGGTCGGCCGCGTCACGAGCGTCGCCGTCTCTCCCGCGCTCGGCCCGATCGGGCTGGCGCTCGTGCGCCGCCAGGCGGAGCCGGGGAGCACGATCACGGCGGGCGAGGACGCCACCGCCGAGGTCGTCGAGCTGCCCTTCCGCTAGTCCTCATTGCGCTCTCCTGCGACGGGAGTACAGTCGGTTTCGATCCCTTTGCGAAGGAGCCGCCGATGGCTGCTGGAGTGCTCGTCCTCGCCAACGTCACCGCCGCCTCAGGTGACCTGATCGACGCGATCAAGCAGCGCGCCGCCAAGGGTCCGATCGAGGTGACGCTGCTCATGCCGGGCCAAGGGCCCGGGCTCAACGGGAAGGACGCGGTGCGCGGGCGGCTCGATGCCGCGCTGGCCGCCTGGCGCAAGGCCGGCATCGAGGCCGAGGGCATCTGCGGCGACGCCAACCCGATGGACGCCGTGGCCGAGACGTGGGACCCGCGCCGGCACGACGAGGTGATCGTCGCGACGCTGCCGGGGCAGAGCTCGCGCTGGATCCAGGGCGACCTGCCGAGCCGCATCGGGCGCTTCACGGGCGCCCCGGTCACGCACGTGGTGGCCGGCGACATGCGCCCGGAGCCGCACGTCGGCCCGCCGCCGGAGCACGAGACCTCGCCGCTGGGGCCGCTCGGCGTCCTCTCCTGGGGCGGCGCCCGCCGCTAGGCCGCGCTCAGCAGCTCCACGCGGTTGCCCCACGGGTCCGCCGTGTAGAAGCGGCGGACCCCCGGATGGCGGTCGTCCCACTCGACAGGCGCGCCGGCCGCCCGCAGCCGCTCGGCGAGCGCGTCGAGCTCGGCGTCGCCGTCGACCGCCAGGCCGGGGTGCGCCTTGCGCGCGGGCGCGAAGCCCTCGGCGACGACGCCGACGTGCAGCTCCTGGGAGCCGAGCGAGAACCAGGCGCCGCCGGCGGCGCGCATCGGCTCGGGCTTCGGCAGCTCGGGAAGCCCGAGCAGCCCGCCGTAGAACGCGCGCGCGGCCTCCTCGCAGCCGGGCGGGGCCGCCAGCTGGACGTGGTCGAGCCTCATGCGGCCGAGGCCAGTGCGCGCAGCTCGGTCACCCGCGCCTCGCCGTGACCGGCCAGCCAGGCGCCGATGATGCGCGCCTCGACGAGCTCCTCGGCGGGCAGCCAGCCGCCGAGCGAGCCCGGCGCCGGCGCGTCGCGCAGCGCCGCCTCGGTCCGCGCCTCGAGCTCCTCACGGCCGGGCTTCGGCCCCCAGTCGACCACGCGCCCGCCGACGATCCAGAACGCGTCCGCGCGCTCGGGGTCGCTCGGATGCGGCGCCGTCACCAGCCGTGCGCCCGCGTGCGCGGCGCGCAGCGCGCCGCCGAGCCGCGACAGCAGCGATTCCAGCCGGCGGCGGCGCCGCTGCAGCCAGGCCGCGCGCTCGTAGGCGCGCTCGGCCGACGCCGCCCGGATCTGGCGCTCGACGTGCGCCAGCAGCGCGCTCGAGCCGTCGTGCTCGAACAGCCGCAGCGCCTCCTCGAGCCGCTCGCGGTAGAGGTTCGGGTCCAGGTCGCCCAGGCACGGCGACAGGCAGCGGCCCATCTGACCGTAGGCGGACGGCCACTGGCGCTGCGGCATCCCGCGCCCGCAGTGGCGCAGGCCGAACAGCGAGTTGATCTGCTCGACCAGCTCCGCCGCCGCGGCGCGCCCGCGCACCGGCCCGACGCAGACCGCGTGGCCGGCGGCCGGCTCATGGGCCACCTCGAGGATCGGGAACGGGATGTCCAGCCGGCAGCGCAGGTAGACGTAGCCGTCGGCGCGCTTCTTGAGGTTCACGTTGCCGGGCGGCAGCAGCCGCTTGATCAGCCGGTTCTCCAGCAGCAGCGCGCCGAGCTCGGACTCGGTCGGCTGGTAGTCGACGTGCTCGGCCTGGCCGGTCCAGGCGACCGGCGTCGTGAAGTGCGCGCGGGCGCGCGTGCGCAGGCAGACGGACTTGCCGACGTAGAGCGGGTAGCCGTCGGCGTCGCGGAAGATGTAGACCCCCGGGTCCTTCGGCAGCTTCGAGAGGTCCGGCCTGGCATCGCGCGGGCGCTTGGCCCCGGGCGCGCGGCGGCGGCGCCCGGCACCGCTCTTGGGCCGTACCGCCGCGAGCGCGTCGCCGATTGTGAAGGCGGCCGCGTGCAGGCGCGGCAGCAGCGCGCACAGCACGCGTGCGCAGGTCTCGGCGTCGGGCAGCGCGCGGTGGGTCTCGCCGACCTCGATCCCGAGCGCGTCGGCGAGCGACGCGAGCCCGCGCCGGCGCTGCAGCGGCGCGAACCGGCGCGCCAGCGCGACCGTGCACAGCACCGGCGGGTCGGGCCAGTCGAGCGCCGCGCGCGTGAACGCCTGGCGCAGCACCCGCTTGTCGAAGGCCGCGTTGTGGGCGACCAGCACGCGCCCCTGCAGCAGCTTGGCGAGCTGTGGCAGCACGGCCTCGGGCGGCGGCGCCTCGTCGACCATCTGCTGCGTGATCCCGGTGAAGCGCTGGATGCCGCGACCGAGCGGCTCCGCGACCCCGACCAGCGAGCTCCAGCGGTCGTGCAGCTCGCCGCCGCCGACCAGCACGGCGCCGACCTCCGTCAGCTCGCAGCGCTCGCGCCCGAGGCCGTTCGTCTCGGTGTCGAGCGCGATGAACTCGGCGCTGGCGAGCGGTTGGGCGAGGAGGACTTCCGACGGCATGGGGACCAAGGGTCATACGCCCTCCACCGGACGGCCTGCAGGCGCCGTTGCAGCCGCCCGGCGCACGGACCGACGCGCGGCGGGTACATTCCGCCTCGTGTGGAGGAACCCGGGGAGAGTGGCGACCGCCGGCGCGGTCCTGTTCGCGAGCGTGCTCGCGGGCTGCGGCGACGAGGGCGGCGACTACGCCAACAAGCCGCGCCCCGCGACGCCGATCAACGTGACCGCGGCGATCTCCCCGAAGAAGATCTCGATCTCGCCGAAGGAGTTCGGCGCCGGCCCGGTGGTGATCATCGTCTCCAACCAGACGGGCGCCAAGCAGCGGGTCACGCTGCAGACGGAGGAGCTCGGCGGCAACCAGCCGGGCCTCAAGCAGTCGACGGACCCGATCGCCCCGCGCGGCACGGGCACGCTGAAGGCCGACATCCGGGAGGGCTCCTACGCCCTCAGCACCAGCGACGGCCCGAAGGCCGTCACGCTGGAGGTCGGCCCCAAGCGCAAGTCGGCCCAGGACCAGTTGCTGCAGCCGTGAGGAGCCGCCCGGCCACCGCTCTCGCGCTCGCCTCCGCCGGCCTCGCGCTGGCCGCGACCCCGGCGCCCGCGGCGCAGACCGCGACCCAGCGCTTCTTCTCCGAGCGCCTGCAGGCCGACAAGGGCACGAGCAAGGAGGTCAAGGACCTCCTGCGCACGCGCGAGGGCTTCGTCGACCGCTCCCCGACCTTCAAGGACCTCACGGGCGACGACCGCGCCGACGCGATCGTGCGCGTGCAGTCGGGCGGCGCCGACGGCGCGATCGCGCTGTACGTCTTCTCCACCGACACCGGCGTCAAGAACAGCGGGCTGAAGGTCGTCTTCCGCTCGCAGGAGCTGCGGCGGGCGCAGACCCGGGTGCGCGACGGCGTGCTGCGCTACCGCTCCGCGCGGCCGCAGCCCGGCGACGAGCTGTGCTGCCCGACGGCGGAGTCCGAGACGCGGCTGCGCTGGCGAGAGCGGCTGCACAAGCTCACGGTCGCCGAGCGCGTCGAGGTCGCCCCGGACGACCCCTGGGGAGACCAGCGCTAGCGGGTTGCCAGCTCGCGCGGCGTGAGCAGCAGCTCGCGCTCGGCGCCCTCGCGGGCGATCGCGAGCGTGCACGGGCGGCCGATGTGGTCGCCGTCCATCAGCCGGTGCAGGTCATCGACGCCCGAGACCGGGGCGCCGTCGACGCCGAGGATCAGATCCTCACCCCGCAGCCCGGCGCGCGCGGCGGGCGAGTCGGCCATCACCTCGACGACCTCGACGGCGCGCTCGCGGCCGACCCGGGCGCGCAGGCGCGGCGGCAGCGGGCGCGTGCCGGCGGCGATGCCGATCCACGCGCGCCGCACGCGCCCGTCGCGCATCAGCTCGCTCACGACCCGGCGGGTGGTGGCGTTGACCGGGACGGCGAGCCCGAGCCCGACGCCCGCGACGGCGGTGTTGATCCCGACCACGCGGCCGCGCCCGTCCGCCAGTGCGCCGCCCGAGTTGCCCGGGTTCAGCGCCGCGTCGGTCTGGATGACGTCGTCGATCATGCGCCGCGCGTCGCCGTCGCCGACGGGCAGCGAGCGCCCGAGCGCGGAGACGACGCCCGCGGTCACCGAGCCGGCGAATCCGTGCGGGTTGCCGATCGCCACCACCAGCTGGCCGACGCGTAGACCCGCGGCGTCGCCGAGCTCGGCCGAGAGCAACGAAGCACGCTCGGTCCGCAGCAGGGCCAGGTCCGTGAGCGGATCCGAGCCCACCAGCTCGGCCGTCAGCTCGCGCCCGTCGGTGAACGAGGCCACCACGCGCGGCGCGCGCCGCTCCCCGACAACGTGCGCGTTGGTGAGCACGAAGCCGTCGGGGGTGATGACGACGCCCGAGCCGCCGCCGCGGCGGCCGACCCGCAGGTTCGCCACCGACGGCGCCAGCGACTCCGCGACGAACGTGATCACCCTCGAGTAGGCATCGAGGGCCTGGCGATCGTCGGGGAGCGCGCCGGGTGCAGTCACTTGCTCAATGATAGTTACTTCGCGGCGACCTTCCGGTAGCGCGCCACGGCCAGCGGCGCGAAGACCGCGGTGAGCACGGCGCACCAGATGAACGCCATCCACACGTCAGTGTGCGGCGGCGTCCCGAGCCACAGCGAACGGACCGCGTCGGCGACCGTGGTGAACGGGTTCACCTCCGCGAACTGGCGCAGGCCGTCGGGCATCGTGCTCGTCGGCACGAACACCGACGAGGCGAACGTCAGCGGGAAGATCAGCGTGAAGCCGATCGAGTTCGCCGTCTCCGGGGTCGAGGAGTACAGCCCCACCAGGGCGAAGATCCACGAGAACGCGTAGCCGAGGAACAGCAGCAGGACGATCCCGAGGATCACCTGGCCCACCGTGGTCTCCTGGAAGTTGAACCCGGCAAGGAAGCCGACCGCGAACAGCACCACCAGCGACAGGCAGTTGAGCGGGATGTCGGACGTCGTGCGCCCGAGCAGCACCGCCGCGCGTGACATCGGCAGCGAGCGGAAGCGGTCGATCAGGCCCTTCTGGACGTCCTCGGAGAGGCCGAGGGCCGTCACGAAGCCGCCGAAGGCGATCGACTGCACGATGATGCCCGGCATCAGGAAGTCGACGTAGTCGAACGGCCCCGAGTCGATCGCGCCGCCGAAGACGTAGACGAACAGCAGCGTGAACATGATCGGCTGGATCGTGTAGGCGATCAGCAGGTCGGGCTGGCGCGGGATCCGCATCAGGTTGCGGCGCGCGAGCACCCGCGTGTCCGACCAGGTGGTGGCGAGCGCGCTCATGCGGCCACCTCCTCCGTCTCGGCCTGCTCCTCCTGCTCGGACTCCTCCGCCGTATGGCCGGTCAGCGCGAGGAACACGTCGTCGAGCGTGGGCCGCCGCAGCGCGATGTCGTCGATCCCGACGCCGTCGAGCCGCCGCACGGCTTCGGCGATCGCACCCGTGCGCCGGCGCACCTTGACGTGCACCAGGCCGTGGTCGGCTTCCAGCGGCTCGTCGGCCATCTCGGCCAGCGCGGAGAGCGCCCGGTGGGTGTCGGCCGGGTCCTCGAGGCGCACCTCGAGCTTCTCGCCGCCGACGCGGTCCTTGAGCTCGTCGGCCGTGCCCTCGGCGATCACGTTGCCGTGGTCGATGACCACGATCCGGTCGGCGAGGCGGTCGGCCTCCTCCAGGTACTGCGTGGTCAGCAGCACGGTCGTGCCGGCCGCCGTGCGGGCCTCGATGGTCTCCCACATGCTCAGCCGCGAGCGCGGGTCCAGGCCGGTGGTCGGCTCGTCGAGGAACAGCACGGGCGGGCGGTAGACGAGCGCGGCGGCGAGGTCCAGCCGCCGGCGCATGCCGCCGGAGTAGGTCTTGGCCGGCCGTTTGGCGGCCTCCGTGAGCTCGAAGCGCTCGAGCAGCTCGTCCGCGCGCGCCCGCGCCTCCCGGCGGGGCATGTGGTAGAGCTGGCCCACCATCTCGAGGTTCTCGAAGCCGGTCAGGTTCTCGTCGACCGCCGCGTACTGGCCGGCGAGGCCGATCTTGGCCCGCAGCGCGGCCGCGTCGCGTACGACGTCGAGGCCGGCGACGCGCGCGCTGCCCCCGTCGGGCTGTAGCAGGGTGGTGAGGATCCGCACTGCTGTGGTCTTGCCGGCCCCGTTCGGGCCGAGCAGGCCGAGGACGCTCCCCGTACGGGCCGAGAAGTCCACGCCACAGAGCGCGCGGACCGACCCGTAGGACTTCTGGAGCCCCTCGACGATGATCGCATCATCGTTCATTGCCGTCGAACCTAGGGGAGCGGCGCCGGGATTTCGGTTCGGCTGAGCACACCATTCGCCGGTAGGTTCCCGTGCCGACATGGACGTACTGACGGAGGTCGACGACGCCCGCATCCGCTCGCTGCTCGAGCGCCACGAGTTCTTCTGGCTCGACCTGCACGCGCCCGACCCCGGTGACTTCGCACGCGTCGGCGACATGCTCGGGCTCCACGCGATGGCCATGGAGGACACGCGCGAGTTCGGCCAGCGGCCGAAGGTCGACGTCTACCAGTCACACGTCCTGGTCGTCTTCTTCACCGCCCGGCGCACGGGCTCCGGCGAGCCCGTCGCCACGCCGCTCGAGGTCCACATCTACGTGTCCGGCGACTACGTCCTCACGGTGCGCCAGGACGAGTGCGACCTGCTCGACGACCTCCACAGCGCGATCGTCCCGCATGACACCGAGACCGAGGACTACCTCGTCTACCGCATCTTCGACACGCTGACCGATGCCTGGTACCCGGTCATCGCCGCGATCGAGGACCACGTCGACGGGCTCGAGGCCGAGGTCTTCCTGCGCGCCCGCCGCGAGCAGCTCTCGCGCATCTACCGGATGCGCCAGGAGGTGCGCGAGCACCACCGTCTCGTGACCGAGCAGCGCGACCGCTTCCAGCCCGCCGCGGAGGCGATCCGCAACCTGGCCGGCCTCAGCCGCGGCGCGAAGGAGTACCTCAGGGACGTGGGCGACCACCTGGCGCAGGTCACCGGCGAGCTGCACCGCCAGTACGAGGACCTGCTGTCGCTGGCGCAGACCTACTTCAATGCGAACTCCGATCGGCTCAGCCAGACCGCGACGCGCCTGACCGTCGTCGGCACGATCTTCGTCACCTGGACGCTCGTGACGGGCTTCTTCGGCCAGAACTTCGAGTGGCTCGTCAAGCACGTCGAGAGCGGGCCGGACTTCCTCATCTTCGGGATCGGCGGCATCGTCGTGCCGACGATCGTGCTCGGCGCGCTGTTCTGGATCAAGCGCCGCGACTGGTTCTGAACGCCGCAGGTAGCATCCTGCAACCCCCATTGACTCACCAGTCAACCGAGAGGATGCGTGCGAGCCGCGATGGCCGTTGACACCAGCCAGGTCTCCAAGATCGACGCCGAGCCGGGCGATCTGCCGCCCACCATGGCGGCGTGGGTGATCCGCCAGGAGCGCGAGGGCGAGCCGTTGGACGCCTTCCAGCTCGAGGAGATCGAGACGCCCGAGCCGGGCGCCTTCGAGGTGACGGTACGGGTGATGGCCGCTGGCGTGAACTTCAACAACGTCTGGGCGGCGCTCGGCCAGCCCGTGTCCGTGTTCAACTCCCACCCGGAGTTCGACCATCACATCGGCGGCTCGGACGCCTCCGGCATCGTCTGGAAGGTCGGCGAGGGCGTCACCCGCTGGAAGCCCGGCGACGAGGTGATCGTGCACTGCAACCAGGCTTCCTACGAGGACCCGGAGGTGCACGGACTGGACCCGCTCGCCGCCCCGTCGCAGAGGATCTGGGGCTACGAGACGACCTGGGGCTCGTTCGCGCAGTTCTGCAAGGTCCAGGCGCAGCAGCTGCTGCCCAAGCCCAAGTCGCTGACCTGGGAGGAGGCGGCCTCCTACGGGCTGACCTACTTCACCGCCTACCGGATGCTGGTGACGCAGTGCGACCTGCAGGCCGGCCATCGCGTGCTGATCTGGGGCGCCGCGGGCGGTCTCGGGGTGTTCGCGCTGCAGCTCTGCAGGCTCGCGGGCGCGGACGCCGTCGGCGTCGTCTCCAGCGCCGAGAAGGGCGAGCTCGTCGAGCAGCTCGGCGGCAAGGCCTTCATCGACCGCAACGAGTTCGCGGGGATGATGCGCAAGGGCGGCGAGTCGCCCGACGAGGAGAAGGCGCGCGTGAAGGAGATGAAGCGCTTCTCGCGCTCGCTGGCCGAGAAGCTCGGCGACCGGCCCGACATCGTCTTCGAGCACGTCGGCAAGGCGACCTTCCCCACCTCGGTCTTCTGCGTGAAGCCGTTCGGCCAGGTCGTGATCTGCGCCGGCACGTCCGGCTACGACCTGGACTTCGACGTCCGCCACCTCTGGATGCGCCAGAAGCGCATCATCGGCTCGCACTTCGCCAACGCCTACGAGTGCATGAAGGCCAACGAGCTGATCGAGGCGGGCAAGATCCGGCCCGTCCTGTGGCGTACCCTTCCGTTCGACGGTGTCGCGGAAGCGCACCAGCTGATGCGGGACAACAAGCACCTCGGCAAGATCGCGATCCTCGTGGGCGCGGAGGCCGAGGGTGAGGGCAAGACGGCTGACGGCCCGGGCGCGATCCGGGCGGAGGTGGGTGCGTAGATGGCAGGTGTGGTCCACATCCCGTGGTATGCGACGGTCTTCCGGGGAGACCGGTTCGAGGCCGCGCTCGAGCTGATCGCCCCGCTCGCGATCCGCTACGGCGCCACCGACTACCGCGTCTACCGCTCGCAGGACGACCGCTACAAGTTCCTGCAGATGGCCACCTTCGAGGACAAGACCGACTTCGAGCGCTACTGGTACGGCGACGACTTCAACGACTGGCGCCGGGACTTCTCGAGCTGGTACCAGGTGCCGATCATCTACTCCTGGAACACCCTCGTCTTCCAGGGCAGCCTCGAGCACGCCGCCAACGGCGGAACCGCCTGACGGGAAGCGGGCGCGGGTGGCCTTCTACGACGAGGTCTTCACCCCGTCGGGCGGCCCGCGTCCCCACACCGAGGCGCTCGCCGGCGCACTGACCCAGCTCGGCCGCGAGCAGCTGGCCGACGCCGGCCGCCGCCGCGACGCGATCTTCATGCAGCAGGGGATCACGTTCGACGCGGGCGGGGTGGGCGGCGACGACTCCAACGGACCGGTGCGCGACCGCCCGTTCCCGCTCGACCTCGTCCCGCGCGTGATCCCCGCGGCCGAGTGGACGCAGATCAAGCGCGGGCTGGCCCAGCGGATCCGCGCGCTCGACCGCTTCGTCGACGACGTCTACCACGGCCGCGAGATCGTCCACGACGGCGTCGTGCCGTGGGAGCTGATCGTCTCGCGACCCGCGTTCGCGCGCGAGGCGCACGGGATCCGGCCGCCCGGCGGCGTCTACTGCCACGTCTCCGGCTGCGACCTCGTGCGCGACGCCGACGGCACGTGGAAGGTGCTCGAGGACAACGTCCGCACGCCGAGCGGGATCTCCTACGTGCTCGAGAACCGGGTCGCGATGCTGCGGCTGCTGCCGCGGCTGTTCGACGACTACCGGGTGCGGCCGGTCGACCACTACCCGGCGTTGCTGGCCAACGCGCTGCGCCAGGTCGCCCCGACCGAGGGCGAGGAGGAGGCCACGGTCGTCGTCTGGACGCCGGGCCCGTTCAACTCGGCCTACTTCGAGCACACGTTCCTGGCGCGCCAGATGGGTGTCGAGCTCGTCGAGGCGTCCGACCTCGTGGTGCGCGACGCCGCCTGCTACATCCGCACCACCAACGGCCTGCAGCGCGTCCACGCGATCTACCGCCGGATCGACGACGACTTCATGGACCCGCTCGAGTTCCGGCCCGACTCGCTGCTCGGGGTCCCCGGGCTGATGCGCGCCTATCGCGCGGGCACGGTCGCGATCGTCAACGCCGTCGGCACCGGCGTCGCCGACGACAAGGCGATCTACCACTACGTGCCGGAGATGATCCGCTATTACCTCTCCGAGGAGCCGATCCTCGCCAACGTGACGACGTACCTGATGGCCGACGGCGAGCAGCGCCGCCACGTGCTGGACCGGCTGCACGAGATGGTCGTCAAGCCCACGAGCGAGTCCGGCGGCAAGGGCGTGTTCATCGGCCCGGCGGCCGGCGAGGAGGAGCTCGCCCGCCAGGCCGACATCGTGCGCCGCGAGCCCGAGCGCTGGATCGCCCAGGAGCTCGTGCAGCTCTCGACCTGTCCGACCGCCTCGCCCGACGGCTCGCTCGCCCCGCGCCACGTCGACCTGCGCCCGTTCGCGGTCTTCGGGGAGGACATCCACATCGTCCCCGGCGGTCTCACGCGGGTCGCGCTGCGCGAGGGCTCGATGATCGTCAACTCCTCCCAGGGCGGCGGCTCCAAGGACACCTGGGTGCTCGAGGACGACGGCGACGGGTTCACCGAGCGCGGGCGGGTGGCGGCTGATTCGTGGGCGCGCCCGCGCATGCCCGACCTGCGCACGGGCGACTGGACCGGCCAGCAGCAGCAACAACAGCAGCAGCGGTAGGCAGATTGCTGGCGAGGATCGCGCACGAGCTCTACTGGGTCGGCCGCAGCCTCTCGCGCGCCGAGCACACGGCGCGGCTGCTCGACGGCGTCTTCCACGCCGACCTGCAGGGGCGCGCCGCCGACGCCGGCTCCACGCGGCTGTCCTGGGAGGCGCTGCTGGCGATCATGGGCGCCGACCGCGGGAGCGGCGAGGCGTCCATGCCGGCCCGCGACGAGGTGATCTCGCTGCTCACGCTGGACCCGAGCGACCCCGCGTCGGTGCTGGTCTGCGTGACCGGCGCGCGCGAGGGGGCGCGGCGCGTGCGCGACGTCTTCTCGGCCGAGATGTGGGAGGCGATCAACACCTTCCACCTCGGCCTGCTGCGGCGCGACATGTCGGCGGCGCTGCGCTCCGGGCCGTACTCGCTCTACGCGTACGTGCGCGAGCGCTGCGCGCTGTTCTGGGGCGTCACGGCCCGCACGATGCTGCGCGACGAGGCGCGCGCGTTCCTCGAGGCGGGCGCCGCGATCGAGGCCGGCGACATGGTGCTGCGGATGCTGCGCGTGGCGCTGCCGACCGAGGAGGAGGCCGAGCCCTCCGAGGCCGACCCGCGCGACGGCCAGGCGGTTGCGCTGCTGCAGGCGATGGGCGGCTTCCAGGCGTTCCGGCGCGCGATCCCGGCGCCGCCCAAGGCGAGCCTGGTCGGCTCGTTCCTGCTCTACGAGCGCGCCTACCCCGACTCGGTCGCGCACTCCGTCGACGCCCTGCACGCCGCGCTCACCGCGGCCGACTCCAGCTACCGCTCCTCCGCCCCGGTCCTGCGGCTCAGCCGCCTGATGGCCGACCTCGACTTCCGCTCGCGCTCGGTCGAGGGCGCCGGGCCGCTGGCGCAGACCCTCGGTCCCGTGCAGCGCGAGCTCGAGCTCGTCGACGGCGACATCGCGATGCGCTACTTCGGTGGCGCGTCCGCGCCCGTCGCCAGACTGGCGACCGCCTGATGCACTTCGCGATCCGCTACCTGACCGAGTACCGCTACGACGGCCCCGTCACCGACAACCTGAACGCGCTGCGCGTGACGCCGGCCACGACCGCGATCCAGCGCGTCGACGACTTCGGCGTGCGCGTGGACCCGCAGGCGCGGCTGCACCAGCACCTCGACTACTACGGCACCTCGGTGATCGAGTTCGGGATCGCCAAGCCGCACGACCACCTCTCGATCGACGTCCGCGCGCGGGTGGCGACCAGCGCGCCGCCGAACCCGCCGGAGGGCAGCTGGGTGGCGGCGGAGGGCGACGGCTACCGCGGCCGCGCGATCGAGTTCCTGCTCCCCTACGAGGGCGAGCCGGACGACCTGCGCGTCGACGAGCTGGTCGGGCTGGTCCGCGCGGACACGCCGCTCGGCACGCTCGAGCGCGTGGTCCAGGTGATCCCCGACCGCTTCGAGTACCGCGCGGGGGTGACCTACGTGGGCTCCAAGGTCGAGGACCTGCTCGAGGCGGGCGCGGGCGTCTGCCAGGACTTCGCGCACCTCGCGCTCGTGCTGCTGCGCCGCAACGGGATCGCGGCGCGCTACGTCTCCGGCTACCTGTTCGCGCCGCCCGAGGGCAGCGGGGAAGGCGATTCGGCCGAGGTCGAGACGCACGCCTGGCTGGAGGCGCTGGTGCCGCCCGGCGAGGACGGCGGCGAGCCGCTGTGGGTCGGCATCGACCCCACGAACCGCTGCCTGGCCGGCGAGCACTACGTCAAGATCGGCCACGGCCGCCACTACCGCGACGTGCCGCCGATCAAGGGCGTCTACCGCGGCACCGCGACCGCGAAGCTGGATGCGTCGGTGCGCATGCACCGGACCGACGCCGCCGGCGCGCGAGTGTAGGCTCGGCGACGATGGCCGAGCGGGTGCTCGCGATCACGCGGATTCACGGCGTCGCCGGCCGCCGCGAGGATCTGCGGGCGCTGATGCGTGACACCGAGGAGCGGACCGCCGCCGAGCCCGGGTGCCGGATGTACCGCTTCGCAGTGACGCTCGACGATCCCGACGAGTACGTCCACGTCCAGGAGTGGGCCGACGAGGATGCGTTCGATGCCCACCAGCGCTCGCCGGCATTCCGCAACTATCAGCGCGGACTGTTCGACCTCCTGTCGCGGCCGTCGGACATGGCGATCCATCGCGGGCCGGTCCCTGTGCTGCCCGAGCCGTCGGGGCCGCCCGATCCCCGCGCCGTCGACTAGCTCGGGGCCGGGCCTCGGGCGCGCTCGGGCCGCTCAGGGCCCCGCGTAGCGGATCGGCGGATGCAGCGGCTCGCGCCCGGACTTCGCCCGCACCACGGTGACCGGCATCCCGAGCCGCTCGATCCTGGTCGGCAGGTCGCGCTTGAGCCAGTGCGAGACACGCTCGGGGAGCGTCGAGACGATCACCTCGTCGAAGTGCTCGTGCACGAGCACGCGCTCGACGGCCAGCATCGCGTCGGAGGTGCCGATGATCGCCGGCACCTCGCCGCCGGCGGCCTCCTCGAGCAGCGGGAGGGCGAGCTCGACCGTCTTGCGCGCCTCCTCGTCGCCGAACGTCTCCTCGGCGATCAGCTGCGGCACGAGCAGAGTGAACTCGCACGACCCCTTCGCGGCGCGCTCGCGCACGGCCGCCAGCAGTGCGGGCGTCGCGGCGGTGCGGTTGGCCACGACGAGGACGCGGGCGGCATCCGGCATGGGGGGATCGTGTCACCCCCAGCCGGTCACGGCAACGGCGTATCGTCCGCTCCATGGACGACGCACAGATCGAAGCCCGCATCGACGCGCTCGAGCAGGAGGAGAAGCGCCTGCGCAAGGACGAGGAGTCCCAGGCCGAGCAGGGCCACACCGACGTCGTCGGCGAGGACGCCGGCCGGCTCGCGGCGATCAAGGTCGAGCTCGACCAGCTCTGGGACCTGCTGCGCCAGCGGCGCGCGCTGCGCTCCGCCGGCCGTGACCCCGACGACGCGCAGATGCGCGACGCCGACACGGTCGAGCGCTACCTGGGCTGAAGGAGCCTCAGCAGCCGGCGGGGCCGCAGACGTCGCCCTCGGCGACGACCGCCAGCGGCGCCTGCGCCTCCCAGGCGCGGCGCAGGCCCTCGCCGAGCACCTCGGGCGGCTGCGCGCCCGCGAGGCCGAAGCGGCGGTCGATCACGAAGAACGGCACGGCGCTGATCCCGAGCCCGCGGGCGGTCGCCTCGTCCTCGCGCACAGCGTCCGCGAAGCGGTCGGTGGCGAGCGTGTCGCGGACCTCGTCCTCCGGCAGGCCGGCCTCGAGCGCCAGGCGCGTGAGCGCCGCGTGGTCGCTCATCAGCTCTCCCTCGCCGAGATAGCCGCGCATCAGGCGCTCCTTGAGCTCGTGCTGGCGGCCGTGCTCGGCCGCAAGGTGCAGCAGCCGGTGCGCGTCGAAGGTGCTGCCGCCCTTGGCGATGTCGAAGCGGAAGGTCAGCCCGTCCTCGGCGGCGGTCTCGGTCATGCGCTGGTTCATCGCCAGCGCCTGCTCGAGGGTGGTGCCGTACTTCTTGGCGAGGTTCTCGGCCGTCGAGCCCTCACGCGCGGCCGGCGCGTCGGGATCCAGCTCGAACGAGCGGAACGTGACCGTGACGTCCTCGGCGTGCTCGAACTGCTCGAGCGCCTTCTCGAAGCGCCGCTTGCCGACGGCGCACCACGGGCACGCGATGTCCGACCAGATCTCGACGTTCACGACAGGTCCTTCCGGTTGCTCGCTCAACCAATACCAGTCTAGTCAGCGCATCAGGACGCGCCTCCGCGGGCGGGGCCCACGAGCAGGTCGGCCAGCAATGTGACCGAGCCGCCGCTGCCGCCGGCCGGCTCGAAGCCCGCGCGCTCGTAGAGCTTCTTGGCGTGGTTGTCGGGCTCGACGCTGAGGCTCAGCGCGCGGAACCCCGCGGCCGCGGCCATCGCCTTCAGGCGCTCGAGCAACTCCGCCGCGACGCCCTGCCCGCGGTACGCCGCCGCGACGCCGATCGTGAGCTCCGGCACGTCATCGTCCACGTAGCCGTACCCCGCGTCGTCGGCCGGGAGCAGCCGATACCACGCGGCGCCAGCCGGCTGCCCGTCCGTCTCGGCGATCACGCCGCCGTCGCCCGGGCGGCCGAAACCGTCGACATAGCGGCGCGGGCCGTCCGGATCGGGCCAGTGGTCCGCGGCGACGGACTGCTCGCGCCAGTTGTACGCGAGCCACAGCATCTCGCGCAGGAACGGCTCGTCCTCCGGGGTCGCGGCCCGGTAGTCCACTCAGCCCTGCTCGAGCGGGGCCATCGTCAGGCCCGCGTCGCGCAGCTGCTCCCAGTAGAGCTCCGCGATCTCCTTCTGACCCGACCAGACGATCGCCTGGCCGGTGTTGTGGATCGTGTCGGCGATCGCATAGCCCTTGGAGAGCGAGATGCCCGGGATGAAGCTGCTCAGCGCCCTGGCCACGCCGTCGAAGGTGTTGTGGTCGTCGTTGCGCACGATGACGCGCCAGTTGCCACCCAGATCCGAGCCGGGCCCGGACGTGCGTGGCTTCTCGATCGTCTGGCTCACGGAAATCAGGGTACCCAGCGACCCGCGATCCCCTCACCCCCGGCGCGGCCGAGATCGGCCCGCCCGGCGGGGAATAGGGATGGGTCGGTGGCGTCCTCGGGGTCATCGTGCTCCCGCACGCCCCGCGATCCCCGGTCCTCGACCACATCCGTGGTCCGTAGGTGCTCCTAGGAGCGCGCGGTCGCGTACGCGTGGAGGCGCTCGGCCAGCTCGCGCGGACGGCTCAGCGAGATGTAGTGCCCGCCGTCCATCTCGTCGGCCTCGATGCCGAGACGCTCGCGCGCGTGCTCCCGCGCCCACGCGGCCGTGAACATGCGGTCGTCGCGACACAGCAGGTACCGCGTCGGCGTCGCCGGCCATGCCTCGAGCGGCCACGGCTTCCGCAGCGCCTGCGAGCGCTCGCCCCGTTCCCGTCGCTGCGCCTCCGCGGCGAGCTGCGGCGGGACGTCGTGGTAGAAGACGTCGTCGAGCCCGCTGGACTCATAGCCGGCGTTCTTCCACCAGTCGTCGAAGAGCTCGCCCGGGGCGGGGATCATCCCGCACAGCAGGACCAGCAGCTCGGCGGAGACGCGCTCGCACACGAGTGGCGCCGTGAAGGCGCCGAGCGAGTGCCCGACGACGATGACGTCCTCGCGCCCGTCCATCGCGTCGACCACGGCGCCGGCGTACTCCGACCATCCGGCCGCCTCCTCCTCACACGGAAGGTCGACGGCCACCGGATCGTGCCCGCGATCGCGCAGCTCGGGAGCGACCAGGTGCCAGTCCCACGCGCTCCCTCCCCCGCCATGGATCAACGCGAACGTCGCCACCACCCGACACGCTACGGCACGACCCCCGCCTGGTCAGCGGTCGTGAGGCGCGCGCGAATCAGCAGGACGTCGTGGTCGCTGTGCGCGGCCGTCACGACTCGCTCCGAGGGCGAGCGGAGCGCGCTACTCCCATAGGCGTGCTGGAGCCCGGAGGCCTGCCCGGCCGCCGTGTCGGTGCGCGTCCACAGCCCGTCGGGGGCGCAGGAGCTGCGCCGGTTGACGTCGCCGCCGAAGACGACGGTGCGCGCGGACGCGCGGCGTCTCAAGAGCGCTGCGAGCTCGACGCACTGGGCGTCGTTCCCGGCGACCTCGACCGACGACTGCGTGTTCAGATGGGCGGTGCAGACGTCGATCCCGGCGCGGGTGGTCACGCACAGCCACCCACGCCGCTCGAGGCCCGCTTGCGCCTCGAAGTGACCGCCGTCGGTGCTCTGGATCGCAGCCGCGGTCAGCACCGCGTCGCCGAACAGCCCGCGGCCATCCGGTCGGACGCAGCGCAGGCGCTTGCCGCCATAGATCACGCGCGAGAAGCGCATGTGGTAGCCGGCCCGCCGGGCGATCCGGGCGACGTCCCTGCGGCAGGCCTCGTTGAAGGTGACCGCGTCGGGCTCCGCCTCGTGGATCCGGGCCATCGCCTCCTCGACCACGGCCGGATACGCCGCCTTGCCGTAGCAGCCGGCGAGCCCGGACAGGCACAGGTTCATCTGCATCAACGTGTAGCTCGAGCTGCTCGGTGGCGCGGTCCCCGAGGATCGGCCGCAGCCCGACAAGGCGACAACCAACACCCAACCGAGCGCCGCTCCGAGTACGACCGCGCCCCTCCGCGGGTGGCCGACGCAGGGGCGGTGCTCAGCCATGCAGACTGGGCCGGTAGACGAGCTCCTGGGTGTGACCGTCGAGCGTCCGGCTCTCGAGCAGCTCGAGGTCGAGGTCGGCCGCATCCTCGAAGATCGGCTCCACGCCCGTCTGGCCGGTGATGACCGGGAAGATCGTCAGCTGGACGCGGTCGACCAGACCGGCGGCCATCAGCGCCCGGTTCAACGACAAGCTGCCGTGCGAGCGCAACGGGAGCTCGGACTCCTCCTTGAGGCGGGCGACGATGTCGACGGCGTCACCGCTCACGACGGTGGAGCCCGCCCAATCGAGCGGTCCCTCCAACGTGCTCGACACCACCGTGAGCGGCAGTGACCTCATCCGGGCGTTCAACGGGTCCAGCTTGTCCGCCTCGGTGCTCGGGCCCAGCAGCTCCACGAACTGCCGGTAGGTGTTCGCCCCGAGGACCAAGCGCTGCTCCTCGCTGTAGGCGGCGAGGCGATGGTCGAGCAGCTCGGGGCCTCCCTTGCCCCAGAAGGGACCCCAGTCGCCGCTCTCGAAGGAGGCGAAGCCGTCGAGGGTCGAAACGACGTCGAAGGTGTAGGTCGCGGGCATCACGCTCTCCTGTGCGGGGATCCGGTCTGGATCATGGACTGCGAACCACGAAGAGATTCATCGCCGTCTCGCGTGGATCGCAGCGCCCGGGCATTTTCGTCGTCAGGCCGAGGCGAGCTGGTTCGGGGGCAGCCCGGGCGTCTACGTCGTCTATCTCCGCCCGCAACAGGGGCCGGGCAAGTGTCAGGCACTCCCGAGCGGTCAGCGCTCTGCCCGTGCGCTTGTCCATCCGATGGATCCGATCGGATCGGTGGATCGTGGCCGGCTCATCGGGCCTCTGAGTTCGATCTGTCGCGATCAGGTGGCGGGACGTGCACGCCGATGCTGAGTATGGTCGGCGGCATGTACGACCGGTTGCCGGTGAACGCGCCGCCCGAGGCTGTGGTGGCCACACTGCGCGACGTGTTGCGCGAGCGCGGCGTCACCGAGTACGCGGTGGTCGACCACGGGCGTGACATGGCGGCCGCCGGGCAGCCCGCCTACCCGGCCTGGACGCTGATCTTCGGCAACCCGGCCGCCGGCGCCCGCCTGCTGGGGTCCGACCTGGCCGCGGCGGTGGACATCCCGCTGCGGCTCGCCGTGATCGGCCGCGGAGAGGCCAGCGAGATCGTCCTGCGCGACATGCGCACGCTGATCGACGCCGACGTCGCAGACGACTTCACCGGCGTCCTGCGCGGGCTCGCCGAGGCGGCCCGCGAGCGCAGCTAGCGGTTCAAGCGCGCCCGCGGGCGCCGGCGACCGCCAACACGACCTTGCCCCGACGGCCGGGCTGCAGGCTGCGTGCGAACGCCTCGCGTGCCGAAGTGAGCGGATACACCTCGACTGGCGGGGGGCGAAGCTCGCCCGCGTCGGCCTGCCTCGCGATCGACCGGAGCTGATCGTGATTCGGCGCGACGACGAAGTACACGCCGCCGTCGGGCGGGTCCTCCGCCACCGAGACCAGCCGCCCGCCGGCACGCAGCACAGCGGGAGAGCGACGCAGCGTCCCGCCGCCGGCGGTGTCGAACACGACGTCGACGGGCTCCACGGCGTCCTCGAAGCGCTCTGCCGCATCGACGACCTCGTGAGCCCCGAGATCGAGGACCGTGTCCCGACTCGCCACCCGGGTGGTCCCGATCACGTGCGCGCCGGCCGCGCGCGCCAGCTGCACCGCGAGCGCGCCGACGCTACCGGCGGCACCATGGATCAGGACGCGCCCGCCGGCGTCGAGCCGGCCGTGGTCGAACAGCCCCTGCCAGGCCGTGAGCGCGGGCAGCGGTACAGCGGCGCTCTCGGCGTGCGACAGCGCCTGCGGCCTGGGCGCCAGCAGCTCTGAGGGCAGCGCCGCGTAGTCGGCTGCGACGCCGTCGCGGTCGAACTGCGTGAGCGCGAAGACCTCGTCGCCTGCCGCGACGCCGGCAACGCCAGGGCCGACTTCCTCGACCACGCCGGAGAGCTCGTAAGACGGGATCGCCGGCAGCCGGTCGAGCGGCCATTCCAGCTCGCCGCGCGTGATCGCTGCCGCGTGCACGCGGACGAGCGCCTCCCCCGGACCCGGCTGCGGCCGGTCGGCCTCGTCGAGGGCGATCTGCTCCGGACCGCCCGGCGCACGCAGCCGGACGACGCGCATCACGTCGGACATGGGGTCTCCTGAAGAATCGGAAGAGCATCACGGTACGTCAGCGAGCCACCCACGGCGATACGCGCCGACGCAGCCGCGATCGCAGATGCCACTCGCGGCAGCGAGATACTTAGGTACCTGACTAAGTGTGCGCTACGATGCATTCCATGCCGACCGCCGACGCAGCACAGCTCGACCGGGCGTTCCACGCGCTCGCCGACGAGAGCCGCCGCGCGATGGTCGTCCGCCTGTCGCGCAGCGCGGCCTCCGTCAGCGAGCTCGCCGCACCGCTGGACATGTCGCTGCCGTCCGTGATGCAGCACCTCGACGTGCTGCAGCGCAGCGGCCTCGTGCGCTCCGAGAAGGTCGGCCGCGTCCGGAGGTGCCGGCTCGAGCCTGGCCCGATGCGCACGCTCGAGCAGTGGATCGCCGAGCATCGCGCAATGTGGGAGCGGCACTTCGACCGCCTCTCCGACGTCCTCGACGACGCCTTTCCCACCGACCAAGGAGACCGCCGATGAGCATCCGCCAGCACGACTTCACGATCGAGCGACGGTTCCGCCAGACCCCGGGCGCAGGCGTTCCGCGCGTTCGCGGACCCGGAGCTCAAGCAGC
>DATFQI010000188.1:0-19372 GCA_035264365.1 Solirubrobacteraceae bacterium
CGCGTGCGCGGATCGCTCAGCTCGGCGACGGGCAAGAGCTGGATGAGGCTCTCGAGGCGGCGGCGCGCGAGTCGCAGGTGCTCGGCATCGTGGGCGGTGACGGGTCTGTAACGGCGGCTGCGGAGGTCGCGCTCAAGATCACGACGCCGCTTCTCGCGCTCCCGGGCGGCACGCTGAACCATCTGGCCCGCGATCTGCGGGTCGACGACGTGGACGACGCCCTCGACGCCGTCGCCTCCGGGGAGGTCGTCGGCGTGGACGTCGCGACAATCGACGGCCGGCCGTTCCTCAACGGCGCCGGCTTCGGCGCCTACCCCGAGATGCTCGCGCACGCCGAAGAGCTGCGCGCTCGCCTCGGTCGCTGGCCGGGCCAGGTCGCAGCGGTCGCGAAGACGGTGGCGGGCGCACGCCCGCTCGAGCTCACGCTCAACGGGACGCGCCGGCGGGTCTGGTTCGGGTTCGTGGGCAACTGCAAGCACGAGCCATCCGGAATCGCGCCCAGCTGGCGGCCGCGGCTGGACGACGGGCGGCTCGACGTCCGGCTCGCGCTCGCAGACGTGCGGCTCTCGCGCACCCAGCTCGTCCTCGCCGCGCTCACCGGCCGCGTGGCCCGTTCGCCGGCCTACGCCGAGGAGCTCGTCGACGAGCTGCGGGTCGAATCTCCACACGCGCGCCTGCGGCTCGCGTGCGACGGCGAGCACTTCGAGGGCCACGGCGACTTCGTCGTCGAGAAGCGCCCGGAGCGCCTCGCGGTCTACGCCCCGCACCGGTCTCCCGGGGTAGACGGCGTAGCGCGAGAGGGTTAGATTTGTCCCTGCGCCGCCGAGGGCGGTCGCGCGGCGCGGGACGTTCTCAACCAGAAGGGAGGACGGGATGTTGTCCTTCAGATGGCTCGCGATCGGTGCCGGGGTCGCGTCGTTCACGGCCGGTGCCGCCATCGCCGCCTCGCAGTCCGGAGAGACGACCGCCGTAACAGCGGACTTCCAGGCCGCCGTCGTCTCGCAGGAGCAGCGACAGTGCGATGCCGATCACCTGAAGTTCCGCGTGAAGTTCGAGGGCACGCAGACCAGTCCGGACCCGCGACTGAGCGGCAAGCTCACGATCCGCGTGGTGTCGGTCGTCAACACGCAGAACGGATACGGCTACACCAGGGCCAAGGTCCGCGTGAGCGACACGGCGACCGGGAAGCCGAAGTTGCACGGCCTCGCCGTCGGCGTGATCGAGCCCGACGGTGGATCCGAAGGGCTGCTCAGCGGGCGCACGATCGGCCCGAACTCGATGCGGCTGCTCGCGAACTTCAACGTCTCCCAGGACCAGGCGAGCGGTGCTCTTACCGGCGAGATCGGAAAGGACTCGCAGACCGGTGCCGCCCAGGATCCGGCCATCCTCACCGACGCGTGCAAGGGCGGCCACGGCAAGCGCGCGGACGCCAAGGACAAGCGCAAGGGCCACGGCCCGAAGACCCACAAGCATCGCTGAGACGCGACGACCGGCGCGGGGTCACCGCGCCGGTCAGCCGTTCGGCAGGACGATCCAGAGCACGATGTAGATCAGGAACTGCGGCCCGGGGAGCAGGCACGAGATCAGGAAGAGGATCCGGACCTGCCATGGCTTCATGCCGAACCGCTGCGCGAGCGCGGCGCACACGCCCGCGATCACGCGCGCGTTGCGAGGGCGGACCAGCGCAGTCGATCGAGCCATGAGCCGAGCCTATCGCCGCGGAGCCGACCGCCGGCGCCACGTCTAGACCCGGCTCGAGCGCTCCGGTAGCGTCGCGCCACAATCCGCTCGGAGGAGGGTCCATGTCGGTGAGACGGTGCCTGACTGCGCTGGTGATGGCTGCACTCGCGGCGGCGATAGCCGCACCGGGAGCGACGGCGAAGACGAAGACGGTCATCGCCGGTGGCCCGCCACCGAAAGCCTCCCAGGCCGGCAACCTCAAGTTCCCGGCCGAGCTGGACCTCAACGGCTTCTTCCGCAAGACGGTCACGATCCATGCGGGCGACTCGGTGAAGTGGGTCTTCAGCGAGCGCGTGGTGCACACCGTGACGTTCCTCGCCAAGGGCGACACGCGGCCTCCGCTCGAGCGGCCCGATCCCACGCACCCGTATCTGGGCTACAGCGACAGCCAGAACCTGCCGTTCTGGTTCAACGGGCAGCCGAGCATCGAGATCCCGCCCGAGCATGCGTTCCCGCAGGGCGGCGCGACGGCCGACGGCAAGACCTATCGCAACTCAGGCCTCTCAGCCCCGACCTTCGCTCCGTACAAGCTGAAGTTCCCGAAGAAGGGGACCTACAAGTACCTGTGCCTCGTGCATCCCGGCATGGACGCGCGCGTGAAGGTGCTACCGAAGTCGGCGACGATCCCGTCGGCCAAGGCGGACCGCAAGGCCCGCAACAAGGAGTACGCGAAGGCGCTCAAGGCCGCCAAGAGGCTCGGCAAGCTCAAGCCGAGCGGCAACAACGTGGTGGCCGGCAACGACAACAGCACCGTCGCGTGGTTCCGGTTCTTCCCGCGGACGCGGACGATCAAGGCCGGCCAGTCGGTGCGGTTCTCGATCACCTCGAAGTCCGAGATCCACACGATCTCCTTCGGGCCGCAGGCGGCTCCGTCGTTCGTGGAGGTCCAGCCGCAGCCCGCCGGGCCCCCGCGGCTGCAGTTCAGCCCGCTGGTGATCATGCCGAGCGACAATCCGCTCCCGCCCTACACCGGCACCAACCACGGGAACGGGTTCTTCAACACCGGCGTGATCGACACCAACCCGGCGTCGCCGAACCCGACCAGCGTGGACGTGACGTTCTCCAACCCGGGCAGCTACCTGTTCGAGTGCACGATCCACCCCGGGATGCAGGGGACGATCAAGGTCGAGTAGCCCACCTCGGACGGGGCTCGGACGGCGGCGCGGAATCTCCCGCGCCGCCGCCGGGTAGCCCCGACTCATGATCGGATTCATCATCGCCGGCCTCATCATCGGCGCGCTCGCGCGCCTGCTGATGCCCGGCCGCCAGAAGATCGGCTTGATCTGGACCCTGCTGCTGGGCCTCGCGGGCTCGGTGATCGGAGGCACGATCGCCAACCTGATCGGGACGGGCGACGTCTTTGAGCTCAACGTGATCGGGTTCATCGTCGCCGTGCTGTGCTCCGTGGCGCTGCTGGCCGCGGCCGAACGGGCCGGGCTCGGGCACGGGGACCGCAAGCGCCTCGGCCACTCGTAGGCCGCATGGCTTGACGGGCGCACCGCCGGGTCGAAAGACTCGGCGGTGGGCCTATGTCTGCGCTGCAACTCGGGCGGTACGAGCGGCCGGCGGTCTACGCCGGGACGGTCGCCCTCGCCGCGGTCGCGTACTACCTCGCCGGGCGCGTCGGCCTCGAGCTGGCCTATCTCGACGGGGCCGTGGCCGCGCTGTGGCCGCCGTCGGGCCTCGGGCTCGCGGTCCTGTTCCTGCTCGGGCTCCGCCTGTGGCCGGCGATCGTGATCGGGGACCTGTGGCTGGGCGATTGGTCCACGCCGACCGGGACCGTGCTCGCGCAGACCGTGGGGAACACCGTCGCGCTCGTCGTCGCGGCGTACCTGCTCCGGCGCTTCACGCAGAACCGCGGCTCGCTGGAGCGCGTCACGGACGTGCTGGCCTTCGTCGCCTGCGCGCTGATCGCGGCGGTGATCAGCGCGGCTTTCGGACCGCTCTCGCTACGCCTTGGCGACGTGATCGCGCCCGACGAGCTCGGGCGCGTCGTGCGGACCTGGACGCTCGGCGACGCGGCGGGCACCCTCGTCGTGGCCCCGGTGATCCTCACCTGGGCGAGCATCGGCCTGCGCGGCATCCGCCGTCCACAGCTGCTCGAGGGCGCGCTCGTGCTCGTCCTGATCGTGCTGCTGACCACGCTGCCGCCGCAGCGCGACGTGCCGTTCATCGTGTTCCCGCTGCTGCTGTGGGCGGCGATCCGGTTCGGGCCGCGCGGCGCCGCGACGGCGATCCTGATCGTCTGCTCGATCACGGTCTGGAAGACGGCGCAGAACGACGGCCCGTTCGTGCGCGAGTCGATCACCGACAGCCTGCTCGCGACCCAGCTGTTCATCGCCACCTCGGCGCTCACGTCGCTGCTGCTCGCGGCGATGACGGCCGAGCGCGCGCGGGCGGAGTACTCCCAGCGCGCGCTCGTCGACGAGCAGAGGTCGCTGCGCAGGGTGGCCACGCTCGTCGCCGCCGCGGCCGAGCCGAGTCGCGTCTTCGAGCAGGTGACGAGGGAGGTCGCGCTGCTGCTGGGCGTGCCCGGCGCGAGCCTCGCGCGCTACGACGAAGAGCCCGGCACGGCGACGGTCGTCGGCGGCTGGAGCGCGGACGGCCGGCTGCGCCTGCCGGTCGCGAGCACGATCGACCTCGAGGGCGACACCGTGATCGCCCGCGTGCTGCGCAGCGGAAAGCCCGAGCGGGCGGTGTACGTGGACGCGGGCGGGACGCTCGCCGAGACGCTCCAGAGCGCGGGCTACCGCGGGGCGGTGGCGGCACCGGTCATCGTCGGCGGCCGGCTGTGGGGCGCGCTCGCGGCGGGGACCCGCTCGCCCGAGTCGCTCCCGGAGGGGGCCGAGCGGCGCCTCGGCGACTTCGCGGAGCTGGTCGCCCAGGCGATCGCCAACACCGACGCCCACGAGCAGCTGGCGGCCTCACGCGCGCGCATCGTCGAGGCCGGCGACGCAGAGCGCCGTCGGTTGGAGCGCAACCTGCACGACGGCGCGCAGCAGCGGCTCGTCTCGGTCGCGATCGACCTGCGGGTGATCGGCGCCACGCTCAAGAAGGACCCGCAGAAGGCCGGGGAGCTGCTGACCGCGGCCCAGGAGCAGCTCGCCCAGGGGCTCGACGACCTGCGCGAGCTCGCGCGCGGCATCCACCCGGCCGTCCTCACCGACCGCGGCCTCGGTCCGGCGCTGGAGTCGCTCGCGATCCGCGCGCCGGTGCCGGTCGAGATCGCCGAGCTACCGGAGGAGCGGCTCGCGGGGCCGGTCGAGGCGGCCGCCTACTACGTGGTCGCGGAGTCGATCACCAACGTGGCCAAGTACGCGCAGGCGTCGCACGCGACCGTCAGCGTGCGGCGCTCCAACGGCCGCGCGACGGTCACCGTCGAGGACGACGGCATCGGCGGCGCGGACCCAGCCCGCGGCACGGGCCTGCGCGGCCTGGCGGACCGCCTCGAGGCGCTCGACGGGCGCCTCGTGGTGCAGAGCTCAGCCGACAGCGGGACCCGGATCAGCGCCGAGATCCCCTGCGCGTGACTCACGAAGGCCGGCGCCGACACGGCTCGCCATCTCCGTGCGTGAGCGCACGCCGAGCTTGCGATAGGCCATCCGGAGGTGGTGCTCGACGGTGCGCGGCGACATGAAGAGCGCCGCGGCCACCTCGCTGTTGGTCGCCCCGGCGGCGACGAGCGCGCAGACCTCGCGCTCGCGGGCGGTGAGCCCTTGCTCGGCCGGCGGGCGATCGCGGTCGGGCGCGCCCGCCGCGCGCAGCTCTTGCAGGGCACGCGCCGCCCAGTGCCCGGCGCCGACGCTCGCGAACGTGTCGTGGGCGGCGGTCAGGTGCGCGCGGGCGTCCGTGCGGCGCCGCGCCCGGCGCAGCCGCTCGCCGGCGCACAGGCGCGTACGGGCGTGCTCGAAGGGCAGCGGTACGCGCGCGTGCGCCGCGAGGGCTGCCGCGATGTGGTCGTCCAGGCGCTCGTCGCCGTCGAGCAGAACGCGGCAGCGCGCGGTCGCCGCGGCCGCCCACGCGCCGCCGGTGGCGGCGGCGCCGGCGGCCAGCTCGTCGGTCAGCGCCGCCGCCTCCTCAGGGCGCCCGGCGCGCACATAGGCCTCGACGAGATCCGCGTGCGTGTAGAGGAACGACGGATCGCGCGAGCCGAAGCGCCGCGTGTGCCCGAGAGCGCTCTCGAGGTGGACGACCGCGGTGCCGGCCTCTCCGCGCCCGAGCGCGAGGAACCCGAGCGCCTGCTCGGCGCAGGCCAGCGTCGAGGTCAGGTCCAGGCGCAGCGCGAGCGTCCGTGCGCGCTCGGCGTGCCCCGTGCAGGCCTGCGCCTCGCCGCGGTTGGCGGCGACGAACGCGGCCGTGGTCAGCGTGACCGAGTGCAGGAAGCTGCCGACGGCGTCCTCGCCGAGCGCGAGCGCCTCGCCGGAGAGCCGCCCGGCCTCGTCGAGGGCGCCGCGGCGGATGTGCAGGCTCGCGAGCACCGCGAGCGGG
Source organism: Solirubrobacteraceae bacterium (assembly GCA_035264365.1). Classification (GTDB taxonomy): domain Bacteria; phylum Actinomycetota; class Thermoleophilia; order Solirubrobacterales; family Solirubrobacteraceae; genus DATFQI01. The sequence continues at coordinate 6,229 of DATFQI010000188.1, forward strand.
AACGCCAGGGGGGCGATCGCCCCGCGCTCGCGGCAGGTGTCGACGAGCCAGACGAGGATGCGCTCGGCGTCGTCGAGGTCCTCCATCCACAGGTGGCAGAGCGAGGCGACCGCGAGGATCTCATGACCCGGACCCGTCGGGTCGAGCGCGCGCAGCTGCTCGTGCCGGGCTCGCAGCAGCGCCCGGGCGCGCGCGTGCTCGCCGAGGCTCGCCAGTGCCGAGGCGTGCAGCACCGCGGGGACGAGGTCGGCTCCCGGAGGCGCCAGTGACAGCGCCCGCTCGGCGAGCGTCGCGAGGCGGTCCATCGGCCCGTGGGCCACGAGCGCGACGCCGGCGACGGTCAGCAGGCCGGCGGCGCGGGCGGGATCGTCCGCGAGCACCCGCTCCGCCTCGGCCTCGAGGACCGCGAACGCCGCCATCGGGCTGCCGATCTGCTGGATCGCGATGCCGCGCAGCAGCTGCACGTCCGCCCGCTGCGCCGGATCATCGGCCTCCGCCGCGACGGGATCGAGCAGGGCCTTGGCGCGCGCCGGGCTCCCCGCGACGATCGCCATCCCCGCCGCGGCGACCGTCCGCCCGATCGCCCGCTCGCGATCCGGGGTGAGATCGGCGGCGCGCGCCAGCGCCAGCGCGCCGCTGGCCGGCGCTCCGCGGCGCCCGGCGTCGTGGCCCAGCGCCTCGAGCTCGGCGGCCAGCTCCTCGTCGGGAGCCTGCGCGGCGGCGGCGAGATGCCAGGCCCTCGACGGGCCGGATACGGCGTCGGCCAGCGCGCGGTGCGCCGCTCTGCGCGCGCTCGGTGAGGCCGCCCGCTGGATCGCGGTCCGCACGATCGGGTGCGTGAACGTCACGCCGCGGGCCTCGACGGCGATCATGCCCGCGTCCTCGGCCGGGGCCAGGACGTCGAGGCCGCCGAGCGCCGCCGAGAGCGGCTCGGTGGCCCCGTCGCTGCTCAGCGCGGCGGTGACGAGCGCCTCCCGGGTCGCCGCCGGCAGCGCCTCCAGCCGCCGCGCGTACGCGATCTCGAGGCGCGCCCCGACCGGCAGCGCGGCGGGCAGCGGCTCGCGGCCGTCGCGCTGCTCGGGGCGCAGCTGCACGGGCGCCTCGGTGAGGGCGAGCGGGTTGCCGCCGACGGCGTCCACGAGCGACTCCGCGACGGCCGGCGCGACGCCCGCTTGCCGCGCGAGCGCCAGTGCGTCGCCGCGGCCGAGCTCCGGGAGCGTCACCAGCGGCACGCCGTGCCAGGGCTCGAACGGCTCGCCGCGCAGGGACCACACGGCGATGACGGCGATCCCGATGGCCCCGGCGCGGCGGGCGATGTACGCCACCGCCTGCTGGGAGGAGGGGTCCAGCCACTGGACGTCGTCGACCCGCAGCAGCAGCGGCTCGTCGGCCGCCGCGGCGGCGAGCAGGGCCGTCGCCGCATGCAGCACCCGCGCGCTCTCGGCGATCGTCGGCTCCTCGAGCGCCAGCGCGCCGCGCAGCGCCGCGCGCGCCGTGGGGGCGAGCGAGCCGTCGTAGCCGAGCAGCGGCTCGACCAGCGCGGCCAGGCCGGCGAACGGCAGGTCGATCTCCGTCTCGGCCGCGGTCACCTCGAGCGCGCGCAGGCCGGAGCTGTCGACCGCACGCAGCAGGGCCGTCTTCCCGACGCCCGGGGTCCCGGCGATCATGAGCGCGCCACCGCGTCGCGAGCGCGCGGCGTTCGTCACCTCGTTCAGCAGCGCCAGCTCGTCGCCGCGACCGAGCAGCGCGTACGTTTCGGCGCCCCCGGCGGACACCGGCGACATCCTACGCGGCGGCCGGTCTCCGTGGTTTCCCTGATGCGCTCGTGCGCCCACACAGGTTTGATGAGCAATGGATGCGCGCCTTGCTGCTCTTCATCGCTCTCCCGCTCGCCTTTGCGGTGGCCGTACCCGTGGCCGGCGCCGCCTCGGTCGCCTACGTCGACGACGGCGAGGTGTGGCTGTCGTCGCTCGACGGGGCCCGGAAGGTGCGCCTGGCCGCCCCGGTGGTCAACGGCGACGGCGAGACCGAGAAGTGGCTCGCGGTGGCGCACTCCGACGGCGGCCGGATCGTCGCCGCTCGCAACAAGCCCGGGCGGATCTCGAACTTCACCTGGTTCAAGGTCTGGGAGCCCGACGGGAGCTCGACGGTCGAAGGTCCGCTGAACGCCCCCTCGGGCTGGACGGTGTACGTCTACCCGCTCGGCTTCGACATCACGGCCGACGGCCACCACATGGTCTACGGCTACTCCAACAGCAGCTCGTGCTGCCCGATCACCTTCGCCCGTGGCACCTACGTGCGCCCGGTCACCAACAGCGTGCTCAACCCGATCACCATCTCCGGCTACGAGGAGCCGACCCTGTTCGGCAGCCGGGTGATCGCGCGCACCGGCGCCACGATCAACACGCAGGATGCGGCGGCCACCACCTACGGGAGCGACTTCACCCCGTGGCTGGACACCTCGGGCACCGGCCTCGAGCTGCGCCGCACGGACGTCGCGGCGAACGGCCAGCTCGCGGCGCTGGAGCTCGAGCAGTGGAACGGCGGCACGCAGACCGTCGGCAAGATCGCCGTACTGGCGATCCAGGGCGTCGATCAATCTCCGAGCTTCCCCGCGGCCGTGGACTGCTTCCTCCCCGCAAGCGGCGTCGCCAAGGAGGTGTCGCTCTCGGCGGACGCGCAGACCGTCGCCTGGACCGACGACCGCGGGCTGGTGGTCGCGGGAGCGCCCGCCGACGCCTCCGATCCGTGCGTGCTCCCGTCGGGGCCGGTCGTGGTCTCGCCGACGGCCTCGCAGGGCGCGATCGGCGGCGCGGACGTGAACGCCTTCCTGCCCGCATCGCCGGCGGGCGGCCAGCAGCCGGGCGGCTCGCCGGCGGGCAACCCGCCGGCCGGCACCGCCCCGACCGCTACGGCGGCCCCGCGGGCGCTCCTCCCGGGCAAGGTCACGACGAAGGCGCTCGCCGCCGCCCGCGGCCTGGCGGTCAAGGTGAAGGTCGCTTCGGCGGGCAAGGTGAAGCTCGTCGCCACCGTGCCGGCGGCGCGCATGGGCCGCAAGGGCAAGCCCGTCGTGATCGCCACCGGGTCGAAGACCGCTGCGCGGGCCGGGACGGTGACGATCAGGCTGCGCCTGACCGCGGCCGCCCGCAAGCGCCTCAAGCGCCTCAAGGGAGCACGCATGACGCTGCGCACCACACAGGGCGGGCGCAGCACCAGCCGCAAGCTGACGCTCCGCTGAGCCGGCGCGGCCGTCGCCGGCCCGGTGTGAGGAAATCGGACTTGACAACGCCGTCCTGGTTTGGTCACATGACTTAGTCAAATGACTAAGGAGAGGGCGGCGATGAGCCTCACCCAGTCGTTCTATGCCTCGCCCGCGGAGGCCATGCTGGCCCCGGCGGAGGAGTTCCTCTACGTGGCGTGCCTGCACGAGGGAACCGGCGTCGACAAGCCGGACTTCCTCGCGGTGGTGGACGCCGAGAGCGGCGCGATCGTGCACGAGCTGCCGATGCCCAACGCGGGCGACGAGCTGCACCACTTCGGCTGGAACCGGTGCAGCTCGGCCTGCCACGGACCCGACCGCTCGCACCTGATCGTGCCGGGCTTCCGGTCGTCGCGGATCCACATCGTGAACGTGGCCGACGATCCGCGAAAGCCCCGGATCGAGCGCGTCATCGAGCCCGAGGAGCTCCTGCGGGAGACCGGTCTGACGCGTCCCCACACGGTGCACTGCATGCCGGGCGAGAACATCGTCATCAGCATGCTCGGCGACGCCGACGGCAACGGCGCGTGCGGCTTCGCGGTGATCGACGCGAAGACGTTCGAGGTCAAGGGCCGCTGGGAGAACGGCGGCCCGCACCCGCCCTTCAACTACGACTTCTGGTACCAGCCGCGCAAGAACGTCCTGGTCTCGTCGGAGTTCGGCGAGCCCAACGCCTACGAGGGCGGGTTCGACCCCGACCACGTGGCCGTGGGGCGCTACGGCAGCCGGCTGCACTTCTGGAACCTCCAGGAGCGCACGGTCGAGCAGACGGTCGAGCTGGGCGAGACGGGGCTGGTGCCGCTGGAGATCCGCTGGCTGCACGACCCCGAGGCCGAGGAGGGGTTCATCGGCGCCGCGCTCTCGAGCACGATGTGGCACTTCCACCGCGAGAACGGCTCCTACGCCGCCGACACGGTGATCGCCGTCGAGGGCGTCGAGCAGGAGGGCTGGCCGTTCCCGGTCCCGGGGCTGATCACCGACCTCGTGGTCTCGATGGACGACCGCTTCCTGTACTTCTCGAACTGGCTGCACGGCGACCTGCGCCAGTACGACATCTCCGACCCCGCCCATCCGCGCCTGACGGGGCAGCTGCAGCTCGGCGGCGTGCTCGGCCGGCCGACGGACGCGGCGCGCGAGCTCAACGGCGGCCCGCAGATGCTCCAGCTCTCGCTCGACGGGCGCCGGCTCTACGTCACCAACTCGCTCTACTCGACCTGGGACAACCAGTTCTACCCCGGGCTGCGCTCGTGGCTGCTGCGGGTGGACTGCGGCCCGGACGGCGGCATGGAGCTCGACCCGGACTTCTTCGTGGACTTCCACCCGGCCCGCGCGCACGAGGTCCGGCTGCCCGCCGGCGACTGCACGACGGAGATCTTCCCGTGACGTTCGCGCACATCGGTGGGATGCCGGTCGAGGAGCTCGCGCCGATGGCCGCGCCCGCGGCCATGGCGTTCGCCTACATGAGCGCGGGGTTCCTCGCGTGGCTCCGGCGTCGGTAGCCCGCCAGCAGACCGAGGAGGCGTTCCTCGACGCCGCGGAGCGCCTCCTGGTCAGCGTCGGGCACGCCGGCATCACGACCCGCGCCGTGGCCGAGGAGGCGGGCGCCAACCACGGCCTCGTGCACTACTACTTCGGCTCGATGGAGAGCCTGCTCGTGCGCGTGCTCGAGCGGTTCACCGATCGGCTGATCGCGCGCCAGCGGACCATGTACTCGGCCGCCGAGGTGCCGTTCGTCGAGAAGTGGCGGACGGCGATGCGCTACCTCGACGCCGACCGCTCCTACCAGAAGGTCTGGTACGAGCTGCAGGCGCTGGCCTGGAACCGGCCGGAGCTGCGCGACCGCGTCGCGCAGGTCAACGGCGAGTGGCGCGCGGTGCTCAGCGAGGCGCTCGCCGGGCCGCGCGAGCACTACGGGATCGAGATGCCGCTGGAGGCGCTCGTGTCCCTGGTGATCACGTTCAACGAAGGGATCATCTTCGAGCGGCTGTCCGGGATCGAGACGGGCCAGAGGGAGCTGCTCGACTGGATCGACGGATGGCTGGAGGAGCGATGACCGTCATCGAGACCCAGCGCGAGCAGACCCGCGCGCGCTACCCGGACAGCGAGGGCTACGTCGAACGCGACGGGGTGCGCGTCTTCTACGAGGTCTACGGCTCCGGGCAGCCGACGATCCTGCTGCTGCCGACCTGGTCGATCATCCACTCGCGCCACTGGAAGGGGCAGATCCCGTACCTCGCCCGCCACGCGCGCGTGATCACGTTCGACGGGCGCGGCAACGGCCGCTCGGACCGCCCGACGACCGAGGAGGCGTACCGCGAGCACGAGTTCGCCGCGGACGCCCTGGCCGTGATGGACGCCACCGGGACGGAGCGCGCCGTCATCGTCGGGTTGTCGGCCGGCGCCCTGTGGGGCGCGCTGCTGGCCGCCGAGCACCCGGAGCGCGTGGAGGCGGCGGCGTTCATCGCCGCCGCGGCGCCGTTCGCCCAGCACGCCGTGCGCACGACCGCGCCGTTCGACGAGCCGATGGAGTCCTACGAGGGCTGGGACAAGTACAACCGCCACTACTGGCTCGAGCACTACCGCGGCTTCCTCGAGTTCTTCTTCGGGCAGGTCTTCACCGAGCCGCACTCGACCAAGCAGATCGAGGACTGCGTGGGCTGGGGCCTGGACACCGACGGCGCGACGCTGGCGCTGACCTACACGGGTCGGGAGCTGCGCGACCGCGACTCATTCCGCGCGCTCTGCGAGCGGATCGCCTGCCCGGTGCTGGTCATCCACGGCACCGACGACGCCGTCCGCCCGTTCATCGTCGGCGAGGAGCTGGCGGAGGTCACGGGCGGCGACCTCGTGGCGCTCGAGGGCTCCGGGCACTGCCCGCCCGCGCGCGACCCCGTGCAGGTGAACCTGCTGCTGCGCGAGTTCGCCGTCCCGCGCTCGCATGCGACCCGCTGGACGCGCGGACGCCGCCGCGGCAAGCGGGCGCTCTACGTCTCCTCGCCGATCGGTCTCGGGCATGCGCGCCGCGACATCGCGATCACGCGGGAGCTGCGCCGCCTCCATCCGGACATCGAGGTCGACTGGCTCGCCCAGCACCCCGTCACGGCGGCGCTCGAGGCCGCCGGCGAGCGGGTGCACCCGGCCAGCCGCGAGCTCGCCAACGAGTCCCGCCATATCGAGTCGGAGTCGGCCGAGCACGACCTGCACTGCTTCCAGGCCTGGCGCCGGATGGACGAGATCCTCGTCGCCAACTTCATGGTCTTCCACGACCTCGTCAGCGAGCAGCACTACGACCTCTGGATCGCCGACGAGGGCTGGGAGATCGACTACTACCTGCACGAGAACCCCGAGCAGAAGCGCGCCGCCTACGTGTGGCTGACCGACTTCGTCGGCTGGCTCCCGATGGCCGACGGCGGCGAGCACGAGGCCGGGCTCACCGCCGACTACAACGCCGAGATGATCGAGCACATCGCCCGCTACCCGCGCGTGCGCGACCAGGCGATCTTCGTCGGCAACCGCGACGACATCGTCCCCGACGACTTCGGTCCCGACCTGCCGGCGATCGCGGACTGGACCGGCGAGCACTTCGACTTCGCCGGCTACGTGACCGGGTTCGACCCCGCGGAGACCGGCGACCGCGAGCGGCTGCGCGCGGAGCTCGGCTATCGCCCGCAGGAGCAGGTCTGCATCGTCACCGTCGGCGGGTCGGGCGTCGGGCGCTCGCTGCTCGAGCGCGTGATCGCCGCGTTCCCGGAGGCGCGGCAGCGGGTGCCGCGGCTGCGGATGATCGTCGTCGCCGGACCGCGGATCGATCCCCGCTCGCTAGCGGACTGCGAGGGGCTGGAGGTCCGCGCCTTCGTGCCCGACCTCTACCGCCACCTCGCCGCGTGCGACCTCGCCGTCGTGCAGGGCGGCCTGACCACCTCGATGGAGCTGACGGCCAACCGCCGCCCGTTCCTCTACTTCCCGCTTCGCCACCACTTCGAGCAGAACACCCACGTGCGCCACCGGCTCGAGCGCTACGGCGCCGGGCGCTGCATGGACTTCGAGACCGCGACTCCAGCCACGATCGCCGAGGCGATCGCGGAGGAGATCGGGCGCGAGGTCGACTACCGGCCCGTCGAGACCGACGGCGCGGCCCTCGCAGCCGCGCGGATCGCGGAGCTGCTCTAGCTCGAGCGCGCGACCCCGAGCGACTGCGCCGCGAGGAACTTCGGCGAGCCCTTCTCGTAGTAGACGTCCACCTGGTCGATCTCGAAGCCCGCGCCACGCAGCAGGTCGACGGTCGGGCGGTTGAGGTTGCAACCGCCGAACAGGCGGTTCTGGATCGGGTTGAGGCGGTTCTGCCAGCGGCGGACGCTCTCGTCCGGCGCGAGGCCGTGCTCGACGAAGTGCAGCGTGCCGCCCGGCTTGAGCACGCGGCGCAGCTCGCGGAGGGCGGCGTCGATGTCGGGGATCGTGCACATGGTCCAGGTCGAAAGCGCGCTGTCGAACGAGTCGTCGCCGAACGGCAGCGACTGGCCGTCGAGGCCGGAGCGCTCGATCGGCGTGGAGGTATGCGCGAGGCGCTCGCGCGCGAGCTTCCAGCCGACGTCGGCGGGCTCGACCGCGGCGACGCGGGTCACGGCGCTGGGATAGAACGGGATGTTCAGGCCGGAGCCGAAGCCGATCTCGACGAGCTCGCCGGAGAGGCCCTCGCAGACGCGGGCGCGCTGCTCGCGCGCGACCTTCATGTCGCACGCGACGTTGATGATGCGCGGCAGCAGGTGATCGCCGTAGATGCCCATGTCAGACCCCGATGTCCTCGTTCCAGATCTCCGGATGCTCGGCGATGAAGCTGCCGAGCAGCTCGGCGCACTCGCTCGAGTCGAGGTCGATGATCTCGATCCCGAGCTCGCGAAGCCAGCCGATCCCGCCCTCGAAGGTGCGTGACTCGCCGACGATCACGCGCGGGATCGCGAACTGCCGCACCAGGCCGCTGCAGTACCAGCACGGCGCGAGCGTGGTGACCATGGTCGTGCCGCGATAGCTCGCGCGGCGGCCGGCGTCGCGGAACGCGTCCGTCTCGCCGTGCGCCGAGGCGTCGTCGTCCTGGACGCGGCGGTTGTGGCCGCGGCCCCACAGCGAGCCGTCCGGGCCGAACAGCGCGGCGCCGATCGGGATGCCGCCCTCTCCCAGCCCGGCGCGGGCCTCCTCGAGCGCGACGGCGAGCATCTCCTGCTGCGTTGGCATGATCCAACGCTACATGGACCTTGAGGCCATGGACCCACGCTTCCCGGAGCCCTCCGAGGACGAGCGGGCGGCGATCCGCGAGGCGGTCGCGCAGCTGCAGGCGGAGGGCTGAGTCAACCTTCAGGCTGCGGCTCGGGCTCGGGCTCGGGCTCGGGCTCGGGCTCGGGCTCGGGCTCGGGCCCTGTCACGGTGGGCCACGACCCCTTCGCCATCAACATCCCGCGCTGCCGGAACAGGTCCGTCCCCCGCGCGCCGGTGAGGTACTTCACGAACGCGGCGGCGATCGGGGTCGCACTCCGCATGCGGCGCAACGTCACGAACGCGATCGGGTACGCGTCGGGATGGGTGAGCGCCCGTACCGACGCGTCGTCCGGCGCCGAGCCGCCGACCGGGACCGCGCACGTGGTGTGCTGGAACGCGCGGGCGCGCGACCAGCTCGTCACGGCGGCGACCGCCGTGTTGCCCGACGCGGCCTCGCGCAGGCCGCCGTCGAGGGCGGCCTTCGCTCCGCGGGGGGCCTTGAAACCAGCGCCGAAGCGCGGCTCGACGAGTCGTTCGACGCCGGTGCCCGCGCGCCGCAGCGCGATCGCGTCGCCGCTCTCCGGGACCGGGACGCCGGCCGCCGACCAGGTGCGGATCGTGCCGGCGGTGATCCCGCGCGCCGCCGCGCGTGAGACGCCGGAGGCGCACGCCGGGTGGTTCCGGGTCACGGCGAGCACGTCGGCGTCGCGGCCGAGATCCGCGCGTACGCGGACGTGCCTGCGCTCCTTGGCCGTGAGCTGCCGGTCGAGGAAGATCCCCTGCGGGCTGGGGTGGCGCCGCTGCTCGATCATGTTGCGCATGTAGATGCCGGCCGAGGGTCCGACCGCCGCCGAGGCGTTGCCGAAGACGTAGCGATGGGTCCGCCCGCCGATCCGCACGGTGATCGGCTCGAGGGGCTTGCCGGCCGGGTGGATGGCGAACGTGGTCGGCGTGAAGCCGATGAGGTGGTCGACCCGCAACGGGATCACCGAGTTGAAGAACGTGTCCTCGGCCTTGCCCGCCGACGCCGCCGCGGGCGCGAGCAGGCAGGCGAGCAGGGTCACCGCGAAGTAGCGCATTGCGCGATCCCACCAGTCGCGGTCCGTGGCGGTCAACCGACGGAGGTCCAGCTCTACGCTCAGGCGACGAGGGACACCCCGATCGCGCCCATGATCACGGCGACGGCGCCGTCGAGCGCGCGCCAGGCGGCCGGGCGGGAGAAGGGCCGGCGCAGCAGCCGGGCGCCGAAGCCGAGCCCGCAGAACCAGAGCACGGAGCCGATCGCGGCACCGAGCCCGAACCACCAGTGGGCATCGCCGTGGGTGGCGGCTACGGAGCCGAGCAGCACGACGGTGTCGAGGTAGACGTGCGGGTTCAGCCATGTCAGGGCGAGCGCCGCGGCGACGACCGCGCGCAGCCCTGACGCCTCGCCGCCGGCGGCGTGCAGCGCGGACGGGCGCCAGGCGCGGCGGGCGGCGAGCACCGCGTAGCCGAGCAGGAACGCGGCGCCGGCCCAGCGCACGACGTCGACGAGCTCGCCGCGCAGCAGCGCGCCCGCGCCACCCACGCCGAGCGCGATCAGCACCGCATCGCTGACCGCGCAGATCGCGACGACAGCGCCGACGTGCTCGCCGCGGATGCCCTGCCGCAGCACGAACGCGTTCTGGGCGCCGATCGCGACGATCAGCGAGAGGCCGAAGCCGAGGCCGGAGAGTGCGGCGACGAGGTCCATGCCCACACCATCGCTCGGCATCTACCGAAACTCCAGCTACAGATTCTTCAGGAGCATTAGACTTGCTGAAGATGCAGTTGGACCTCGACCAGCTCCGCACGCTGCGCGCGGTGGTCGAGCAGGGCACGCTGGACGCCGCGGCGACCGCGCTGCACGTGACCCCCTCGGCGGTCAGCCAGCGGCTGAAGGCGCTGGAGACGGCCGTCGGCCAGGTCCTGCTCGTGCGCAGCAAGCCGGCGCGCGCGACGCCCGCGGGCGAGACGGTCCTGCGGATGGCGCGGCAGGTCGAGCTGCTTGCCGCCGACACGAGCGCGGAGCTGGCACGAACCGGGGAGCCGCCCCGGCTGGCGGTCGCCGTCAACGCGGACTCGATGGCGACGTGGTTCCTTCCGGCGATCGCGCCGCTGGCGGGCGAGCTGGCGATCGAGCTGCACCGCGAGGACGAGGCCAACACCGTGCGGCTGCTGCGGGCCGGCACCGTGGTCGCCGCGATCACCTACGACGCGGCGCCGGTCTCCGGCTGCACGGTCACGCCGCTCGGGGTCATGCGCTACCGGCCGATGGCGTCGAAGGCGTTCGCGCGCCGCTGGCTCCGGGACGGCCCCACCGCCGAGGCGCTCGCTGCCGCGCCGATGATGGTCTTCGATCTCGACGACGCGCTGCAGACCGAGTACCTGCTGTCGCGCTCGCCCGGCGCCGCCCCGCCGCAGACGATGGTGCCGTCGTCCTCCGACTTCGTGAAGGCGATCGAGCTCGGCATGGGCTGGGGGATGGTGCCCGACCTCCAGCGCAGCGCGAAGCTGGTCGAGCTCGAGGCGGGCGCGGAGACGGACGTCGCGCTGTATCTGCAGCGGTGGCGGCTGCGCACGCCGTCGCTCGACCTGCTCGCGGACGCGATCGTCAAGGGCGCGCGCGAGCAGCTCGCCGCCGCCTAGGGGAGGCCGGCGGCGGCGGCGAGCGCGGCCGCCGGCACGCCGAGGTCGTCGAGCGCGCCGTCCAGCCGCGAGCCGGCGAGCTCGCGCAGCTTCGCCCGCAGGGCCGCCTCGTCCATCGGCCGTGCAGGGGAGCCGAGCGCCCCCTCGACGTGGCCGGCCCGCTCGCCGCCGGCCTCCAGCACGGCCTCGGACTCGAGCAGCGTGTCGTCGGTGCGCAGCTCGATCCGGTGCGCGAGCGCCCGCGCGGCGTCGTCGACGGCGTCGAACGCCGCGAGCCGGGGCGGCCCGTGCAGCAGTGAGTAGGCGGTCAGGTACGGGATCGAGAACTTCGCCTGCAGCCCGTCGGCCACGTCCGGTCCGAGCGAGGCCGCGTGCAGGCTGACCGGGTGGACGGTGATCGTCAGCGCGGCGCCGGGCTCGAGGCCGGCCTCGCGCGCCTGGGCGGCCGCCTCGATCGCGCCGTGCGTCTGCAGGCAGCAGGGGTACGCCTTGATCCAGTTCTCGCTCGCCGCCGGCGGGTCGTTCGGGCCGGGCTCGACCCAGCGGGCCCCGTAGGCCTGCTCGAAGCCGGCCTCGCCGCGCTCGATCTCCGCGCTCGCGGTCGCTCCGGCCTCGGCGAGCCGCGCAGCGGCCAGGCCCGCGGCGGCGGCGCGGCCCACCTGGAGCGACTTCCCGTCCGAGCCGAACGCGGCCCGCAGCCCGCTCGCCTGCAGCAGCGCGAACCGGAGCGCGTGGGCTGTGCGCTCCTCGTCGAGCCCGAGCAGCAGCGCGGCGGTGAGCGCGGCCGCGGGCGCTCCCGCGACCGCCGTCGGGTGCCACCCGGGCGCGCGCAACCGCGGATGATTGGCCCCGGTGAGGCGGCCGGCGAACTCGAACCCCGCCGCGAAGGCGGCGAGCGCCTCGCCGGCGGTCGCGCCGCGCTCGGCGCCGAGCAGCACCGCCACCGGCGCGACCGGCGCCGAGAGGTGCGCGAGCCCTGGCAGGTACGTGTCGTCGTAGTCGAGCACGTGGCCGGCGGTGCCGGCGGCGGCGATCCGCTCGCCGAGCTCGTTCCCGAGCGCGCGGGCCGCGCGGGCGGCCCGCTGCTCGCGCCCGCCGGCGGCGCACGCCAGCCAGTCGAGCAGCGCGGTGCGGTGGCCGGGCGTCGGCGCCGCCACGCGGTCAGCCCAGCGAGTCCAGCGGCGTGATCGCCTCGGCCTGGGCCCCGGCGCGGCGGCGGGCGACGCCGCTCGCCACCGCGGCCTCCGCCACGGCCTCGGCGACCGCGGCGGCCACCCGGCGGTCGAAGACGCTCGGGATGATGTAGTCCGCGTGCAGCTCGTCCTCCGGGATCACGCGCGCGATCGCGTTGGCCGCGGCGAGCTTCATCGGCTCGTCGATCGTCCTCGCGCGCACGTCGAGCGCGCCGCGGAAGACGCCCGGGAAGGCCAGCACGTTGTTGATCTGGTTCGGGTAGTCCGAGCGGCCCGTGGCCATGATCGCGACATCGTCGCGCACGGCTTCAGGCTGAACTTCAGGTAGAGGGTTCGCCATGGCGAAGACGATCGCGTCGCGGGCCATCGTGCGCACCGCCTCGGGCGAGACGGCGCCCGGGCCGCTGACGCCCAGCAGCACGTCCGCGCCCGCGAGCAGGTCGTTCGCCATCCCGCGGCGCTTGTCGCGGTTGGTGCGCGCCGCGAGCGCGGCGTGCGAGGCGTCGAGCTCGGGGTCGCCCTCCACCAGCGCTCCGTGCCGGTCGCAGACGATCACGTCGCCGACGCCCTGCGCGAGCATGATCTCCGTGCAGGCGACGCCGGCCGCACCCGCGCCGACGACCACGACGGTGATGTCCTCGACGCGCTTGCCGACGATCCGCAGCGAGCTCAGCAGCGCGGCGAGCACGACGATCGCGGTCCCGTGCTGGTCGTCGTGGAAGACCGGGATGTCGAGCTCGGCGCGCAGCCGGCGCTCGATCTCGAAGCAGCGCGG
>DATFQI010000189.1:0-3075 GCA_035264365.1 Solirubrobacteraceae bacterium
CTGCAGCAGCTCCATCTGCTTCTGGTAGCTGTACTCGAGCGTCTCGGAGGGGTCCTCGGCCTTGTCGAGGAGCTTGTTGATCTTCGACTTGATGACTACGGACATGCGTCCGCCCATGCCGGGCACGAAGGCCCCCCTTCCCTCAGGATCTGTGTCGGACAGCTAGCGTACCCAGCCCGTGCCAAGCCCGCGTAAAGCCAGCGATTCGCATGCGGTGCTCGTGCGGTGGATGGGGATCGTCGACGCCAACTCGGCCGGCTACGTCCACGGCGGCACCGTGATGAAGCTCTGCGACGAGGTCGCCGGCCTGGCCGCGGTGCGGCACTCGCGCAGCCGCGTGGTCACCGCGGGCGTGGACCGGATGACGTTCCTCGAGCCGATCCACATCGGCGAGCTCGTGACCTTCACCGCGTCGGTCAACGCGGCGTGGCGGACCTCGATGGAGGTCGGCGTGCGCGTCGATGCCGAGCAGCCGCGCGACGGCCTCGTGCGCCACACGAACACCGCCTACCTGACGATGGTCGCGCTCGACGACGACGGCCGCCCGACCGAGGTGCCGCCGCTGGAGGCGCTCAGCCCGGACGAGCAGCGGCGCGAGCGCGAGGCGCAGACGCGCCGGCGCAACCGCCTGGCGGAGCGCGACGAGCTGCAGCTCGACCGCTCGGTCTAGATCGGGACCCGCCCGTCCGGCCGGTCGGCCTAGAAGCCGACCGGGTGACGCTTCTTGAAGCCGCGCGCACTGCGCAGGGCCACGCGCCAGCGCGGGCCGCGCTCGGCCGTGCGGGCGATCTTGCGGCTCGTGATGCCGCCCGTGCTCGTGTCCAGGCGCAGGCCGGCGATGACGGCGAAGGCGTGGCCCGGGTTCGTGTAGACCGTGATCCAGGCGCCCGTGCCCTTCAGGCCCCAGCGCATGAAGCTCGAGGAGTCGAGCGGGCCCTTGAGCAGCTTGGCCGCCAGCAGCGCGTAGGAGACGGTGCCGGAGCAGTCGTAGCCCGAGTCCTCGACCTTGGCGTGGCCGCCGCCGTACTTGTACGGCTTGTCGAGCAGCTTGTTGGCGGCGAAGATCGCGGCCTGGACCTGCGGCGGAGCGTCCGCGGGAGCGGCGGCCGTGCCGTCCGGCAGCAGCGTCGCCTTGGACCCGGGCGCCACGATCGGCGCTGGGTCGCTGTCAGAGAACTGCGCCCCGCCCGTCGGCGACGTTTGTGCAACGGCGCTCGCCGGGAACCCAACTCCTAACACAACAAAAAACAGCAGCGCGAAAACCCGCGGCATCGATGAATCAACCTCTTTCGTCGGCCTGCGGGGTTAGCTGACGGGCTAGCGCTGAAAGAGCCTGCGCCTCGCGTCATCAGACGCGACTCGCCCCAAACAACAATTGGTTCCCCCGCCCCCTGGCCTCCTGCCAGGGGTTCGGCGTCAAGCGCGGCAGTGTAGCCATAGCCGCGGCGTTATGTCGAGTACCGGCCTGCGCGTGACCTATTCGCCGTGCGCGCGGCCGTACCTACCCTTCATCGGCCGCTTATGAACCGAACTTGAACGGGCGGCGGAAATCTCCCCCTGGCCGCTAGCTTGTCCGGTCCCGATGCGCCGCGCCGCCGCCGTCCTCCTCCTGCTCTCGCTGCTGCTCTCCGGCTGCCTCGGCGGAGACGGCTCCGACGACACGCCGTCGCCAAAGGAGCGCGCCGAGCAGGGCACTCCGGTGCTGGGCCAGAGCGGCGACGAGGAGCCCGCCGGCCCGGCGCTGGGCTTCCCGGTCTTCGCGACCAAGAACACGACGCGCGTGGGCGGCGCCGACCCGGTCGCGGATGCCGCCGCGGTCGCGCAGGCCGTCTACACCTCGCGCTCGGAGGACACGCGGCCGTCCGCGGTCGTGCTCGTCGACCAGGACGACTGGCGCGCGGGCATCGCCGCCTCGCAGCTGGCCGCCGCGCCACTGGGCGCGCCCGTGCTGTTCACCGAGGGCGACGAGCTGCCGCCCGCGACGGCCGACGCCCTCGACAAGCTCCGGCCGACCGGCGCCGAGCGCGCCGGCGACGCGCAGGTGATCCGGATCGGCGACGTGGCCGAGCCGGACGACCTCGAGTCGACGGACATCCCGGCGGGCAACCCGGCCGCCACCGCCCGGGCGATCGACAAGCTGCAGGCCTCGGCCGCGCGTAAGCCATCGGAGGCGGTCGTCGTCGCTTCCGCCGACCGGCCCGACTTCGCGATGCCAGCGGCGGGCTGGGCGGCCAAGTCCGGCGACGCGGTGCTGTGGACCGGTCGCGACGCCCTCCCGCCCGAGACCAAGCAGGCGCTCCAGTCGCACCGCAAGCCGAGGATCTACGTGCTCGGCCCCGAGGACGTGATCTCCGAGGCGGTCGTGACCGAGCTGCGCAAGCTCGGCGACGTCAAGCGCATCTCCGGCCCGGATCCCGTGACCAACGCGATCGCGTTCTCGCGCTTCAGGGACGGCGCGTTCGGCTGGGGCGTGACCGATCCGGGCCACGGGTTCGTGTTCGCGAGCACCCGCCGCAGCGGAGACGCGGCGGCTGCCGCGCCGCTGTCGGGGTCGGGCACGTACGGCCCGCTGCTGCTGCTCACGGAGGCCCAGGCGCTCCCGCAGGCACTCCAGGACTACCTGCTCGACATCCAGCCCGGCTACGACAAGGACCCGGTGCGCGGGGTCTACAATCACGGCTGGCTGATGGGCGACGAGGCGGCCATCTCCGCGGACGTCCAGTCTCGCATCGACACCCTCCTCGAGATCCAGCCCGTCGACACCGGAGGCGACTGAACTCCCATGGCCCAAGCCGAGCAGCCCGAGCGCCTGCACCCGCAGTACAAGGTGTCGGTCGACGACGTCCGCCAGCTGATGGGCGCCTCCACCCCGCACTTCGCCCTGCAGCTGCGCAACCGCATCCGCAAGCTGATCGCCGGGCTGCCGGAGGACGACCCGGCCCGCCGCCTCGGAGAGCTGGAGATCGCCCGGCTCGAGCGCCTCGGCGTCACCGGCGAGGTCCGCGGCGAGGGCTTCCAGGACGGCCAGCGCCCGCTCCCCTCGCTCGGCGAGGACGAGCCGACGCCTCGCGTCTC
>DATFQI010000190.1:0-2209 GCA_035264365.1 Solirubrobacteraceae bacterium
GCACCACGCACCCGTCCACACGTCCGTGCGCGGGTTGCCTCATCGGCGAAGGAACGCCCCGGTGAGCGCCCCGGGCTCACTAAGAAGGTCTTTCGAAAAGAGGGTTATGTCGCCATGACCTCGAATCCGTCGGCGATGTCGTCGAGGATCGGGGGTCATGGAGGTGCCGTCCAGGTTTGAGATCGATGACGAGCTGTGGGCCGAGGTCGAGCCGTTGATTCCGGTCCGCAAGCGGCGCTATCGCTACCCCGGTCGCAAGGCGATCTCTGATCGCCTGGTGCTCAACGGGATCCTGCACGTGCTGCACACCGGGATCGCGTGGGAGGACTTGCCGCAGGAGTACGGCTACGGCTCGGGCGTGACGGCCTGGCGGCGGCTGCGCGACTGGCAGCAGGCCGGCGTGTGGGATGCGCTGCACCAGCGCCTGCTGGTCAAGCTCAACGCCGTCGGGGCGATCGACTGGTCGCGCGCCGCCGTCGACGGCTCCCATGTTCGTGCCCTTTTGGGGGGCTCCTGACGGGGCCGTCCCCGGTCGATCGTTCCCGCACGGGCTCAAAACACCACCTGCTCGTCGACGCCACCGGCATCCCGCTCGCCGTCGGGCTGACAGGCGGCAATCGCAACGACGTCACCCAGCTGCTGCCGCTGCTCGATGACCTGCACGCCCGGCCGGTCGCCGGCAAGCTCGGGCGGCCGCGCCAGAAGCCCGACGTCGTGCTCGCCGACCGCGGCTATGACCACGACAAGCACCGCCGGCTGCTCTGGCAGCGCGGAATCAAACCGGTGATCGCGCGCCGCGGCACCGAGCACGGCTCGGGCCTCGGCGCCGAGCGCTGGGTCGTCGAGCGCGGCTTCGCGCACCTGCACAACTTCCGCCGCCTGCGCATCCGCTACGAGCGCTACCCCGAGATCCACACCGCCCTGCTCGTGCTCGCCTGCTCGATCCTCTGCTGGCGACGCCTCAAATCATTGTGAAAGACCTTCTTAGGCGTCGCGCACCGACGCACCCTCCAGGGCGAGCAGCCGCCGCTTGCGCTCGGGGCCGCCGCCGTACGCGCCGAGGCGGCCGGAGGCGGGCAGCACGCGGTGGCAGGGCACGACGATCGGGATCGGGTTCGTCGCGCAGGCCGTGCCGACCGCGCGCACGGCCCGCGGGTTCCCGGCCTGGCGGGCGAGGCTGCCGTAGGTGACGACCTCGCCGCGATGGACCTCCCGGTGCAGCGTCTCGAGCACCGCGCGGCGGAATGGGCCGCCCACCAGTGAGAGGTCGACCGGCAGCTCGAGCCGGTCGTCGTCGCCTTCGAGGTAGGCGGAGAGCGCCTCGCGCGTGGCCGCGAGCTCCCGGTCGGAGTGCACGATCCGCGGGCCCACGCCCGCAGCCACCCGCGCCAGGGTGCGATCCAGCGGCTCGCCCTCGAAGGCGATGCGGACCACGCCGTGGCGGCCCTGGACGACGACGAGCGGGCCGATCGGGCTCGGCAGGGTGGTGTAGACGGCGTCCGCGAGGTCCTCGCGCACGGCGGCGGAGGCCAGACGGTCCAGGAACTGCTCGGACAGGGGGCTCATGGGGCGACTCTCTCTCGCAGGGTGCGGACGGCGGTGGAGACGCGCTGCCGCGCGGCCTCGGGCGAGGTCCCCAGGGCGTCGGCGATGCGGTCGTAGTCGAGGTCCTCGACGAAGCGCAGCCGCAGCGCGTCGCGCGCGGACGGGGCGAGCGGCGCGATCAGCGACTCGAAGGCGCCGTCGTCGTACTCGGCCTCGACGGCGGGGACGGGCGGCTCGTCGGTGACCACCTCGCGGCGGCGGGCGCGGTGCAGATCGAGCGCCGTCGTGGTCGTCACGCGGTAGAGCCACGCGCGCAGGTGGTCCGCGTGGCGCAGCCGCGGGTACGCGCGCAGCGCGCGCAGCAGCGCGTCCTGGAGCACGTCCTCGGCGGCCTCGTCGTCGGTGAGCCGGCGGGCGTGGGCGAGCAGCTCGTCGCCGTGGCGCTCGATCAGCGACCAGAACGGGGGGAGGGCGACGGCTGCAGGCACGCCCTTACAACGTGGCACGCGGGCCCGTCGTGAGGCCGGCTACGCCATGTAGTAGAGGAGCTCGCCGTCCTCGCCCACGCGCTGCATCCCGGCCCGCTCCATCACGCGCTGGGAGGCCTGGTTGCTGCGCGTCGTGTCCGCGACCACGCACGTGAGGCCGTCTTGGCCGCGCGCCC
>DATFQI010000191.1:0-26997 GCA_035264365.1 Solirubrobacteraceae bacterium
CGACTGATAGGTGAGGCACAGCAGCTCCCAGCCGGGGCTCGCCGGATCGGTCGCGACGAGGCGCGGGTCGTCGGTGAACGAGCGCACAGCGCGCATCCACTGCATCTGCACGGCGCTGTTGGGCGCCAGCACGAGCGCCCGGCGGCCGACACGGCGGGCGAGCTCGATCCCGAGCAGCGTCTTGCCGGAGCCCGGCGGAGCGACGATGTGCGTCCGCCGGCTGCCCGCCCTGCGGTCGCGCTCGAAGGCCGCGAGCGCGAGCGTCTGGTAGCGGCGCCAGCGGCCGTCGAAGCGGAGGTCCTCCAGCATCAGCGCGCGCAAGCTACCGCGCGCCGGGGATGCCGGCCCGCCCCGCTCGCCGCGCGGCGGAGCGCCCCGCGCGCGGCGTCAGGCCTCCCCACCCCTACAAGCCCGCCGTTCAAAGACGCACCGACCCGCCGCCCCGGCCCACGGCGCCAGCCGGCCCAAGACGGATCAGGCCTCGGTGAGCCCCCGCCGGATCGCGTACCGCACCAGCTCCACCCGGTCGCGCATGCCCAGCTTGCGCAGCAGGTTCGCGCGGTGCGACTCGACGGTCTTCTCGGCCAGGTGCAGGATCTCGGCGATCTGCTTGTTCGTGTGCGCCTCGGCGATCAGCTTCAGGACCTCCTGCTCGCGCGGCGACAGCGGCTCGTCGGGGCCGGCGGCGTCGTCGGCCATCCAGTCGCGCACCAGCGAGCGCTGGACCGCGTTGGTCAGGAACGCCTCGCCGCGGTGCACGGCGCGGATCGCGTTCAGCAGCGCCTGGTCGACCTCGCGCTTGAGCACGTAGCCGGAGGCGCCGGCCTTCAGCGCGTCGAAGACGTAGCGCTCGTCGTCGTGCATCGAGAGCGCGAGCACCTGCGTCTCGGGCAGGTGGGCGCGGATCTGGCGTGCGGCCTGCAGACCGGTCATGCGCGGCATGGAGACGTCCATGACGCACAAGTCGGGGCGGGCCTGGAGCGCGCGCTCGAAGGCCTCGACGCCGTCCTCGGCCTCGGCCACCACCTCCATGTCGGGCTGACGGTCGATCAGCAGCTTGAGTCCGCCGCGCACGATCCCGTGGTCGTCTGCGATGAGGATCCTCATGTGGCTCCCATGGTGAGTTCGATGGTGGTGCCCTCGCCGGGCGTGGAGAAGATCGCGAGGTTCCCGCCCACCAGCAGCGCCCGCTCGCGCATGCCGGAGACCCCGAGACGATTGCGCCCGCGTCCGTTGCGGGCCTCGAAGCCCTTGCCGTCGTCGCGCACGCGAAGGACCGTGCGACCGACGGTGTTGAGCTCGACGTCGACGCGCGAGGCGCCGGCGTGTTGTACGACGTTGGAGAGGCTCTCCTGCGTGACGCGGTAGATGACGAGCTGCTCCTCGTCACTGAGCTTGGGGAGCTGGCCGCGTGGCGGCATGAAGCGCGAGCGGATGCCGGTGCGCTCCGCGAAGGCGGCGATCTGGGAGGCGAGCGCGGGCACGAGGCCGTGGTCGTCGAGCGCGGTCGGGCGCAGCTCGCGCGCGAGGTGCAGCAGCTCCTCCATCGCCTGGGTGGCGAGCGCCTTGGTGTCGGCCAGCTCGGTCTGCAGGTGCAGCGGCGCGTCGGACATCGTCGCCTCGAGTCGCAGCAGGATCCCGGTCAGCGCCTGGTTGACCTCGTCGTGGAGGTCCTGGGCGATCCGCGAGCGCTCCTGCTCCTGGGCGCGCAGGACCGCGCGGCCGGACTCCCGGCGCTCGTGCTCGAGCCGGCTCATCATGCGGTTGAAGTCCGCCGTCAGGCGCTGGACCTCGCTCGAGGCGCCGCGGACGACCTGCGCGCGCATGCCCGGGGAGGTGAGGTCGACCTCGCTCATCGTCTCCACGAGCCGGCCCATCGGCTCCAGGCGGCGGCGGAGCAGCAGCGAGTTCAGCAGGATCACGGCCAGCACGGCGAGGCCGAGCAGGAGCATCCCCTGCGTGCTCACGGCCTCGTTGAACCGCTCGCGGGCGACCACCGCCGCCACGAAGGCGGTGATGGCGACCAGCACGGTGTTGACCGCGAGCACCTGGGTGAGGAGCGTGCGTTGACGCATTCGCTCACGTCATCGGCAGTGGGGGCCGAAATCCTGATGGGGCGAGGGCCCGACCCTCGCTATCCTCTTTGAAGTATTGAAAGCTGACCGACTTCGAGGTCTTTACTGATGAGCCCGTCCGGCGCGGAGGTCATCCGCCAGATCAAGAGCCAGATCGAGGAGGTCGACCCCTCCCAGGTCAACGCCGCTGCCTCCAACGGGAACGGCAGCCGTCCCGTGCTGATCGACGTGCGCGAGAACGAGGAGTGGGACGCCGGCCACATCCCCGGCGCCAAGCACGTCCCGCGCGGGTATCTCGAGTCGCGGATCGAGGGAGCGGTCCCGGACCGCTCCGCGAACATCGTGCTCTACTGCGCCTCCGGGAACCGCTCGGCGCTCGCGGCCCACACGCTGAGCGAGCTGATGGGCTACGAGCACGTCTCCTCGATGACGGGCGGCATCACGCTCTGGAAGGACCGCGGCTACGACGTCGAGGTCCCGAAGTCGCTCTCCAAGGAGCAGCGCGAGCGCTACTCGCGCCACCTGCTCGTCCCGGAGATCGGGCTCGAGGGCCAGACCAAGCTGCTCCAGGCGAAGGTGCTGCTGCTCGGCGCCGGCGGCCTCGGGTCGCCGACCGCGCTCTACCTCGCCGCCGCCGGCGTCGGCACGCTCGGCGTGGTCGACGACGACGACGTCGACCTCTCCAACCTCCAGCGCCAGGTCATCCACACCACCGACCGCATCGGCACGCCGAAGGTCGACAGCGCGGAGGCATCGATCAAGGCGATCAACCCCGACGTCGAGGTCGTCAAGTACAAGACGCGCCTCGACGCCTCCAACATCATGGAGATCATCGACGGCTACGACGTGATCGTCGACGGCGTCGACAACTTCCCGACGCGCTACCTGCTCAACGACGCCACCGTGCGCCTGGACATCCCCGTCGTGTCGGCGTCGATCCTCGGCTTCGACGGCCAGCTGTCGGTCTTCAAGCCGCACGACGGCCCCTGCTACCGCTGCCTGTACCCGGTGCCGCCGCCCGCCGAGCTGGCCCCGTCCTGCGGCGCCAACGGCGTGCTCGGCGTGCTCCCCGGCACGATGGGCCTGCTGCAGGCGACCGAGGTCATCAAGCTCGTGACCGGCGCGGGGGAGCCGCTCGTCGGCCGGCTGCTGCTCTACGAGGCGCTCGGCGCGACGTTCACGGAGCTCAAGGTTCGCCGCGATCCCGAGTGCGAGATCTGCTCGAAGGACCCCTCCGAGATCTCCGACGAAGAGCTCGGCGTGTTCCCGGACTACGACGCCTTCTGCGCCGCGGCCGGATAGCTAGGCTCGACACCCCTATGGCCACGATCAAGATCCCGCCCGTGCTGCGCCCGTCCGTCGGCGGCGAGAAGGAGGTCCAGGCCGCCGGCGACGACGTCGGCGCTGTCCTGACCCAGCTCGCCGAGCAGCACCCCGCCACCCAGTCGCAGCTGTTCGGCGCCGACGGCTCGCTGAACCGCTACGTCAACGTGTATCTCAACGACGAGGACGTCCGCGTCCTCGACGGCCTCGGCACCTCGGTGAAGGACGGCGACACGCTCGTCATCCTCCCGGCCATGGCCGGCGGCGCCGCCGCGTAGCCGCCTCCTCTGCCGGTATCGTGGCCACCGTGGCCACGATGCCGGGCCTGCGGCCGCTTGCGTTCGGAGAGATCCTCGATGTCGGGATCAAGCTCTGCCTGCGCAACTGGCGCGTGCTGGTCATGTGCGTCGTCTGGCTCGTCCTGCCGGCGCAGATCCTCTCCGTCTCGGTCGTGTGGTCGGTCGCGCCGGACGCGCTGGACCCGACGAGGACGGAGACGATCGACTCCGGCGAGGAGACGCGCTTCATCGTCGCCCAGGGGATCAGCGGGCTCGTCCAGGGCGCCGTCTACCTGATCTCGACGGCCGCCTGCTTCAAGGCGATCGCCGACGCCTACCTCGGCACCGAGCCGTCGGCGCGCCGGTCGCTGGCCTTCGGGCTGCGGCGCGTGCCGCGCCTGCTGGCGCTCTACATCCTGTACTTCGTCGCGTTCGCGTTCGTGTTCGGGCTGCTCGCCGGGCTCACGGCCGCCGTCGGCTCCGCCGTGCTGGTGCTGTTGCTCGTCCTCATCCCGGGCGCGATCTACGTCGCCAACGCCTGGTCGCTGTCGACCCCCGCGCTGCTGTTCGAGGACGCCGGCCCGATCGCCGCGCTCAAGCGCTCGTGGGCGCTCGTGCGCGGGAGCTGGTGGCGCGTGCTCGGGATCATCCTCGTCGGCGTGCTGCTGGTGAGCATCCTGGCCGGCGTGCTGCAGGGGATCCTCGTGCTGATCCCGGCCGCGGTCGCCGACGGCAACGAGGTCGCGCTCGCGCTCGCGACCGTGATCGCCGGCACCGTCTCGGGGACGCTGACGACGCCGTTCACGGCCGCGATCTTCTCGCTCGTCTACTTCGACCAGCGGGTGCGCCGCGAGGGCTTCGACCTCGAGCTGCTGGCGCAGGGCCTGGGGGAGGCCGCGCCGAACCCGTCCGCGCCGGCCGCCGCCGAGTACCGGCCGCCGGTGGTCACCCCCGAGCAGCGCGCGCAGGCGCCGTTCTGGCCGCCGCCGCCCGGCTGGCAGCCGCCGGCCGAGCCGGGGAGCGATCCCGAGCCCGAGCCGCCGCCACCGCCGCCGGGCGGCTGGCAGCCGCCGACGCCGCAACGCTGGCCGCCCGAGTCGCCCGAGCGCGGCCCCGGCGGCCTGTGAGCAAGCGCCGCGCCGCCGCGGCCTCCGTGCTCCTCCTCGCGCTTGCCGCTCCCGCGCCGGCCGCCGCCGAGGACGTGAGCGCCGCCGAGCTGCGGGCGCTCGCCCAGCGCGCCGCCGACGACCCGGCGGCGCTGGAGCGGCTGCGCGGCGTGGACTCCGTCGACGGCGCGCCCGCGGACGTGGGCGGAGGGCTCGGCGCCGCGAGCGGCGCGGAGCTGCGTGAGCGGCTGGAGGCGCTCGCGGGGCAGGCCGGTGAGCGCGTGGAGATGAGCGGCGACCCGCGTGCGGACGCGCGCGAGATCGTCGCCCAGCGCCGCTTCCGCGGCACGCGCGTGCAGGGCCCCTTCCGCGGCCTGCTCGACCGGATCGGGCGCTGGCTGGAGCCGCTCGGCGACCTCGTGCCGCGGCTCGACCGCGCGCTGCCCGGCGGCCGTGCCGTCGTCTGGACGCTATTGGCGCTCGCGATGCTCGGCCTCGGCTGGCTGCTGGGCGGGCGCACGATCCGCCGCCGCGCGGCGCTGGCCGCCGCCGGTGGCCGCGACGCGGGCGAGCGCCGCGAGTCGCCCGCGGAGCTCGAGCGGCAGGCCGAGGAGGCGCAGCGGCGCGGCGACTATGAGGCCGCGCTGCGGCTGCGCTTCCGGGCCGGGCTGCTGCGGCTCGACGCGCGCGGGACGATCCACTACCGGCCGTCGCTGCAGACCTACGAGGTCGCGGGGGCGCTGCGCAAGGTGGAGTTCGACCGGCTGTCCGCGGGCTTCGGCGAGGTCGTGTACGGCGGGCGGCGGGCGAGCGCGGAAGACGTCGACGCCGCCCGCCGCGACTGGGAGGCGGTGCTGCGGTGAGCTCAGGCCGCGGTGCGCAGGCGGCGGGGCGGGTCGCCGGGCGCGGCCCGCAGACGCCCGCCGGGCGCTTCGCCGCCGGCGTGGCGCTCGCGCTGCTCGCGTTCTCACTGCTCGTGCTCGCCGTCGACCGGCTGGCGCCGCAGCCGGAGGGCCCGGACTCCTCCGCCTACGCGACGGCGCCCGCCGGGCTGGCCGCCTACGCCGACCTGCTCGCTCGCCACGGGATCCGGGTCGAGCGCCGCCGGCGCGCCGTCGCGGACGGCGCTCCGCCCGCGCGCGGAACGCTCGTCGTGCTCGACCCGCGCGCGGTCGAGCCGGAGGAGGCGGGGGCGATCGCGTCCTGGGTGCGCGCCGGCGGCCGGCTCGTGACCGGCGGCGAGCGCGGCGTCGCCTGGCTGGCGGGACGGATCACCGAGCCGCTGCCGGCGCGCGAGGACAGCCCCGCCCGCGGCGCCGGCGTGCTCGCGCCCGTCCCCGAGACGGCGGGCGTGCTCACCGTGCGGCCGGTCGCGGGCGGGGAGCTGCACGCGGTCGGCGGGGCGCTGCCGCTGCTCGGCCCGCCGACTGCGCCGCTGGCGACGCTGACGCTCGTCGGCCGTGGCCGAGTCGTCGTGCTCGCGGACGCCTCGCCGCTGCAGAACCGCGGCCTGGCGCGCGCCGACAACGCCGCCTTCGCGCTCGCGCTCGCCGGGGGCGGCGACACGGTGACCTTCCTGGAGACCGTGCACGGCTACGGCGCCTCGACCGGGCTCGGCGCGCTGCCCGCCGGCGCGCGCTGGGGCCTGCTCGGACTGCTGCTCGCCGCGCTGGCGTTCGCCTGGAGCCGCGCCCGCCGGATCGGCCCGCCGCAGGAGGCCGAGCGTCCGCTGCCGCCGCCGCGCGCGGACTACGTCGCTTCACCCCGGCCGCGCGCAGCGCGCTCGCCGAGCGGCTGGCGGGGGCGCTGCAGGGCCGGGTCGCCGGCGTGCGCACCGAGTTGCCGGCGGAGCGCTTCCTCGAGGACCTCGCCGCCGCCAAGGCGTCCCGCCGATGACGGCGCGTTGCAGGCCATGGTGAACCGGTGTGGAATCTTCAGCCGGACGTTTCCGTCGCCCCGTGAGGAGGGTGCATGTCAGACCTGCCAGGCCAGACCACCGATACGCCGTCGGGCGGGCCGCCCGGAGGAGGGGAGCCCGGCTACCAGCAGCAGCCCGTCCACACCGGCTCGGGGCCGTCCGGCCCGCGCGCGGGGTTCTGGCAGCGCTTCGGGGCGCTCATCCTCGACGCCCTGATCCTGGCCGTGCCGAGCATCATCGTCGTGATCGCCCTGGGCAACGGCGGCGCGGCGAACCTGATCACGACGATCATCGGCATCGCCTACTACGTCTACTTCGAGGGCGGTCCGACCGGCCAGACGATCGGCAAGAAGGCGCTCGGCATCCGCGTCTACGACTTCCGCGGCGGCGGCGGCCCGATCGGCTACGGCCGCGCGTTCGTGCGCTACCTCGTCCGCATCGTCTCCGCCATCCCGATCTTCCTGGGCTACTTCTGGATGCTGTGGGACAAGGAGAAGCAGTGCTGGCACGACAAGGCCGCCGGCGACGTCGTCGTCCCGGTCGACGCGTACCCGGTCAGCTGACCGACTTCCGTCGCATCCTGAACGAACCCGGCGCTACGCACGGCCGGGTTCGTTCACGCTATTGACAAACGTCTCGCGATCGGTTCGGATACGCCCGATGGCCGGCCGAACCGGATCGCTGGAGACGCTGCGCCGTCTCAACCGCCTGCGCGTGATCGACGCGCTGCGCGACGAGGGGCTGATCTCGCGCGCCGACATCGCGCGCCGCACCGGGCTCTCGCGCTCGACGGTGTCGAGCCTCGTCTCCGAGCTGCAGGCCGACGGGCTCGTGATCGAGCGCCCCGAGCCGGCCGCCGCCCACGGCGACCAGGGCGGCCGCCCGCCGATCCTGCTCTCCTTCGACGCCTCCGCAGGCGTCGCCGTCGGGATCGACTTCGACCACCACCACGTGCGCGTGGCGGTCTCCGACCTCTCCTCGCGGATCCTCGCCGAGCGCGAGCAGCAGCTCGACACCGACCACGCCGCCCACGAGGGCCTCGACGCCGCCGCCGAGCTCGTCGGCGAGCTGCTGGGCGAGGCGGGCGTCGACGAGGCGCGCGTGATCGGCGCCGGCATGTGCCTGCCGGGCCCGGTCCACCGCCCCACGGGCGTCGTCGGCTCGACCGCCATCCTCCCCGGCTGGGTCGGCGTAGCCGCGGCCGACGAGATGCACCAGCGGCTCGAGCTGCCGATCCTCGTCGACAACGACGCCAACCTGGCCGCGCTGGCCGAGGCGGCGTTCGGCGCCGGCCGCGACGCCAAGGACCTCGTCTACCTGATGATCTCGTCGGGCATCGGCGCCGGGCTCGTGCTCAACGGCCGGCTGTACCGCGGCGCGGAGGGCCTGGCCGGCGAGCTCGGCCACGTGCTCGTCGACGCCGACGGCCCCGTCTGTCGCTGCGGCAACCGCGGCTGCCTCGAGACCGTGGCCGGGACGGATGCGCTCGCGGACCTGCTGCGGCGCAGCCACGGCGACCTCGACGGCCGCGCGATCGTGCGGCTGGCCCGCGACGGCGACCTCGGCTGCCGGCGGGTCGTCGCCGACGCAGGACGGGCGATCGGCAAGGCCGCCGCGACGCTCGTGAACGTGCTCAATCCGGAGCTGCTGATCGTCGGCGGCGACCTCTCGGACGCCGGCGAGCTGCTGCTCGACGGCGTGCGCGAGTCGCTCGAGCGGTCCGCGCTCCCCACGGCCGTCCAGGCGGCCGAGGTCGTCGCCGGCTCGCTCGGCGACCGCGCCGAGGTGCTCGGCGCCATCGCGCTCGTCCTCTCCGAGGCCGAGCGCGACCACCCGCTTCGACCCATGGTGGAGGCGCGGTGACAGTTGGGAGGAGGAGAACAACCAATGAGGAGGAGGAACTCCATGCGTAAAGGTGCATGGCTCGCGGCGACCGTCGCGGCAGGCTGCGCGCTGGCCGTCGCCGGGTGCGGCGACGACGACTCGGGCTCGGACTCGGGCGGCGGCGGCGGTGGTGGCGGCGGCGACAAGCCCGGCAAGGTCGCGGTGCTGCTGCCGGACTCCAAGTCGTCCGTGCGCTGGGAGACGGTCGACCGGCCGTTCCTGGCGGAGGCCTTCAAGGCCGCCGGCGTCGAGGCCACGATCCAGAACGCCGAGGGTGACAAGTCCACCCAGCAGCAGCAGGCCGAGCAGGCGATCACCAACGGCGCCAAGGTGCTCCTGCTGGTCAACCTGGACTCCGGCTCGGGCGCGGCGATCGCGGCCAACGCCAAGTCCCAGGACGTCAAGGTCATCGACTACGACCGCCTGACGCTCAAGGGCGACTCCGACTACTACGTCTCGTTCGACAACGAGCAGGTCGGCAAGCTCCAGGGCGAGGGGCTCGTGAACTGCCTGGGCGACAAGAAGCCGGCGAACGTCGCCGTCCTCAACGGCTCGCCGACCGACAACAACGCCACGCTGTTCAAGAACGGCTACGACTCGGTCATCAACCCGAAGTTCGATTCGGGGGACTGGAAGAAGGTCGATGACCAGTCCGTGCCCGACTGGGACAACCAGAAGGCGCTGACGATCTTCGAGCAGATGCTGCAGAAGTCCGGCAACAAGATCGACGGCGTGCTGGCCGCCAACGACGGCCTCGGCAACGCGGCGATCTCGGCGGTCAAGCAGCGCAAGCTGCCGCAGATCCCGGTCACCGGCCAGGACGCGACGCTGCAGGGCGTCCAGAACATCGTCAACGGCGACCAGTGCATGACGGTCTACAAGGCGATCAAGAAGGAGGCCGACGCGGCCGCCGACCTGGCGATCGCGCTCGCCAAGGGCGAGACGCCCGACGCCCCGGACACGATCAACAACGAGACCAAGGACATCCCCGCGGTGTTCCTGGATCCCGTCGCGGTCACCAAGGACAACATCAAGGAGTACCTCGGTGAGCCGGACTTCCCCAAGAAGGAAGAGATCTGCGCCGGCAAGCTGGCATCCAAGTGCGATGAGCTCGGGCTCTAGCCGCTCGTGAGCAAGTGCGGGATGATCCCCCGGGGCGCACGCCCCGGGGGTGAACCCGCGGAGGAGGAGAGAACCCAAGTCATGAGCGACCCGATCCTCGAGTTGCGCGGCGTGTCGAAGAGCTTCGGCGCGGTCCAGGCGCTCTACCAGGTCGACTTCCACGTCGCCCCCGGCGAGGTGATGTCCCTCGTGGGCGACAACGGCGCCGGCAAGTCGACGCTGATCAAGTGCATCGCCGGCATCCACCCGTTCGACGAGGGCGAGGTCGTCTTCGAGGGTCAGCCGGTGAACATCCACGGCCCGAAGGACTCCGCGCGCCTGGGCATCGAGGTCGTCTACCAGGACCTCGCGCTGGCCGACAACCTCGACGTCGTCCAGAACATGTACCTCGGCCGCGAGGAGATGGATGGTCTCCGGCGGCTCGACGAGACGGCGATGGAGGCGCGCGCGAAGGAGACGCTCAAGGGCCTCTCCGTGACCACGATCCGCTCCGTGCGACAGCTCGTCGCCGGCCTCTCCGGCGGCCAGCGGCAGTCGGTCGCCGTCGCCAAGGCCGTGATGTGGAACTCGAAGGTCGTGATCCTCGACGAGCCGACGGCGGCACTCGGCGTGGCGCAGACCAAGCAGGTGCTCGACCTCGTGGCCCGGCTCGGCGAGCAGGGCCTTGCCGTGATCCTGATCTCGCACAACCTGCACGACATCTTCCAGGTCGCCGACGGCATCACCGTGCTGCGACTGGGCCAGAACGTCGCCGAGTTCAGGCGCAAGGAGACCAACCAGCAGGAGGTCGTCGAGGCGATCACCGCCGGCCAGCTCTCCAAGGTCCCCGGACAGCAGGAGGCCATGGCATGAGCGCCGTCGCCGCACCGCCCGCTCCGGACCCGAGCCACCCGAAGGACACGATCGGCGCCTACGCGCGACGCTGGTGGACCGACGTCAGGTCCGGCGAGCTCGGCTCGCTGCCGATCGTCGTCGGCCTGGTGATCATCGCGATCGTCTTCCAGAGCCAGAACGACCGCTTCCTGACGGCGGGCAACTTCGTCAACCTGCTGCTGCAGACGGCGCCGTACGCGGTCATCGCCATGGGTGTCACGTTCGCGCTGCTGCTCGGTGAGATCGACCTGTCGATCGGCTTCGTCTCCGGCGTCGGCGGCGTCCTCACCGCGATCCTGCTCACGCCCGACGGCAACGAGCTCCCGACGTTCGTCGTGTTCGTCGTCGTGCTCGGCGCCGGCCTGGCGATCGGCACGTTCCACGGGCTGATCATCACGAAGGTCGGGGTCCCGTCGTTCGTGGTCACGCTGGCGGGGCTGCTGGCGTGGAACGGCGTGGTGCTGCTGCTGATCGGCAGCCGCGGCACCGTGATCCTGCAGAACGACTTCGTGATCGGCATCGCCAACGACTTCCTCGCCCCGGGCGTGGCCTGGATCCTGGCGGCGCTCTGCGTCGCGCTCTACGTGGGCGTCCAACTCAACGCGGTCCGCATGCGGCGGCGCGCGAACCTCGAGATCGACCCGACCGCCATCATCGTGCTGCGCGTCGTCGCGCTCGCGGTCGCGCTCGCCATCGTCGTGGCCGTGGCGAACGAGGACCGCGGCCTGCCGTACGCCGCGCTCGTGGTCGGGGGCCTGTTCATCGTGCTCAGCTACATGCTCAACCGCACGAAGTTCGGCCGCCACGTGTACGCCGTCGGCGGCAACGCCGAGGCCGCGCGGCGCGCCGGCATCAACGTCGACAACGTGAGGATCGCGTGCTTCGCGCTCTGCTCGCTGCTGGCCGTGATCGGCGGCATCATCCTCGCCTCGCGCCTGCGCTCGGTCGACACCAACACGGGCGGCGGCCAGGCGCTGCTGTACCCGATCGCCGCGGCGGTGATCGGCGGCACCTCGCTGTTCGGCGGCCGCGGCACGATGAAGGCCGCGCTGCTCGGCGCGCTCGTGATGCTCTCGATCGACAATGGGCTCGGCCTGCTCGGCCTGTCCTCGGGCACGAAGTTCGTCCTCACGGGCGCCGTGCTGCTGCTGGCCGTGACGGTCGACTCGATCTCGCGCCGGGGTCGCGCCCAGAGCGGCAGGGCATGACGGAGCGGCTGCGGGTCGGGATCCTCTCGACGGCCAAGATCAACAACGCCATCCTCACCGGCGCCCGCGCATCAGCGGGCGCCGAGGTGGTCGCGGTCGCCTCGCGCGACCGCGGCCGCGCCGAGGCCTACGCGGCCGAGAAGGGGATCCCGCGCGCGCACGGCTCCTACGAGGCCCTGCTCGCCGACGAGGCGGTCGAGGTGGTCTACGTCCCGCTGCCGAACTCCATGCACCTGCCGTGGTCGGTCAAGGCGCTGGAGGCCGGCAAGCACGTGCTCTGCGAGAAGCCGCTGTCGCCGCGGGCGGCCGACGTGGAGGCGGCGTTCGACGCCGCCGAGCGGGCGGGCCGGATCCTGATGGAGGGGTTCATGTGGCGCTACCACCCGGCCACGGAGAAGGTCGTCTCGCTCGTGCGGGGCGGCGCGATCGGCGACCTGCGCGTCGTGCGCTCGGCGTTCGGCTTCACGCTCGACCCGGCCGGCGACAACGTGCGCTGGTCGAGCGAGCTCGAGGGCGGGGCGATGATGGACGTCGGCTGCTACTGCGTGAGCGCGCTGCGGCTGCTGGCGGGCGAGCCGGAGCGGGTCTCGGCCGAGCTCGTCGCGGGCGGTGACGGCGTCGACGCGCGGCTCGCCGGCGTCCTGCGCTTCGGCGGCGACGTGCTCGGCACGTTCGACTGCGCCTTCGACCTGCCCTACCGGGCAGGCATCGAGGTCGTCGGCTCGACGGGCACGATCGTGTCGCTGGACCCGTGGCACGGGCAATCGCCGGTCGTGCGGATCCTGCGCCCGGAGACCGATCCCGAGGAGGTGGCCGTCGAGGCCGCCAACCCGTACGCGGGCGAGCTCGACGATCTCGCCCGCGCCGTGCGCGAAGGCTCCTCGCCACGGCTGGGCCGCGCCGACGCCGTCGGCCAGGCACGCACGATCGAGGCCCTGTACCGCGCGGCGCGCGACGGCGGCCCGATCGCGGTCTAGAGCACCTCGGCGATCAACGCAGCGGCTCGTGCGGCGCCGTCGCGCTCGACGTCCGCGGTCGCGGGTGCGCTGCCGGCGGCCTCTGCGATCGCCGTGGCGATCTCCGTCTCGGTGGCGGTCGCCGCGTCCATCGCCCGGCCCGCGCCGTAGCGCTCGAGGCGATGGCGGACGTGGCGCGTCTGCTCGAAGTGCCGGGCCAGCGGGAAGTACAGGAACGGGCGCTTGGCCGCCGCCAGCTCCATGCAGGTCGTCAGGCCGCCCTGGACGACGGCGACGTCGCAGGTCGCGAGCAGCGCGGGGAGCCCGTGCACGTAGCCCACCACCTCGACGCCCTCGCCGGCCGTCACGCGGCGCGGGTCGATCCCGGGCCCGCACACGACGAGGAACCGCAGCCCGGGCACCCGCCGGCGCGCCTCGGGCGCGGCGGCGACGACGCGCTCGAGGAGGCTCTCGCCGACCCCCGAGCCGCCGACCGTGACCACGCAGACGCGGTCGCCGGCGCCGAAGCCGGCGGCTGAGACCGGGTCGCCGGGCGCGAGGACGTAGCCGCTGAAGTCGAAGTGCTCCTCCACCCAAGGCCGGATCTCCGGCAGCCCCTCGCCGAAGGTCCCGGGCACGACGTCCTCGGGCGACCCGACGAAGATGGCCCGGTCGCGCACGCGCGGGAAGCGGGCAATCTGCTCGATCATCTCGGCGTTGTAGTCGGCCGTCAGCGCCGCCTCGTCCGCGCCGCCCCCGGCCGTCGGCAGCCAACCTACGAAGTCGGTCAGGAACACATAGGCGGCGGTCTTGAGCTCGGGGTTCTCGTGCAGGTTGTGATCGAGCTCCCACGCTTCGTCCCCGATCCAGACGTCGTAGTCCTCGGAGCGCACGACGTCGTGGAAGACCATGAAGTTGGCGAGCAGGATCTCGTCCATCCGCCGCCATGCGCCGAAGACGTCGAGCTCGTGGCCGCGCGCGGAAGCCGCGATGTGGCGCGACTCGCCCGCGAGCTGGGCGCTGGCCGGGTGGATCCGCTCACCGCACGCCTCGAGTACGTGCGTGACCGGCGCCTGGGCGAGCCAGTCGATCTCCAGCCCGGGCACGAGCCGGCGCAGCTCGCGCGCGATCGCCACGTCGCGCCATGCGTGGCCGAGCCCGATGGGAGACGAGACGCACAGCGCCCGCTTCGGCCGCCGAACCGCCCGCCGCCAGATGCGCCGCGGCCGGCGACGACCGTAGGCGCGCTCGGCGAACTCGCGCAGGGCGAGGTTGAACATGACCGGATGGCGGCTGTGCGGGCAGTGGCCGGCGCCCTCGAGGGTCAGCAGCTCGGCGCCCGTGAGCTCCGCGAACCGCGCGCCGCGGTCGGGCGGCACGAGCCGGTCCTCGGTGCCCTGGGTGACGAGCAGCGGGCAGCTGACCCGCTCCAGCAGCGCGTGGACCTCGTCCTCGCCGGCGGCAGGGGCCTCGAGCGTCTTGGCGAGCGCCTCCGGCGTCGTCTCCAGGCCCCAGCCGACGGCATCCTCGAACGGCTTGGTGGAGTGCGGCTCGGGATAGCAGCGGCCGAAGAAGAACTCGAGGAAGCCCCGGAAGTCCTCTGCCCAGTAGTGGCGGTTGACCTTCGCCCAGCCCTCGTAAGCGGGCAGCTCCGCGTCGAACGAGTGGCCCGTGCGCTCCGGCAGCGGCGGTGTGAGCGGCAGGGCGGGCGAGAGGAAGACGGCGCCGCGGACACGGTCCGCGTGCTCGGCGGCGAGGATCAGCCCGGCCTCGGCGCTGCCGCAGTGAACGACGAACGCGAAGTCGCCGACACCGGCGGCCTCGAGCACGGCGAGCGCGTCGCCGGCCAGCACGCGCTGGCCGTACTGCTCGACCGAGGCTGGGCGATCGGAGCGCCCGTTGCCGCGCGCGTCGAACGTTACGACGCGGAAGTGGCGGGCGAGATAGGGGACCTGCGCCTTCCAGGAACGTGAGTGCAGGATCGCCCACGGAGGGAGCAGCAGCAGCGTCTGCTCGCCCGTGCCGAACACCTCGTAGCCGATGCGGACGCCGTCGCGCTCCACGTGGCCGCTCGCCGTGGGGGCGAGGGCCCGCGATGCGTCCACGGCGTCCGCGAGGGCGGTCATGGCTAGGCCGGCGCTCCGGCGCGCAGCTCGCGCACGGCCTCGGTGGTCAGGCCCTGGCCGCCGATGCCCCAGTCGCCGCTCTTGACCTCCTCGAGCACGACCCATGTCACGCCGCGCATGGACTCGCCCTCGATCTCGACCATGGTCTCGGTGACCTTCTCGAGCATCTCCTGCTTCTGCTCGGCGTCGAAGACGCCCTCGATCAGCTTGATGTTGACGAACGGCATGGTGAACCTCCGTACAAGATAGTTGGTCGGTCGACCGACCAACTATTACGGTACAATCCGCTTCGTGTCAAGGACCACCGACGGAAGGGCCCAGCGAGGCGATGCGACCAAGCGCCGGATCCTCGACGCGGCGCGCGACGTGCTCGTGGAGCACGGCTATGCGCGCACGAGCACGCGAGTGGTGGCCGAGCGCGCCGGCACGCAGCTCTCGCTCGTGCACTACCACTTCGGCGGCAAGCAGCAGCTGCTCTCCGCGGTGCTCGAGCGCCAGAACACGGAGCTGCTCGAGCGCCAGCGAGCGCTCTATGACGGGCCGGGGCCGCTGTCGGAGAAGTGGCGCGTGGCCTGCGGCTTCCTCGACGAGGACCTCCGGTCGGGCTTCGTGCGGGCGCTGTGGGAGCTGTGGGCCGCGGGGCTCTCCGAGCCCGAGCTGGCGGTGCGCTGGCGCGAGGCCATGGGCGGCTGGCGCGAGCTGCTCATCGAGGTCTTCGCCGAATGGGCCGCCGGCCTCGATCGCGCGCCGCCGCTCCCGCCGCGCGTGCTCGGCTCGCTGGCGGCGAACATCTTCCAGGGGATCGAGATCGAGCTGCTGGCCGGCGTCACCGACGACGAGTCGCCGCACCGCGAGGCGCTCGCGCATCTCGGCGCGTTGATCGAGCGGGCGGAGGAGGCCCGTGGTCAGTAGCTGAAGACCGTCGCCGGCTCGTCGCCCAGCCACTCGAAGAGCGGCGTACCGCCGGCGACCCGCGCGTTGGCCACGAACGTGCCGGCGTCGAGCTTGCGGGAGTCGACGCAGAACGGGCACGCGAGCAGCTCGCCGCCGCCCTCGGCGTATTGCGCGAACAGCCGCTCCAGCGGCGGGCAGCCCTCGCAGGCCACGCCCTCGGCATGGCCGGGCACGGCCAGGCGCACCGCGTCCTTGGTCAGGAACATCGCGACCTCGTTGCCGCGGCCCAGTGCCGCGCCCGCGACCAGGAACGCCACCATCACGCGCTCAGGGTCCTCGAGCCCCGTCGCGAGGTTGACCAGCACCTTGCCCGCCATCCGTGCCTCCTGACCGTCGTGTTCCCCAAGCCTCGCCCCCCGGCGGCGCATATGCAAGTCATGAGGCCGGCGTGACCGCGATCTAGGCTGGCCGCGTGGACTTGCTCAGGCGGATCCTGCGCGTCGTCGCGGTCGACGTCGACCTGCTGCGGCGGCGCCGCGAGCTGCGGCTGCTGATGATCGGGCAGGGCGTGTCCCTGCTGGGCTCGGCGGTGACGCTCGTGGCGATCCCCGTGCAGATGTACGACGAGACGGGGAGCACCGTCGCCGTCGGGCTCGTCGGAGCGACGCAGTTCGTGGCGATCGTGGCGCTGGCGCTGCTCGGCGGCGCGCTTGCGGACGCGTTCGACCGCCGGCGGCTGATGATCGGCGCCGAGCTCGGCTCGCTGGCGGTGACGATCGCGCTGTGCGCGAACGCGCTGCTCGCACAGCCTCAGGTGTGGCTGCTCTACGGCGCCTCGGCGCTGCTGGCCGGCCTGATGGCGATCCTGCGCCCGCCGCTGGACGCGCTCGTCCCGCGGCTGGTCGAGCGCCGCGAGCTGGCCGCCGCCAGCGCGCTCTACGGCGCGGTGCGCAACGCGGCCGGGCTCGGTGGGCCGGCGCTGGCCGGCGTGATGATCGCGGTGGCCGGCTTCCCCGCCACTTACGGCGTCGACGGCCTGACCTTCCTCGTCTCGCTCGCGGCGCTGTGGCGGCTGCGCACGCCGCCGCCGGCGCCCGACGCGGAGCCGCCGAGCTGGCGCGGCATCGTCGAGGGCCTGCGCTTCGCGCGCTCGAAGCCGGTGCTGATCGGCACCTACCTGATCGACATCAACGCGATGTTCTTCGCGATGCCGGAGGCGCTGTTCCCCGCCTACGCGCAGCGCCACGGCGGCGCGGCCGTGGCCGGGTTCCTCTACGCCGCGCCGGCCGCGGGCGCGCTCGCGCTGTCGCTGGCGAGCGGCTGGACGCGCCATGTGATCCGGCACGGCCGCGCGGTCGTGGTCGCCGCCGCCGGCTGGGGCGCCGCGATCGTCGTCTTCGGCCTCGCCGGGCCGCTCTGGCTGGCGATCGCGGCGCTCGTCGTGGCCGGCGCCTCCGACGCCGTCAGCGCGATCTTCCGCGGCACGATCTGGAACGAGGTCGTGCCCGACCGCATGCGCGGCCGGCTCGCCGGCATGGAGGTGATCTCCTTCACCGCCGGCCCGACGCTCGGCAACGTCGAGGCCGGCTTCGCCGCGGCGCTGGTCGGCCTGCGCGGGTCGATCGTGCTCGGCGGCGTGATCTGCGTCGGCGGCTCGGTCGCGCTCGCGGCCGCGCTCCCCGAGCTCTGGCGCTACGAGTCCGAGGCGATGAAGGCGCCGGCGTTGGCGGCTGGGTAGGGGGCCAGGGGCCCGGACGCCGCGATCTGCATCGAGCGTGCAGTTACTCACGCATAGCGGTAGTTACTGCACCCTCGCGTTGGGAGCACCGCGAACGGGCGCTGCCCCTGCCGCGGAAACGCGCACGAGCGGTTGCCCGCGGGCGCGCGCGCCTGTAGCGTCGCTCCATGAGCCAGCAGCCGCCCGCCTTCGGCGTGCGCGCTCGAGCCGTCGAGCGCGCACACGTTGTCGCTCCGCGCGGCGATCTCGACCTCTTCAGCGCCGGCGAGGTGCAGGCGGCGCTGCGCGCGCGGCCGGAGGGGTGCGACCTGGTGGTGCTCGACCTGAGCGGCGTGACGTTCCTGGACACGAGCGGCATGCGCCTGACGATCGAGACGCTGCACGAGCTCGACGGCGCGGGCGTGCGGTTCGCCGTGCTGCGCGGCGATCCGGACGTCCATCGGCTGTTCATGCTGACGCGCCTGGACGACCGGCTGCCGTTCTTCGATGACCTCGGCGCAGCCCTCGCGGCTTGAGTCCGCGCTCACCGGCTGGCGCGGCGGTGGCGCGCGCTCGGTGCTCGCCCCGGCGCCGTTCTCGCGCGCCGCGGTCGCCGGTGTCGCCGCCGTGCTGGCGCTCGGCGTGCTCGAGCTCGCGGCGGGCGAGGAGGTGCTCGTCGCCGTCCTGCTCGTGCTGCCGCCGCTGGTCGTCGCGCTCTCGGGGCACTGGGGCGACACGCTGCTGGTCGCGGCGCTCGCGCTCGCGGTCGCGCTCGTCGTGCCGGTGATCGGCGACGAGATGCAGCACGCCTCCGCGGTCGTGCTGGTGATCGCGGGCGGGCTGGTGGCGCTCGCGGTCGCCGCGGCGCGCGCCGGGTCCGTGGTGGCGCTGGAGCGCTTCCGGCTGCTGGTCGGCGTCGCCGACGTGGCCGACCGCGCGCACGGCCGCCATGACGCGCTCGTCGCGGGCGTCTTCGACCTGCTCGTGCCGACGTTCGGCGACGTCGTCACCGTGGACGTGATCCGCGGCGGCGTGCGGCGGCGGATCGGCGCCCGCGTCGGGCCGGAGATCGACCCCGAGGTCGAGGCGGCGATGACGCGGCGGCGCTCGCTGGAGGGCGAGGCGCGCAGCAGCGAGGCGGCGATCGCGGCCGATCGCGCGCAGCTCGTCGAGCCCGACGCCGCGCTGATCGCGGCCGCGGCCAGCACGCCAGGGGATGCTGCGCTGCTCGGCGATCTGCGCCTGACGACGGCGTTGATCGTCCCGCTGCGCTCGCGCGGGCGGGTGATCGGCGCGCTCAACCTCGCGTTCGGCCCGTCGCGACGGCGCCACACGGAGTCCGACCTGCGCTTCGCCGAGGTGCTCGCGGGCCGCGTCGCGCTCGCGCTCGACAACGCGGGCCTGACCAGAGAGCTGAGCGAGGCGGAGGAGCAGTTCGGGCTCGTGCTGCACGCGCTCGCCGAGGCCGTCACGATGAACGACGCCGCGGGGCGGCTCGTGTACGTCAACCCGGCCGCGGTCGAGCTGCTCGGCGTCGGCAGCGCGGACGATCTCCTGAGCTCCGACCCGACGGACATCATGGACCGCTACGCCGTCTTCGACGAGCACGGGCGCCCGCTCGCGCTCGCGGACCTGCCGAGCCAGCGGCTGCTCGCGGGCGAGCCCGATCCGGAGCCGCTGCTCGTGCGCAACGTCGTGCGCGCGACCGGCGCAGAGCGCTGGCTGCTGCACCGCTGCTCGGCGCTGCGCGACGCTGACGGCGCCATCGTGCGCGTCATCAGCGTCATCGAGGACGTCAGCCGGGTCAAGCGCGCCGAGTGGTCGCAGCGGCTGCTGGCGGACGCCAGCGAGGCGCTCGCGGCCTCGATGGACCCCGGCGACCAGCTCGACGCGCTCGCGAAGGTGCTCGTCCCGGCGCTCGCCGGCGCGGCGGCGGCCGAGCTGCCCGACCGGCGCGGCGAGCCGCGGCGCTTGGCCGCGGCCGGGGAGGAGGCCGCGCTGGAGGGCGAGAACGCGCTGCGGATCCCGCTGCGGGCCGGCGCCGAGGCGGTCGGCACGCTGACGCTCGCCCACGCCGAGCCGTGGCGACGCTTCGGCCGGCTCGAGCGCGAGCTGGCGGACGAGATCGGCCGCCGCGCCGGCGTCGCGGTCCACAACGCCCGCAGCCACAGCAGCCGTACGGCGATCGCCCGCGCGCTGCAGCACGGCCTGCTGCCGCCCGAGCTGCCGGACGTCCCGGGCTGGTCGGCCGCCGTCCTGTACCGGCCGGCGGGCGAGTTCAACGAGGTCGGCGGCGACTTCTACGACCTCTTCCTCGGGCCGTCGGGCTGGATGGTCGTGGTCGGGGACGTCGCCGGTCAGGGCGCCGAAGCGGCCGCGCGCACCTCGCTGGCGCGCTTCACGCTGCGCACGGCGGCCGAGCTGACCGGCGACGTCAGCACCGCCGTCTCGCGCCTCAACGACACGCTGCGCGGCCAGTCCGGGCTGCCGCTGTGCACGGTCGTCTGCGCCGAGTTGCGCGAGCGCGGCGACGGCACGGCGGTCGTGACGATGGCGAGCGCCGGCCACCCGCCGCCGCTGCTCGTGCGCGGCCACCAGGTGCTGCCGGTCGGCGACGCCGGCACGATCGCCGGCGCGTTCGACGGCGAGCGCTGGCCGGCGGCGCCGGTCGTGCTCAAGCCGGGTGACCTGCTGGTCCTCTACACCGACGGCGTGACCGACGCGATGGGGGAGGACGAACGCTTCGGCGAGCGGCGCCTGCAGGAGGCGCTCGGGCGGCTCGAGGGCGAGGCGGCCGAGCGGCTGGCGGCGCTGCGTGCGGAGCTTGAGGCGTTCGAGCGCGGGCCGCAGCGCGACGACACGACCGTGCTGGTGCTGCAGTACCGCGGCGGCGGCTCTCAGCCTGCCGAGGCGAGCCGCGCGGCGGCCTCGTCGATCACGGACGCGCGCTTGCAGAACGCGAAGCGCACGAGCGATCGCCCAGCCTCGGCGTCGTCGTAGAAGACCGACGTCGGGATCGCCACCACGCCCGCGCGCTCGACGAGCTCGCGGCAGAACTGGACGCCATCGCGCTTGCAGTCGACGTTGGCGAAGTAGGTGCCGGCCGGCCGCAGCACCTCCAGCCCGGCGGCCTCGAGCCCGGCGCAGAGGTGGTCGCGCTTGACGCGCAGGTCGCGCGCGAGCGCGTCGTAGACGTCGTCGCCGAGCCGCAGGGCGACCGCGCCCGCGTGCTGGAACGGCGTCCCGCCGGCGAACGTCAGGTACTGCTTGGCGGTGCGCGTGGCGGCGACCAGCTCGCGCGGGCCGACGGCCCAGCCGGTCTTCCAGCCCGTCGCCGAGAACGTCTTGCCGAGCGAGGAGATCGTCAGCGTCCGGCCGGCCATGCCCGGCAGCGTGCACAGCGGCAGGTGCTCGCCGTCGAAGACCAGGTGCTCGTAGACCTCGTCGGTGATCGCGATCAGGTCGTGCTCGATGCAGGTCTCCGCGATCAGCTCGAGCTCCTGGCGCGAGAACACCTTTCCCGTCGGGTTGTGCGGCGTGTTGAGCAGCAACACGCGCGCGCGGCGGGCGACCGCCGCGCGCAGGGCGTCGGGGTCGACGGTCCAGTGTGGCGGGTGCAGCGTCACGGGGCGCCGCCGCGCGCCCGCCATCGCGATCCCGGCCGCGTAGGAGTCGTAGTAGGGCTCGAAGCAGACCACGTCGTCGCCCGGCTCGCAGATCCCCAGCAGAGCCGCCGCGATCGCCTCCGTGGCCCCGAACGTGACCTGCACCTCGGTCGCCGGATCGACGTCGATGCCGTAGAAGCGCGCCTGGTGCTCGGCGACCGCCTCGCGCAGCGCGGGCACGCCCGGCAGCGGCGCGTACTGGTTCAGGCCATCGCGGATCGCGCGCTGCGCCGCCTCCAGCAGCTCGGGCGGGCCGTCCTCGTCCGGGAAGCCCTGGCCGAGGTTGATCGCGCCCGTCCGCTCGGCGAGCGCGGACATCTCCGTGAAGATCGTGGTGCCGAATCCCTGCCATCGGCCGGCCGTCGGAGCCATCGGCGTGTGAAGCTACCGGCCATGCCTACCGAACATCGCTTCACCTTCGGGCTGTGGACCGTCGGCAACCCGGGTCGCGACCCGTTCGGGGAGCCGACCCGAGCCCCGCTGGACCCGGCCGACTCGGTCCGCAAGCTCGCCGAGCTCGGCGCCTGGGGCATCAGCCTGCACGACAACGACCTCGTGCCGTGGGGCAGCTCCGCGGCCGAGGAGGAACGGATCGTCTCCGGCCTCGAGACCGCGCTGCGGGAGACCGGCCTGGGCGTCGGGATGGCCACCACGAACCTGTTCGGCCACCCGGCCTTCAAGGACGGGGCGTTCACCTCCAACGACCGAGGCGTGCGGCGCGCGGCGATCGGCAAGGCGATGCGCGCGATCGACCTCGGCGGGCGCCTGGACGCCGAGGTGTTCGTGTTCTGGGGCGGGCGCGAGGGCACCGAGGTCGGCACGGCCAAGGACCCGCGGGACGCGCTCGAGCGCTACCGCGAGGCGATCGACGTGCTCGCCGACTACTCGGTCTCCCAGGGCTTCTCGATGCGCTTCGCGATCGAGCCCAAGCCCAACGAGCCGCGCGGCGACATCTTCCTGCCCACCGTCGGCCACGCCCTGCACTTCATCACCATGCTGGCGCGCCCCGAGATGTGCGGCGTCAACCCGGAGGTCGCGCACGAGACGATGGCCGGTCTGAGCTTCCACCACGGCGTAGGGCAGGCGCTGTGGGCGGGCAAGCTCTTCCACATCGACCTCAACGCGCAGCGGATCGGCCGCTACGACCAGGACTTCCGCTTCGGCGCCGAGGACCTCAAGGAGGCCTTCCACCTCGTGCGGCTGCTCGAGCGCGCCGGCTACGACGGGCCGCGGCACTTCGACGCGCACGCCTACCGCACCGAGGACGCCGAGGGCGTGTGGGAGTTCGCGCGCGGGTGCATGGCGACCTACCGGGCGCTCGCGGCGGCGGCCGAGCGCTTCGACGCCGATCCCGACGTGCAGGAGGCGCTGGCGGCCGCGTCGGTGGCCGAGCTCGGCGAGCCGACGGTCGGCGGCGACGACCCCGGGACGCTCAAGGCCGAGGTCGACGGGCTCGACGCGCTGGCCGCCCGCGGCTACGGCAACGAGCGGCTCGACCAGCTCGCCGTCGAGGTCCTGCTCGGCGTCCGATGAGCGTCGCGGTCGGCCTCGACGTCGGCACCAGCGGGGTCAAGGCGCTCGCCGTCTCGGCCGCCGGGGAGGTGCTTGCGCGCGCCGAGGCCGGCTACGGGCTCTCGACCCCGCGGCCCGGCTGGGCCGAGCAGGACCCTGCCGATTGGTGGGCGGCGACGGAGCGCGTGCTGGCCGAGCTCGAGGTCGGCGAGGTCGCGGGGGTCGGGCTGTCCGGGCAGATGCACGGGCTGGTCGCGCTCGACGCGGCCGGCGAGGTGATCCGGCCGGCGATCCTCTGGAACGACCAGCGCACGGCCGAGCAGTGCCGCGAGATCGAGCAGCGGGTCGGCTTCGAGCGGCTCGTGGGGCTGACCGGCAACCGCGCGTTGACCGGCTTCACCGCGCCCAAGCTGCTGTGGCTGCGCGAGCACGAGCCGGAGTCCTACGGGCGGATCGCGCGGATCATGCTGCCGAAGGACTACGTGCGGCTGCGGCTGTGCGGCGAGCACGCGATCGACGTCGCCGACGCCTCGGGCACGCTGCTGTTCGACGTGGCGCGGCGGCGCTGGAGCGACGAGGTGCTCGAGGCGCTGGAGGTCCCGCGCGAGTGGCTCCCGCGGGTGCTCGAGTCCGCCGAGGTGTCCGGCGAGACACCCGAGGGAGTGCCGGTCGCGGCGGGCGCGGGCGACCAGGCCGCCGGCGGGCTCGGGGTGGGCGCCGTCGAGCCCGGACCCGCATCGGTGGCGCTCGGCACCTCGGGCGTCGTCTTCAGCGCGCTCGACGCCTACCGCGCCGACCCCCAGGCGCGCGTGCACGTGTTCTGCCACGCCGTGCCGGACCGCTGGCACGCGATGGGCGTCATGCTCTCCGCCGCCGGCTCGCTGCAGTGGTTCCGCGACACGCTCGCCCCCGGGGTGGAGTTCGGCGCGCTGCTGGAGGAGGCGGCACGCTGGGAGCCCGGGGCCGAGGGGCTGACGTTCCTGCCGTACCTGGCCGGCGAGCGCACCCCGCACGCCGACCCGGACGCCCGCGGCGCGTTCGCGGGCCTGTCGCTGCGCCACGACCGCGGCGCCCTGACCCGCGCGGTGCTCGAGGGCGTCGCGTTCGGCCTGCGCGACTGCCTCGACGTGGTGCGCTCGGTCGGCGCCGCGCCGCAGGTCGGCCGGGCCAGCGGCGGCGGCGCGCGCAGCGAGCTCTGGCTGAAGATCGTCGCCTCGGCGCTGGAGCTGCCGGTGGAGCGCGTCGCGGTCGAGGAGGGCGCGGCCTACGGCGCGGCGATGCTCGGCGGCATCGCCGGCGGCATCTGGCGCGACGCCGCCGAGGCCGCCCGGGCCTGCGTGCGCCCGCACGGACGGGTGGAACCGGACCCCGCCTTGGTCGAGGCCTACCGCGGGCAGCGAGAGCGCTACAGGGCGCTCTATCCGGCGTTACGCGACATTCCCTGAAGCAACTACACTTCGTGAAGCTATGGCGCAGGACCTGAGGAACCGCCCCTGCGGGGGCCGCTACGGCGACATCGTCCAGGCGATCGGCAACACGCCGCTCGTCGAGCTCAAGCGCCTCTCGCCCAAGCCGGGCGTGCGCATCTGGGCGAAGCTGGAGTCCCACAATCCGACCGGCTCGGTCAAGGATCGCGTCGCGCGGGCGCTCATCGAGGACGCCGAGGAGAAGGGAGCGATCCGCCCCGGCCAGACGATCCTCGAGCCGACCTCGGGCAACACCGGCATCTCGCTCGCGATGATCTGCTCGCGCAAGGGCTACAAGCTCAAGGTCGTCATGCCCGACAACGTGACGCCGGAGCGCACCCAGCTGCTGCAGATGTACGGCGCCGAGATCGTCTACTCGCCCGGCGGCCAGGGCTCCAACGGCGCCGTCGCGATGGCGCTCGAGATGGCCGGGTCCGACGCCTCGTACTACATGCCCTACCAGTACGGCAACGAGGCCAACCCGCGCGCGCACTACGAGGGCACGGCGCCCGAGATCCTCGAGGAGCTCGACGAGATCAGCGCGTTCGTGGCCGGCCTGGGCACGGGCGGCACGCTGATGGGCAACGGGCGCCGGCTGCGCGAGGAGCTCGGGGACGCGATCAAGATCGTCGCCGCCGAGCCGATGCAGGGCGAGCCCGTGCAGGGCCTGCGCTCGCTCGACGACGGCTTCATCCCGCCGATCATCGACCTCTCGCTGCTGGACCGGAAGATCTTCGTCACCAACCACGATGCGATCGTCTGGACCCGCCGGCTGCTCGACGAGGAGGGCATCTTCGCGGGCGTCTCGTCCGGCGCGATCGCCTCGATCGCCGTGCGGATCGCCAACGAGATGGACGAGGGCAACATCGTCTTCATCGTCTGCGACGACGGCTGGAAGTACCTCTCCTCGGGCATCTACACGAAGCCGGTGGAGGAGATCGAGAACCTGGACTCCACCGTCTGGTGGTGACCCGCACCACCCGCCGCGGCCTGCTGGCCGCCGGGGCGGGGGCGGGGCTGGCGCTCGCGGGCTGCGGCTCGCAGGAGGAGGAGCCGCCGCCGGACGCCGAGCTGCTGGCGCCGTCGCTGGCGGCGGCGCTCGCGCTGGCGGATGCGTACGAAAACGCGGGCGGGCGGCTGGGCGAGGCGCTCGCCGCGCGCGAGCGCGAGCACGCCGAGCGGCTGCGCGAGGCCGGGGCAGGGGAGGGCGCGCCGGTGCCCGAGGCTCCCGACGGGCCGCCGCTGCAGGCCGCGCTGGCGCTCGAGCAGGCCGCGATGCGCGCCCACGTGCACGCCGCCGGGCTCGTCCGCGCGCCCGCCGCCCGCGCGCTCAGCGCCGAGCTGCTGGCCGACGCGGCGCGCCACACGGTGCAGCTGCGCGAGCGGCTCGGGCGCGAGGCGCTGACGACCGCGTTCCCGGACGGGCGCGACGATGCCTGAGCGCCGGACGCGCTCCGAGCCGCCCGTCGGCGGTGCGCGGCTCACGCGCCGCGCCGCGCTCGCCGCCGCCGCAGCCGGCGCCGCCGGCCTCCCGGTCGCCGCGCCCGCGCGCGCCCGCGGCGCGAGCGAGGGCGAGGCGCTGACCGAGCTGATCCGCGCCGAGGAGGACGCGGTCTTCGTCTACAGCGAGGCCCGGCTCCAGGGGACCGCCGCGCTCGCTCCCCAGGACACGCAGCACGCGAAGGCGCTCGCGAGCCACCTGGAGGCGCTCGGGATGCCGGTCCCGGGCCCGACGCGCGGCCGCGACGACCTCGCCCCCGGGGCGCTCGCCGTGCTCGAGGCGACGGGCGACCGGGAGCGCCGCAAGGCGGCGATGGACTACGAGCGATCGCTGATCGCGGGCTGCCTGCAGCGCCTGCCGCGACTCGAGGAGCCGAACACGGTGCGCACCGTGGCGACGGTGATGGCCAGCCACG
Organism: Solirubrobacteraceae bacterium; assembly: GCA_035264365.1. Classification (GTDB taxonomy): domain Bacteria; phylum Actinomycetota; class Thermoleophilia; order Solirubrobacterales; family Solirubrobacteraceae; genus DATFQI01. Next base: position 26,040 of record DATFQI010000191.1, read on the forward strand.
CGCAACACCTCGTTCTCCACGAGCTCATCAGCCGCGGGTAACCTGGAGGCATGCCCTTCAACGTCGGACCAGGCGAGCTCGTCGTGGTGCTCGTGATCGCGCTCATCGTGCTCGGCCCGAAGCGGTTGCCCGAGGTGGGGCGCTCGATCGGCAACGGCATGCGCGAGTTCAAGGACTCGCTGAGCGGCGACTCGCGCCGCGACGACGACGAAGACGATTACGCACCGCTCGAGCGCTCCGCCAAGTAGCGCAGCAGCGTCCGCTAACGTCGAGCTCATGCGGATCTCCCGCGAGCTGCTCGACGACGTGATCGCCCACGCCCGCGCCGATGCGCCGAACGAGTGCTGCGGCATGATCGCCAGTCGCAACGGCGAGGCCGTCGCCGTCCACCGCGCCCGCAACCGGGCGGCGAGCCCGCTGCGCTACGAGATCGACGGGATGGAGCAGTACAAGATCCAGTCCGCGATCGAGGACGCCGGGCTCGAGCTCGGCGCGATCTATCACTCGCACACGCGCTCGGCCCCCGAGCCGTCGCAGACCGACATCAACCTCGCCTTCTATCCGGAGGCGCTGTACGTGATTGTCGGCCTCGAGCACGACGAGCCGGACGTGCGCGCCTGGACCATCGTCGACGGGCAGGTCTCGCCGGCCTCGCTGGAGGTCGCGTCGTAATGCTCGTCTGCCCCTCCTGCGCGACGGGGCACGAGGACGGAGAGCGATTCTGCGAGCGCTGCGGCGTCCCGCTGGTCGAGGCCGACCCGGTCGCACCGCCGGAGTCCGAGCGCCGTGAGCGCGCGCGCAAGATCCGCCCCCAGTACGCCGAGGGCCCGCTCGTGAAGGTCGTCGGCGCCCGCAACCAGGCGGAGGCGGAGCTGCTGCAGGGGATGCTGCTCGAGGAGGGCGTGCCCTCGATGACGCGCCGCTCGGGCGGCTTCGACGTGCCGGACTTCCTCGCCTC
>DATFQI010000192.1:0-4267 GCA_035264365.1 Solirubrobacteraceae bacterium
GGGGCTCAGGACCAGCTGTCCCAGAGGCGCAGCTTGCCGAGCGGATCGTAGGCGCGGCCTCCGCGCCACCAGCCCGGCGCGGTCCACAGCTCGAAGTGCAGGTGGCAGCCGTCGGCGCGGCCGGTGCGGCCGACGCTGGCGATCCGCTGCCCCAGCTCGATCCGGTCGCCGACCGCGAAGCGGGGCTCGTTGAGGAGGTGCATGTAGACCTGATCCTCGCCGGACTCGTCGCTGCGGATGACGAGGTAGTTGCCGGCCGCGCCCTGGTAGCCCGTGAAGACCACTCGGCCGGCCTGGGCGGCGCGGACGGGCGTGCCGCAGTCGGCGAACATGTCCTGGCCGTCGTGGCCGCGGCCGCCGCCGAAGCGGTTGGCCGGGTTGCGGCCGAGGTCGTGCGGGCCGTCGATCGGGAACTGCGCCGTGTGCTCGGGCACGATCTCCGCGATCCCGAGCGTCAGGTCGCCGAACGCCGCCGGCGCCGCGGCGGGGCTGATCAACGGCATCAACAGCAGCGGCAACGCGCACAGCGCGCCGCGGATCGGGCGGGAAAGCTGGACGGCCCCTCCTCAGGACGCGCTTATGCGGCCGACAGTCTAGGAAGCTCGATGGCCGGACAGCGGTCCATCACCACGCGCAGGCCCGCTTCGCGGGCGCGCGCGGCGGCCGCCTCGTCGATCACGCCGAGCTGCATCCACACGACGGAGGCGCCGATCGAGATCGCCTCGTCGACGTGCGCGCCGGCCTCCGAGGAGCGTCGGAACACGTCCACGACGTCGACCGGCTCGCCGATGTCGTGCACGCTCGCGAAGCAGCGCTCCCCGAGGATCTCGTCGGCGGCCGGGTTGACCGGGATCACCCGGAAGCCGCGGCGCTGCAGCAGCGCCGCGATCCGGTGCGAGTCGCGCGAGGGATCAGGCGAGCAGCCGACCACCGCCCAGGTCTTCGTCTGCTCGAGCGCGAAGCGGATGTCCTCGTCCATGGACATCAAGGTTCCACGAGCGCCCGCAGCCGAAGCGCGTTCTGCACCGCGAAGCCCTCCCAGTCGTTGTTGAAGTACGCCAATACCTCGGCGCGCTCGGCGAGCTCGCGCACGCGCGGCGCCCACTCGCGCAGCTCCGTCTCGGAGTAGTTGCCGCGCCGGCCGCGCGCCCCGTAGTGGAAGCGCAGGAACGTCCAGTCGGTCGTCAGCTCCAGCGGCTGCCAGGGCCGCTCGGGGTGGTGGGCGATGACGAGCCCGACGTGGTGGAAGCGCAGCAGCTCGAGCACCTCGTCGGAGAACCAGCTCGGGTGGCGGAACTCGAAGCAGTGGCGCCCGGGCGGGAGCTGGTCGAGCGCGTCGGAGAGCAGCGGGACGTCGGCCTTCGTGCGCTCCGGCAGCTGCCACAGCACCGGGCCGAGCTTCGGCGAGTCCGCGAGCGGCCGGATGCCGTCGTAGAAGCGCTGCATCGACGGCCCGAGGTCGCGCAGGCGCTTCATGTGCGTCATGTACTGGCTGGCCTTGACCGCGAAGACGAAGTCGTCAGGGGTCTGGCGCACCCAGTTCGCGACCGCCGCGGGCTTCGCGAGCCGGTAGAAGGTCGAGTTGACCTCGACCGTGTCGAACAGCGTCGCGTAGTGCTCGAGCCAGCGGCTGGCGGGCACCCCCTTCGGGTAGACCCGCCCGCGCCAGTCCTGGTAGTTCCAGCCCGAGCAGCCGATCCGGACCGGCCGCGCCGCGCTACTTGACCTTGAAGCGGACGACGGGGCCCTCCTGCTTGCAGTCGCTGCTGCCGCTACGGCACTCGATCCGGTACGCCTGCCAGTAGTAGGTGCCCGGGTTGTTGAGCCAGAAGGCCGGGAAGTCGAAGAACGTCTGCTTGGCCACGAAGACGCCCTTGCGCTTCTTGGCCTGCAGGATCGTGGCCTTCTTGCAGATCATGCCCTGCTTGTCCCGCTTCTTGGACTTGCAGACGTGCATGAACACGCCGGCGCCGGGGTCGGAGACCCGCATGCGGAAGCTGGCCGCCTTGCCGGAGGGGACGGAGGTGCCGGCCTTCGGGGCGAGCGGCGTGATCCCGTTCTTGGTGGCCGCCGCGGCCGGTCCGGCGAGGGCGAGCGCCGTGAAGGCGGTGAGCGCGAGCGTCCGTGCGACGCGAGAGGAACTGAGCATCAGGGCAATGTAGCCGGGAAGATGCCGCCGATGGGAAGGATCTTCGTGACACGCGCGCTGCCGTTTCCGGCGCTCGACCGGCTGGCCGCCGAGCACGAGCTGGACGTCTGGGAGGGCGACCTCCCGCCCGGCCCGGACGCGATGCGGGAGCGCACCGCTGCCGCCGACGGCCTGCTCTCGCTCGTCACCGACCCGGTCGGCGCGGAGCTGCTCGCCGCCAGCCCGGACCTGAAGGCGATCGCGAACATGGCCGTCGGCACCGACAACATCGACCTCGAGGCGGCCGCCGAGCGCGGCATCCCGGTCGGCAACACCCCCGACGTGCTGACCGACGCGACCGCGGACCTGGCGTTCGCGCTGCTGCTCGCGCTCGCGCGCCGGATCCCGGAGGGAGAGGCCCAGGTGCGCGAGGGCCGCTGGCGCACCTGGGAGCCCGCGCGCGGTCTCGGCGCGGACCTCGCGGGCGCGACGCTGGGGATCGTCGGCCGCGGGCGGATCGGCGACGCCGTCGCCCGCCGCGCCGAGGGCTTCGGCATGGACGTGCTCGCCCACTCGCGCCGTTCGGGCGTGCCGCTCGAGGAGCTGCTCGAGCGCGCGGACTTCGTCTCGCTGCACTGCCCGCTGACGCCCGCCACCTGGCACCTGATCGGCACCGAGGCGCTCGCGCGCATGAAGCCGGACGCGTACCTGATCAACACCGCGCGCGGCGGCGTCGTCGACCAGACCGCGCTGCGGCTCGCGCTGCTGGCGGGCGAGATCGCCGGCGCCGCGCTCGACGTCACCGATCCCGAGCCGCTCCCGGCGGACGACCCGCTGCTGGAGGCGCCGAACCTGATCGTGGTGCCGCACGTCGGCTCCGCCACGATGCGCACGCGCGAGCGGATGGCCGAAATGGCCGTCGAGAACCTGCTCGCCGCGCTCGCCGGACACCCGATGCCCTACCCCGCCACCTAGCGTGCGCGTCGCCGTGGTCGACGTCGGGACGAACTCGACGCGCCTGCTCGTGGCCGAGGTCACCGACGGCGCCGTCGAGGAGCTCGACCGCCGCTCGGTCGTGACCCGCCTCGGCGACGGCGTCGACGCGACGGGCCGGCTCGCCGACGACGCCCGGGAGCGGGTGCTGGCCACGCTTGAGGAGTACGCCGAGTCGATCGAGCGCCACCGCTGCGAGCGCCGCCTCGGCGTGCTCACCTCCGCGGTCCGCGACGCCGAGAACGGAGCGGCGTTCACGGCGGAGGTGCGCGAGCGATTCGGACTTGACGCACGCACGATCGGCGGCGACGAGGAGGCGCAGCTGACCTACCTCGGCGCGACCGCCGCGCGCGACCCGGGCGACGCGACGCCGCTGCTCGTGGTCGACATCGGCGGCGGCTCGACCGAGCTCGTCACGGGCGCACGCGGCGAGATGGACTTCCACGTCTCCACGCAGGCCGGCGTCGTGCGCCACTCCGAGCGCTTCCTGCGCGACGACCCACCCGCGCGCGAGGACGTCGAGGCGCTCGCGCGCGACGTGCGCGCGGTGTTCGAGGAGGCCGTGCCGCCCGAGGTGCGCGAGCGCGTGCAGGCCGCCGTCGCGGTCGCCGGCACGGCGACGTCCGTGGCGGCGATCGACGCGCGGATCGAGCCGTACGATCCCGCGCGCGTGGAGGGCCGCGTCGTGACGTCCTTCCGGTTGACCGAGATCTCCGATAACCTCGCCGCGCTTCCGCTCGGGGAGCGAAGGGCCGTGCCGGGATTGCACCCGGATCGGGCGCCGACCATCGTCGCCGGGACCGTTCTCCTGGCACAGGTGCTCCATGCGTTCGGGCTCGACCGTTTCGAGGCGTCCGAGCGGGACATCCTGTGGGGCGTCGCGATTGACCTCACACCTGAAACCTGATGGGCATTTATGGACGTCTGTTCGATTGCCCGTGCCCTACCGGCCCCCGGATACTGGCGGTGTCGAATGGGCGGTCGTGCCTCCCGCCGCCGCCTGCCCGACGCATAGGTCCGGGCGATGCCGCATCATCGGCGCCTCCCGCCGTCCGGACCACCCAATAGGCCCCTCAAGGCACGTACCCCTGCCCGTCCTGACGGGGCCAACTTGAAGCCGCCCGCCCCCGCCGCGGGCGGCTTCAC
>DATFQI010000193.1:0-3442 GCA_035264365.1 Solirubrobacteraceae bacterium
GCCCGATGAGCACCCAGGATGCCGCGGCCGAGAAGGCCGGCAAGGCCCGCGACGCCGCCCTTCAGGGCGCGCTTACACAGATCGAGCGCCAGTTCGGCAAGGGCACGGTCATGCGCATGGGCGACGAGGGCGCCCAGGTCAAGGTCAACGCGATCCCGACGGGTGCGCTGTCGCTGGACCTCGCGCTCGGCATCGGCGGCGTCCCGCGCGGCCGCATCGTCGAGATCTTCGGCCCGGAGTCCTCGGGCAAGACGACGCTCGTCTACCACGTCATCGCCGAGGCCCAGAAGCTCGGCGGCGTCTGCGCGTTCATCGATGCCGAGCACGCGATGGACCCGCTGTACGCGAGCCGCCTGGGCGTCAACATCGACGAGCTGCTCGTCTCCCAGCCCGACTACGGCGAGCAGGCGCTCGAGATCGCCGACATGCTCGTGCGCTCCGGCGCCGTCGACGTCGTGGCGGTCGACTCCGTGGCGGCGCTGACGCCGCGCGCGGAGCTCGAGGGCCAGATGGGCGACCAGACGGTCGGCGTGCAGGCGCGGATGATGTCCCAGGCCATGCGCAAGCTGGCCGGCAACCTGAACCGCACGCAGACGCTGTGCCTGTTCGTGAACCAGATCCGCGAGAAGGTCGGCGTCATGTTCGGCTCGCCGGAGACCCAGCCGGGCGGCCGCGCGCTGAAGTTCTACTCGTCCCAGCGCCTGGACATCCGCCGGATCGAGACGCTGAAGGACGGCACGGAGGCGGTCGGCAACCGCGTCCGCGTGAAGGTCGTCAAGAACAAGGTCGCGGCACCGTTCCGCCAGGCCGAGTTCGACATCGAGTTCGGCAGGGGCATCTCGAGCTCGGGCTGCATCCTGGACCTCGCGATCGAGCACAACGTCGTGACCAAGTCGGGCTCGTTCTTCTCCTATGGCAACGAGCGGCTCGGCCAGGGCCGCAACAACGCCAAGGGCTACCTGGACGAGCACCAGGAGGTCGCGAAGGAGATCGAGGGCAAGATATACGCCGCGCTGGGCCTCGGCCAGGACCTGGTCGAGCCGATCGAGCGCGACGAGGACGCCCAGGTCCCGGAGGTCCCGGAGGTCGCGGAGGTCGCGGCGGTCTGAGGGCCGCCGCCGGCGCCGCCGTATGCGCGGCGGCGCCAGTGGTCCCATGACGGTCCGGCTCGACGATCCCGAGGCGCGCCTGCAGCACGCGCGCGACGTCGCCTGGAAGGCGCTCAACCGGCGCGAGCGCACGGTCGCCGAGCTGGGGCGCCACCTCGCCGCCAAGCGCGTCGAGCCGTCGGCGATCGAGACCGTGCTCGCGGAGCTCTCCGAGCAGGGCTACCTCGACGACGCGAGCTACGCCCAGCGCTTCGCCGAGGACCGCCGCCGGCTGGACGCCTGGGGCGCCGAGCGGATCGAGCGCAAGCTGCTCGCGCTGGGAGTCGACCGCGAGGTCGTCGCGGCGGCGATCGGCGATCAGGACCACGCGGGGGAGATGGACGCGGCGCTCGAGATCCTCGCCCGCCGCTTCCCCGAGCCGCCGCAGACGCCGCGCGAGCGCGACCGTGCGCTCGGCGTCCTGGTCCGCAAGGGCTACGAGCTCGAGCTGGCGTACGACGCCCTGCGCCGCCACGCCGGCGTGGCCGGCGAGCCGCTGGACTGACCGCGCCGCGGCCCGCAGCCGCGCCACGCCGCGCACGGCGGGCGACCGCTTGCGCCGGTTTGCGCAAGAGCGCCTGCGGTACTACGATCCGGCACAGCGACAGACCGGGTCGAACACGGCCTGAAAAGACCAGCAAATCATTCACTTTTACACGCGGAATCCAGCAGCTTCAGACGTGACGGCGAACGACGACAGCACTTTCGAGCTCGCACGCTCGAGTCCCAGGCCGGCGGGCCAGGGAACACCGACCCAACAGCGCACCTAGCCGCCATCTGACGGGGCGGCCGTGCCGCCCTTCCTGCTTCTCCTCCGCTCGTGCCGAGGTCCGGCTCGGTCTGCCGCCTGCAACGAGGGACAACGGACTCACGTCCGGCGGCGCGAGCCGTCGGGGCGGGGGAGAGGAAACGGAAATGGAAATCGTGATCGCGGCGGTCGTGGTGGCCCTGGGCCTCGCGGCAGGCCTGGTGGCGGCCGCGCACCTGCTCGCCAAGCGCGCGCCCGGTCTGGCCGGGAGCATGCATGCGAGGGCGCCCAAGCCCGCGGAAGCGCCGGTGCGCGACCAGAATGAAGCGCTCGCGCGAAGCGCGGAGATCGGGCGCCAGGAGGAGCGGCTGCTCGGCCGCGAGGACGCGCTCGAGCAGCGCGAGGCGGAGGTCGAGCGCCGCGCCGAGAAGCTCGCCGCCCGCGAGCGGGAGATAGACGGCGAGCGCGAGCACCTCGTCCGCGAGCTCGAGCGCGCCTCGGGCATGTCGGCGTCGCAGGCCAAGCACCACCTGCTCAAGGAGCTCGAGGAGCAGATCCGCCACGACTCGGCGCGGCTGGTGCGCCAGATCGAGCAAGAGACCAAGCGCGACGCCGACCGGCGCGTGCGCAACATCCTCTCGGTCGTCATGCAGCGGCTCGCCGCCGGCCACGCGGCCGAGACCACGGTCTCGGTCGTGCAGCTCCCGGCCGACGACATGAAGGGCCGCATCATCGGCCGCGAGGGCCGCAACATCCGCGCCCTCGAGCACCTCACGGGCGTCGACTTCATCATCGACGACACGCCCAACGCGGTGATCCTCTCGGGCTTCGACGGCGTCCGCCGCGAGATCGCGCGGATGACGCTCGAGAAGCTCCTGCAGGACGGGCGCATCCACCCGGCGCGCATCGAGGAGACGTACTTCCAGGCCAAGTCCGAGCTCGAGAGCCACATCGTCGAGAGCGGCGAGCAGGCGGCCTTCGAGGCCAACGTGGGCAGCCTGGACCCCGAGCTGATCAAGATCCTCGGCCGCCTGAAGTACCGCACCAGCTACGGCCAGAACGTGCTCGCCCACTCGGTCGAGTGCGCTCACCTGGCGGCGATGATGGCCGACGAGCTCGGCGCCTCCGCCAAGACCGCGCGCCGCGCGGCCCTGCTGCACGACATCGGCAAGGCGGTCTCCCACGAGATCGAGGGCCCGCACGCGCTCGTCGGCGGCGACCTCGCGCGTCGCCACGGCGAGTCCGAGGCCGTCGCGCATGCGATGGAGGCCCACCACAACGAGGTCGAGCCGCAGACGGTCGAGGCCGTTCTCGTGCAGTCCGCCGACGCGCTCTCGGGCGCCCGGCCGGGCGCGCGCGGCGAGTCGCTCGAGCAGTACGTCAAGCGCCTGCGCGACCTCGAGGGCATCGCCACCCGCCACGAGGGCGTCGACAAGGTCTACGCGATGCAGGCGGGCCGTGAGATCCGGGTCATGGTCGTCCCGGGCGCGCTCGACGACGACGGCGCGGTGCTGCTGTCGCACGAGATCGCGCGCGAGATCGAGCA
>DATFQI010000194.1:0-5639 GCA_035264365.1 Solirubrobacteraceae bacterium
TCGGCCCGGCTTACGCGGCCGCACGCGCCCGCGCCGGACTGATCGCCCTGCTCCTTGGTCTCGCAGCGCTGGCGTGGTGGTCAACGGCGCACCGCATGGCCGGGATGGACGCCGGCCCCGGAACCGCGCTCGGTGGCTTGGCTGGTTCGTCGGGGTCTGGGTCGTGATGATGGCGGCGATGATGTTCCCGTCGGTAGCCCCGACGATCGCGCTGCGCTGATGGCCTCGCTCTTCGCGCTGGGCGTCATGAGCCTGATCTGGATGGCGCTCGTCACCGCGCTGATCGCGCTCGAGAAGACCGTAACCCGCGGCGGCAAGGCCCCCGTCTACGCGACGGCGCTGATCCTGCTCGTGCTCGGCGTCGTCCTCCTCGCGAGCCCGGACACAGTGCCCGGAATCACGATCCCGGGCGGCACCCCGGACGCCACGCGATGCCGATGCGCTGAGCGGCATCGTGTCGCTTGTCGCCGCCGTACATCTCGCCAGGCCACCCGCGGTGGCTCAAGCTCGGGGCCATCCGTGCCGTCGGCGTCACATGAGCAACGCTGAATCCCTCATCGCCCCGCTCGCCGAGGAGTGGCCCCCGTTCGGACTCACCGAGGAGCCGCTGCTCGGCGGGCTCGTGCTCACCGTCTCGGGCGAGCTCGATCTCGCGTCCGCGCCCGAGTTGCGCAAGCGCCTCGTAGCCGCAGTCGACTCCGGCACGACGAGGATCGTCGTCGACCTGCGCGAGGTCACCTTCATGGACTCGATCGGCCTCGCCGCGGTCCTGCACGCCCGCAGCCGACTGCGCCCGGCCGGCCGGCTCGCCCTCATCGTCACCCCGGGCTCCTATGCGCAACTCGTGCTCGAGAGCACCGGCACCTCTCGAGCTCTCGCGATCTTTGCGGACCGCGACCCCGCCATCGCTCACGTCGGCGGCTGACCCCCCACCTCTCGCCACGCGCGGCGGGCGCCTCCACGAAGCGGAGCAGTTCAGCCCTGCGCAGCTACCACCGCGTACGTCGTGAGCTCCACGACCTTGTTGATCGTCCCGTAGACATCACCACTGGGCCGGGGCGGGCGGTCGCGGCGACCTAGATGGCTTCGTCGGGGCGCTGGAAGACGATCTCGGGGATCACGCAGTTCGGCGACACTCGCAGCAGGAAACGCAGCGCCTCGGCGATGTCGCTGGTCCGCAGCATCTCCTCGGCCGGGATCGACCCCTTCACGAAGTCGCTCATGTCCGTGTCGACGAAGCCCGGACAGAACGCGACCGACTTCACGCCCGCCGCGTTGAGCTCCTTGTTCATGGCCGTGGTGTACGCAACGACCGCCGCCTTGGTGGCCGAGTACACCGAGAGCCAGGGCTGCGGCGACTTGCCGGCGATGGACGCCATGTTGACCACGAGCGCGTTGCGGTGCTCGGCGCCAGCGGCGCGCAGGAGCTCCGCGGATTCGCGATAGAAGAGGATGATCGCGCGGAGGTTGACGCCGAGCTGGAGGTCGACGTGCTTGGTCTGGTGCTCGTCGACCGCCGCGCCGATGCCCACGCCTGCGTTGTTGACAAGGACGTCGAGGCGGCCGAACGCCTCACGGTGACGCGTGACGACGGCACGGACGGACTCGTCGTCCGCCAGGTTGGCCGCGACGCACTCGACCTCCAGCCCCTGCTCGCGCAGGCTGTTGGCGGCCTGCTCGAGCAGGTCGGGCTTGCGGGCGGTCATGGTGACGCCGTAACCCTCTTCGGCAAGCACCGAGGCGAGCGCCAGCCCGATTCCCCGTGAGGCCCCCGTGACGATGGCGGCGCGATCCGGCATCGTCGGGACTCTGCCACATCCGGAGAATGACGCGGCCCTTGACAAGGGCGCTCGGCTCAATATGATCTGACTTCAGTTCAGTTCTGTCCGTCGGATCCCATGCATAGCCAGGAGTCCCGATGACCCTCAAGAGCACCCCCGCACGCCGCCGGACCCGTCCGACCCACGAGCACTTCTACACCGTGCCGGTGGTGCGTGAGCTTCCGGCTCAGCCTCCGGACCCGCTCGAAGCGCCATCGCTGTGGTGAGGATCGAGGCCGACTGGATCGTCGTCGGAGGGGGCAGCGCGGGGTGCGTGCTCGCCGCCCGCCTGAGCGAGGATCCCGCCAAGAACGTCGTGCTTCTGGAGGCCGGGCCGGACTGGCGGGCGAGCGAGGCGCCGCCGGAGCTGCGCAGCCTCAACGGCTGGCGGGCGCTGGACGAGTCGGCGTGCGCGGCGTTCCAATGGCAGGGCCTCGAGTCGCGGCGCACGCGCGCGCAGGAGCCACGGCCGCACGTGCGGGGACGGGGCCTCGGCGGCGGCTCCACGGTCAACGGCATGATGGCCATCCACGCGATGCCCGACGACTACGACCGCTGGGCCGCCTCAGGATGCCCCGGCTGGTCGTACGCCGACATGCTGCCCTACCTGCGGCGGATGGAGTGCGACGCCGACTTCGGCGAGCTGCCCTACCACGGGGCCACCGGGCCGATCCCCGTGCAGCGCCTGCCGCGCGAGTCGTGGGGCCCGGCCGACAGCGCGCTCGCTCAGGCGGCGCTGGGCCTCGGCCATCCGTGGTGCGACGACCACAACTCCCCCACGGCCACGGGCGTGGCGCCGTTCGGCCTCAACGCGCGCGATGGCGCTCGCGTCACGACCAACGACGCCTACCTGGAGCCCGCGCGCGACCGACCGAACCTCCGCGTGCTCGGCGGTGCCGCGGTCGAGCACGTGGTCGTCGAGGCGGATCGCGCGACCGGCGTCCGTGCTCGGACCGACGATGACACGATCGAAGTGCGGGCCGAGGGCATCGTGCTGTGCGCCGGCGCGATCCACTCACCCGCGATCCTGCTGCGCTCGGGCGTCGGTCTCGAGGGGCCGGTCGCGCGGCTGCCCGTGGGCCACGGGATGCAGGAGCATCCGCTGGCGCTGTTCTGGCTCTTCCCGCGCCCGGACGCCCGGCCAGGCGTGGACGCGAGGCAGGCCAACTGCCTCGTGCGCTACTCCTCCGAGCTCGAGGGCGCGGGCGCGAACGACATGCTGATCGCGTCGGTCAACCAGACGCTCGCCCTCCCGGAGGAGGCCGCGTCGCATCTCGTCATGGACGACCAGGGCGGAACCTGGGGCGGCGCCGGCGGCGGCAACGCCGCCGGCGGTCCGGGTCTCCTGTGCCTGTGGGCGAACCAGCAGAGCTCTCGCGGGTGGCTCGGTCTCGCCTCGCCCGACCCGGACACCGCGCCGCGCATCGAGCAGCGACTCCTCGACGACCCCGCCGATCTGGTGCGCATGCGCGACGGCGTCAAGCGCTGCCTTGGGCTGATCGCCGGCGGTGCCTTCGACGCGGCGTTCGAGCACATCGGCATCGACATGACCGGCACCGGCCTGGAGACACTCGCGGACGATGCGGCGATCGACGCGTGGCTGATGACGACGGTCGGCGACACGGGTCACATCTGCGGCACCTGCCGGATGGGCGCGCCCGACGATCCGCGAAGCGTGGTCGACCCGCAAGGCCGTGTGCTCGGTGTCGACGGGCTGTGGGTGGCCGACGCATCCGTCTTCCCGGAGGTCCCGCGCGCGAACACGAACCTGCCGACCATCGCCGCCGCCGAGCGGCTGTCGGACCTCATCCGCGGCGTTCCCGGGGCGGCGCAACCGGTGGTCGAGGCCGGCGCGGCCTAGCCACCGGTGCGCGCCTATCGCCTGATCGGCGCAGGGCAGGCGGAGGTCGTCGACCTGCCGCGCCCCGCCCCGGGGCCCGGAGAGGTGCTGCTTCGCGTGCTGGCCGCGGGTGTCTGCAGGACGGACCTCGCCCTGCTCCGCGGCGGCGGCGACGGGCTTGCGCTGCCGGTCACGCTCGGCCACGAGATCGTCGGCGAGGTCGTCGAACGCGGCGAGGGCGTGGCGACTCTCGAGCGCGCAGCCCTCGTGGCGGTCTACGAGCTGCTCGGCTGCGGTCGGTGCGTGTCGTGCGCGGGCGGGCGGGACAACGTCTGCCGGGACGTGTCCCCTGGCGCGATCGGCATCACGCGCGACGGCGGCATGGCCGACCACGTCGTCGTCCCGGCCCGCAACCTCGTGGCGCTCGGCGACGTCGATCCCGTCCACGCCGCGCCGCTGACCGACGCCGGCATGACCGCGCTGCACGCCGTCGAGCGCGGACGGTCGCTGCTCCAACCGGGCGCGACGGCCGTGATCGTCGGGGTCGGCGGCCTGGGCCACCTCGCCGTGCAGTTCCTGCGTGCGACGTCCGACGCCCGCGTGCTCGCGGTCGACGTCGACCGCGCGCGGCTCGACTTCGCCGCGGAGCTCGGCGCCGACGACGGCGTCATGTCAGGGCCGGATGCCGTGGAGGGCGTCATCACCGCGAACGCCGGCCGCAAGGTCGACGTCGTGTACGACTTCGTGGGCTCGCAGGAGAGCCTCGACCTCGCCGCGGCCGTCACCGGCCGCGGCGGCGCGATCGTCGTGACCGGCGGAGGCGGCGGGAGGCTGTCGATCACCGCGAAGATGGGCGCCGGCGGAACGCCCGACCGCGAGATCGCGATGGTGCACACGTTCGGCGGCAGCCGAGACGATCTCGTGCGGGCCCTCGCGCTCGCCGAGGCAGGTCGGGTGCGCACGCACGTCGAGGTCCACGAGCTCGCCGCCGCGGGTCGGGTGCTGGCCGAGCTGGCTGCCGGCAAGGTGCTCGGGCGCGCCGTGCTGGTGCCCTGAAAGCACCTCGAATAGGCTGCGCGCGCATGACCTCACCGCTGGGCGAGTTCATCCGCAGTCAGCGCGAGCTGCAGGAGCTCTCCATGCGCCAGCTGGCGGATCTGGTCGGCATCTCCAACCCGTATCTGTCGCAGATCGAGCGCGGCTTGCGCGAGCCGTCGGAGAAGGTGCTCGATGCGATCGCGCACAACCTGCAGCTGTCGGCCGACGCGCTGGACGAGCACGGCGGCCGCCGGCGTGATGACGCCGAGGAGGGAGAAGAGCCGGCCGTGGCGGCCGCGATCCGCGCGGACCCGAAGCTCACTGCCCGCGAGCGACAGGCGCTGCTGGAGATCTACGACGCTTTCGTGGACCGCCGGCGCCCGCGGCGCGGGAACGCGCCCCCGTGACGGTCGCGGCACCGGAGCGCCGCGACCGCCGTGTGGGGGGGAGGGCTTGGGGGGAGGGGCTTTAGGAGACGAGCTCGCGGGCGGCGCTCGTGTACGCCTTCGCGACCTCGCGCGTGAAGTCGGCCTGGGCCGCGGCGGTGCTCGCGATCCAGTCGACCTTGGTGGTGCCGGCCGCCTTCTCGTAGGAGTCGGTGAAGGAGACGACGGTCTTCTCGTAGGTGTCGAGGATGGCCGCACCGGCCTTCTTGCCGTTGGCGACGGCCTTATCGTTGAGCTCCGCGACGCGCTCGGCGGCGGCGTCGATGCTCTCGGTGACGGGGGACGACTTGGTCTGGGTGGCCATGCGGCTGCCTTTCGGGTTGATTGAAGCGACTGCGTTAGCAAGTTAGCAAGAGATGTAGCTAATGTCAACCTGACTTCACTTCAGGATACCGGCTGCGGAGCTCGCGCTTGAGCACCTTGCCGCTCGGCGTGCGGGGCAGCTCGGCGACGAAGTCGACCGAGCGCGGGAGCTTGTAGCCGGCGAGCCGCTCG
>DATFQI010000195.1:0-2084 GCA_035264365.1 Solirubrobacteraceae bacterium
TCGGTGAACGAGAGCACGTGCACCCACGCCAGCAGCGGGTCGTCGCGGATGTCGATGACGCCGCGCAGCTCGAGCGGCGCGTCGCGGCTGGCCTGATCGCGGTAGGCGTCCCACGACGACTGCGCGGCCTCCCAGTGCACGCCGTGATCGCCGAGCGGGCGCGGCGCGACGCCGAGCGTCTCCTGCTGCGGCGTGAGGTCGAAGCGGAACAGGCCCGGCGCGATCAGGATCGCGGCGCGGCAGTTGAGCTCGACCAGCCGCGACGACGAGAGCAGCAAACCGCCGCCCTCCAGGCGCGTGGCGAGCTGGCCGAACGACGCGCCCGCGAGCGCCGCCGCGTCGGGATCGAGCAGGTCGGTCACGCCTCGCGCCCCAGCAGCATCGCGATCCACGTGTCGGCGGCCATCCCGCGCTGCGGATGCAGGCCGGCGGCCGCGTACGCCGCCTGCACCTCCTCCATCTCGCCCTCGACGATCCCGGAGACGATCACGTGGCGCACCTGCGGCGTGACCGCGGCCGCGAGCACCCGGTGCACGGGCGGCGGGGCGTTCGCCATCAGCAGCTCGCGGAGCGGCAGCTCGGCCGTCTCGACGTCGGCGTGCCCGAACTCCGCCTCCACGCCGTTGCGCCGCGCGTTCGCGCGCGCCTCCTGGATCGCGGGCGCCTCGCGGTCAAGGCCGGAGACGGGTGACCAGCCGAGCTTGGCCGCGGCGATCGCGAGCGTGCCGACGCCGCAGCCGAGGTCCGTCGCGCCGCCCGCGGGCTCGAGGTCGAGCAGCAGCCCGAGGCACATCTGCGTCGTCGGGTGCGAGCCGCTGCCGAAGCCGCTCGCACCGCGCTCGATCACCACCTCCATCAGCCCCTCCGGCACCTCCGGGTCGTGCGGCGAGCGCACCACCAGCCGATCGGAGATCAGCACGGCGCCGCCACCGAAGCGGCGCCGGCGCTCGCGCCAGTCGGCCGGCACGTCCTCGTAGGCGAGCGCGTCGAGCTCGACCGGCGTCGAGGCCCGCAGCTCCTGCGCGCGCGGCAGCGCCGCGGCGACGCTCGAGATCTCGCTGACGCCGTCGCCCAACGGCCGCTCCACGATCCCGGACGGCAGCAGCGGCAGGATCCCGTCGAGCACGTCCTCGCGCGCGGTCTCCGGGATCTGGAACGAGACGCGCTGCACGCGGCGCAGGCTACCGGCGGGGTGCTAGGCCGACGCGGCGTCGAGCTCGCGGCGCAGCTCGCGGATCTCGTCGCGCAGCTTGGCGGCGTACTCGAAGCGAAGCTCCTCGGCGGCGGCGAGCATCTCCTCCTCGAGCTCGACGATCGTCGTCTCGAGCTCCGCCTGCGACATGTCGACCTTCTTCTCGCGCCGGCGGCGGCCCTTGGTCGGGACCTTGGAGTCCGACATCAGGAACTCCGTGATGTCGGAGATGCCCTTGACGATCGTCTCCGGCGTGATGCCGTGCTCCTCGTTGTAGGCCCGCTGGATCGCGCGCCGGCGGTCGGTCTCCGCGATCGCCGTGCGCATCGCGTCCGTCTCCTTGTCGGCGTACATCACGACCTTGCCGTCGACGTTGCGGGCCGCGCGGCCGATCGTCTGGATCAGCGAGGTGGCGCCGCGCAGGAAGCCCTCCTTGTCCGCGTCCAGGATGCCGATCAGCGAGACCTCGGGCAGGTCCAGGCCCTCGCGCAGCAGGTTGACCCCGACCAGCACGTCGTACTCTCCGAGCCGCAGCTCGCGGATGATCTGGATCCGCTCCAGCGTGTCGATCTCCGAGTGCAGGTAGCGGACCTTGAAGCCCATCTCGAGCAGGTAGTCCGTCAGGTCCTCGCTCATCTTCTTCGTGAGCGTCGTGACCAGGGTGCGCTCGTTGCGCTCGACCCGCTTTCGGATCTCGCCCATCAGGTCGTCGATCTGGTTGCGGGTCTCGCGGACCTCGACCTCCGGGTCCACGATGCCCGTCGGCCGCACGATCTGCTCCACGACGTCGACGGAGTGGTCGCGCTCGTAGGTGCCGGGCGTGGCCGACACGAACACGAGCTGCGGCGTGATCGAGAGGAACTCCTCGAACGTCTGCGGCCGGTTGTCCATC
>DATFQI010000196.1:0-4498 GCA_035264365.1 Solirubrobacteraceae bacterium
ACCGGCCCGGCGCGCAACAAGATGCCGCGCGAGCGCCAGTCGATCACGCACAAGTTCTCGCTCGGCGGCCACGAGGGCTACATCACGGCCGGCATGTACGAGGACGGCTCGGTCGGGGAGATCTTCCTGACCGACATCGGCAAGGAGGGCTCGACCCTCCGCGGCATGATGAACTCGTTCGCGACCGCGATCTCGATCGCACTCCAGTACGGGGTGCCGCTCGACACGCTCGTGCGCAAGTTCGCCTACATGCGCTTCGAGCCGGAGGGGATCACCACCAACCCGGAGATCCCGTTCGCGAAGTCGATGCCCGACTACATCATGCGCTGGCTCGCGTCGCGCTTCCTGGACGCCGACACGCAGGAGGAGCTCGGGATCCTCACGCCGGCGGTGCGCGCCAAGAAGTCCGGCGAGGACCTCGCGATCGGCGCCGACGGCGGCGGCTCGCGGCCCACGAACGGCGGCGCCTCGGCGGCCTCGGCCGCGTCGGTGAAGGCCCCGACGGGCTCCGCCCCGGGCACCACGCACCCGGCCCCGCCGAACGATCCGGCGCCGACCGCCCAGGCCCCGACCTCCGCGATGACCAGCACCCCGCCGGTCGTCCCGGCACGCCTGATGGGCCTGGACCTCGGCCCGGCCTGCCAGCAGTGCGGCGGCATGATGCAGCGCACGGGCTCGTGCTACACGTGCTCGAGCTGTGGCAACAACACCGGCTGCGGCTGAGTCACTCCTGATACGGCTTGTTCGAGGGCGCCCTGCGGGCGCCCTCGGTCGTTGTACGGGCGTTGCCGTGCCTGGCTCGTCGTCGGACCCCTCGGCGGCTGCCCTGGCGTACGTCACCCTCGTTGCGCGGCCTTGGTGGGGGCGGCTCTCGTGGGCGCCTGGGGCCGTCTGCTCCTTGAGAGGTCGCGAATCGGAGACTCGGGCCCGAAGGAGCCGGTTGGCTGCCGCCGGGAGGTTGCGGGCGTGCCCTGCTCAACGATTCGCTGCTTCGCCCGTGGGAGTGGTGAGCGTGATGACGGTCGCGCTGCGCGGCGCCGTGCGCGTCAGCGGACCGGTTCGAATCTCATCCCCGTGAAGTGCAGCGACATCGAGACGAGCTGCTCACCCTCCGACGGGTCGTCGCTCATCTGGATCGAGGTGATCAGGATGTCCTCGAGCGAGAGCTTCATGCTCGTGGAGGAGTAGAAGCCTTCGGGGATCGGCTTCCCCTTGAGCATCGCCTCGTGGACTTTCGGCATCGCGGGGTTGTTCACGAACATCACGCTGAGGTCGTGGACGTGGCCGTCGCGGTCGGCACGGCCGAGGTTCGCCGAGTCCAGTGGAATGACCCCGATCTCGTCGCCGAGGCCGAGCGTGCTCGTCGCCGCCCTCGTCTCCTTCTTCGCCTCCGGAGCCGCGGGCGACGGCTGGCGCGCAAGCAGGGCGCTCACGGCGCGGTTGCCGGCGCTGCGCTGGAGCCCGAGCACGGCCGCCTCGGCGGGCAGCGCCTCGGCCTCCCGCGGGGGCGGATCGTGGGCCGCGCGCCGCGGCCCCGCGGGCTCGTGTCGTCGCACGGCGCGATGCTACGCCCGCCGGGGCGGGCGCGCCATCGTCGAGTCGGGAGTTGTTCAGCCTCAGGCCGAACAACTCCGGGTTCGACCGCGGCGGCGCGGCGGGCGTCGCCACGGGCGTCTAGGATCCGCGCCAATGGAATTCCTGCTCCTCTGCATCGTCTCGGTCCTGTTCGCCTTCACCGCCGGCGCGTACTTCGCCGGCCGCGGCGGCGACTGAGCACTCGGTGCCGTCCGCGCCGCGCAGGACCATTGCGCGGTGGCGGACCAGCGGCGGACGGGACCTCATGCCTTCCTGTGGGTGCTCGCCGGCGCGCTCGTGCTCGCACTGGCCGCCGCCGCGCTCGCACCCGACCGCGCGCCGGCGTTCGCGCTCTACTGGAACCCGATCTACCGCGCCGAGATCGCGCTCGTCGTGCTCGCGATCGCCTACCTGCTCGGGATCGCCGGATGGATGGCCTGGCACGGGCTGGCGTTCCAGCGGATCGAGCTGCCGGGCGGCGCGGCGCTGGAGCGCGACACCGCGGAGCTCGATGCCGCGGCGGTGGACCTCGACGGCTATCTGGATTCGACGTCCGTGAGACTCGACGCGGTCGAGGCGACGCTGGACGACGTGATCGACCGGATCGAGCTCATCAGGCGCGGCACTGATCCGGGCCGGCCGGGGGTACCATGAGGTCCATGGCAAGTGTCGCGGAACCTGATCGCCTGGACAGCGCGCGTGCCCATCTCGAGCGCGCCAAGGCGCAGCGCGAGAAGATGGACCACTACGGGAAGTCCGTGGTGAGGCACCTGCGCCGTGCCGCCGAGCTGCGGCGCGAGGCCGCGCGCCGTACCCGCTAGACGGCCGCCGGCCGACGCTCCGCGCCGCGGCCGCTAGTCCAGCTCGACGCGCATCGCGGCCGCGAGGCCGCCGCCGAGCGAGTGCAGCTGCGAGCCGAAGCGGACCGTCAGGGGCCCGCCGAACGGCTGGCGGTCGACGACCTCGAGCGCGTCGCCGAGCCGGACGCCGCGCTCGTCGAGGTAGCGCAGCATCTCCGGGTCGGAGTCCGAGACGCGCACGAAGCGGCCGGTGGCGCCGGGCTTCAGCGACTCGAGCGAGTGGGCGTGGCCCTCGTCGATCTCCAGGGCGGCGCTCGGGATCGGGTCGCCGTGCGGGTCGTGCGTCGGCTCGCCGAGCTTGGCGGCGATGCGCGCCTCGAGGTCCTCGGAGATGACGTGCTCGAGCGCCTCGGCTTCCTGGTGCACGCGGTCCCACGGCACGCCCAGGTGCTCGGCGAGGTAGGTCTCGAGCAGCCGGTGGTGGCGCAGGACCTCCAGGGCGACGCGCCGGCCGGCGTCCGTCAGCACCACTCCCCGGTAGGGCACGTGCTCGACCAGCGCGCGCTCGGCGAGCTTCTTGAGCATCGCCGACACAGAGGCGGGCGTGACCTGCAGCCGCTCGGCGAGGTCGTTGGTCGCCACCGGGTGGCCGTCGCCACGCAGCTGGAGCGCGTAGATCGCCTTCGCGTAGTCCTGGATCGCCTCGGAGTGGCGGTCGGTCTGCGGTGCGGCCATCAGACGCTCACCAGGAGCCCGGTCGCGAACATCGTCGCCATGCCCAGCAGGATGCCCGAGACGGCTGCGGGGTGCAGCGTGCGCCCCTCGCCGTCGCGCAGGGTCGGCGCCAGCTGCACGATCACCTGGACGATCGCGCCCGCCCCGAAGCCGAACAGGAACGCGGCCAGCGACGAGTTGAAGGCGGCCGCGCCGATCCAGGCGCCGAGCACCGCGGGCGCCCCGGCGAGCAGCCCGAGCACGGCCAGCAACCGCAGCGGCGGCCGCTCGCGCGCGATCGGCGCGACGATCGCCAGCCCCTCGGTCGTGTTGTGGATCGCGAACCCGATCACGAGGAACGCCCCGAGCGCGAGCGCGCCCGCCGAGTACGCCGCGCCGATCGCCACGCCCTCACCGAGGTTGTGCAGGCCGATCCCGACCGCCACGAGCAGCGCCAGCGTCGCGCCCGACGCCCCGCCGGCAGCAGCCGAGCGCCGGCGCGCGGTCAGCCACGAGGAGACGCCGGTCAGTGCGAGGAAGGCCGCGCCCGCGCCGACGAGCACGAGCGCGCCGCCGCCGAACGCCTGCGAGCCCTCGTTCGCCAGCTCGAAGCCCTCGAGCGTCGCGTCGACGGCCAGGAACGCGAGCAGCCCGATCGTGAGCGCCATCACGAGCCGCAGCCAGGCGGGCGGGATCCGTCGCACCCAGGGCAGCCAGAGCATCCCGAGCGCGACCGGGATCACGCCGACGTAGATCCCGAGCAGCGCCAGCAGCCCGAAGAACGACAGCCCGGCGTCCGGCGTCTCGACCGCGGCGGGCACCTCGTGGACGATCGTCGCGCCGGTCGAGGTGAGCAGCGCCACCTCGTACGCCTCGCCCTCCACCCACGGCTGCTGGATCCGGACGACGGCCGTTCCGAGCCGCCCGATCGGGTCCTCGGCCCCGCTGAACTGCGCGAAGGCGTCATTGACCACCGCCTGCGCGACGGTCACCTCGTCGGGCCCGTCGTTGCGCACCGTCAGCTCGATCACGCCCGGCTCGAGCACCGTCCGCTCGACCGCCAGCTCCTCCACCGGCGGCCCCCTGCGGTCGCCCAGACCGGGCCCGCCGAGAGCGGCGAAGAGCGCCACGGCGGCCGCGATCAGCAGCAGCGGCACGAGCCCGAGCAGCCATACCGGGGCTGCCGACACGCGCTGTCCGAGCGCGGTCACGAGACCTCGAAGAAGCCCTGCCAGCCGAGCTCGGTGAACTCGGACTGGTGCGCGTGGAACATGAACCTGCCGGCGGTCGGGAACCGCCACTCGGCGATCCCGCGCTGGCCCTGGCAGAGCATCACCGTGTCGGTGAACTCGGCCGCCTTCGGCGACGTGCCCGTCGGATACCAGTCGAACAGGTTCCCGTGCAGGTGG
>DATFQI010000197.1:0-7291 GCA_035264365.1 Solirubrobacteraceae bacterium
CGTGGCCGCGCGCCCGCATCGCCTCGACGGTCGCGCCGCGGCCGGCGCGCCCCGCGCCTTCGAGCGCGCGGACGCGCCCGCTCGCCGCCTCGCGGTAGAGCAGGAAGGCGTCCCCGCCGGGCCCGGTCATCATCGGCGACAGCACCGCCATCGCGGCCGCCATCGCCACGCAGGCGTCGGCGGCGGTGCCGCCGGCGTCGAGCATGCGGATCCCGGCCAGCGCGGCCCGCGGGTGCTCGCAGGCGACCACGCCGGCCGTGCCGTAGGCCGTCGAGCGGCCGCCACTGTCCGGGCGCTCCATGCGGGCGAGGCTACCCGCGCGGCGAGCCGGCGCGTGCGGCGCGTGCGGCGTCTACGCGCTCTGCAGGCGCCGGCTGATGTCTGCGCACTCGAGGCAGACGGTCTCCGGGAGGATCCCGGCGCGCATCAGCCCGGCGAAGATCTGGCAGCCGATGCACAGCGCGAACGCCGACTCGAGCGTCGCGGCGGCGACGAGCAGCGCCAGCAGCACACCCGCGACGGTGCCCCAGCCGAGCGCCAGGGCGAGCACGCCGAGCGTCGTCATGGCGGCGCCCATGCCCTGCGCGAAGCGCTTCGGCGGGCCGGCCACGTCGCGCGGGGGGCCGAGCCGCGGAGCGACGACCTTGGTCGCGAGCTGGGCCAGCGGGCTGAAGCGCGCGCCCGCGAGCACGCGTGCCCAGAAGCCGTAGGCGAGCGGGATCAGGAGCCAGTGTGCTCCCGTGAGCAGCGCGATCGCGCCGGTCAGGGCGACCACCGCGGCGACGGTCCGCGCCGCCTTCTCGTTGATCACCCGCGGGAACGAGAGCACCCTCCAAAGGATAGAACGCCGATCGGGTTTCAGGAGATGGTGAAGGGTCGTATTGTTCTGCAACCGACCCCGGGCACAGGTCCGGCCGAATCACGCAAAGGGAGCTCGTCCATGGCAGCCACCGAGGCGATCGTCTACGACGCCATCCGCACACCGCGCGGGAAGGGCAAGAGCAACGGCTCGTTGCACTCGACCAAGCCCGTCGACCTGGTCGTAGGCCTGATGCACGAGATGCTCAGCCGCAACGTCGAGCTCGATCCTGCCCGCGTCGACGACGTCGTGCTCGGCTGCGTCTCGCCCGTCGGCGACCAGGGCGCCGACATCGCCAAGACCGCCGCGATCAAGGCCGGCCTGCCGGACACGGTCGCGGGCGTCCAGCTCAACCGCTTCTGCGCCTCCGGCCTCGAGGCGGTCAACATCGCGGCCCAGAAGGTCGCCTCCGGCTGGGAGGACCTCGTCTTCGCCGGCGGCGTCGAGTCGATGTCGCGCGTGCCGATGGGCTCCGACGGCGGCGCCTGGGCGATGGACCCCGAGACCAACTACGACACCTCCTTCATCCCGCAGGGGATCGGCGCCGACCTTATCGCCACGGTCGAGGGCTTCTCGCGCGAGGACGTCGACGCCTACGCCGCCCGCTCGCAGGAGCGCGCCGCGGCGGCCCGCGAGGCGGGCAAGTTCTCCAGCTCCGTCATCCCGGTGCTCGACATCAACGACCACGTCGTGCTCGACCACGACGAGTTCATCCGCCCCGGGACGACGGTCGAGACGCTCTCGGGCCTGAAGCCGAGCTTCGCCGCGATGGGGGAGATGGGCGGCTTCGACGCTGTCGCGCTGCAGAAGTACCACTGGGTCGAGCAGATCGACCACGTCCACACCCCGGGCAACTCCTCGGGCATCGTCGACGGTGCCTCGCTGCTGGCGATCGGTAACGAGAAGACCGGCCAGGAGCTCGGCCTGAAGGCGCGCGCGCGGATCCTCGCGACCGCCGTCTCCGGCGCCGACCCGACGATCATGCTCACGGGCCCCGCACCCGCCTCCAAGAAGGCGCTCGCGAAGGCCGGCATCTCGGTCGACGACCTCGACCTGGTCGAGATCAACGAGGCGTTCGCGGCGGTCGTGCTGCGCTTCGTCAAGGACATGGGCCTCGACATGGACAAGGTCAACGTCAACGGCGGCGCGATCGCCATGGGCCATCCGCTCGGCGCGACCGGCGGCATGATCCTGGGCACACTGGTCGACGAGCTCGAGCGCACGGGCGGCCGCTACGGCCTCGCCACGCTCTGCGTCGGCGGCGGCATGGGCATCGCGACCGTGCTGGAGCGCATCTGATGGCTGCCGACACCATCCGCTGGGAGGACGCCGGCGACGGGGTCGTCAACCTCGTCCTCGACGACCCCAACCAGAGCGCCAACACCATGAACGCCGACTTCGGCGCCTCGATGAAGAAGACCGTCGAGCGGCTGGAGGCGGAGAAGGACTCGATCGCGGGCGTCGTCATCACGAGCGCCAAGAAGACGTTCTTCGCCGGCGGCGACCTGCGCGACCTCAAGCGGGTCACGCCCGAGACCGCCGACGAGTTCGCCGGCTGGGTCCGCGAGAACAAGGCGCTGCTGCGCCGGCTGGAGACGCTCGGCAAGCCGGTCGTCGCGTGCATCAACGGCGCCGCGCTCGGCGGCGGGCTGGAGATCGCGCTCGCCTGCCACCGGCGGATCGTCGTCGACGACCCGAAGATCCAGCTCGGCCAGCCGGAGGTGCAGCTCGGCCTGCTCCCGGGCGCGGGCGGCGTCGTGCGCGTCACGCGCATGCTCGGCATCGTCAACGGGCTGATGCAGGTCCTGCTCCAGGGCCAGCGCATCCGGCCCGCGCAGGCGAAGGAGATGGGGCTGGTCGACGAGCTGGTCTCCTCGCCGGACGAGCTGGTCCCTGCCGCCAAGCGGTGGATCGCCGAGAATCCGGAGGCCCAGCAGCCCTGGGACGTCAAGGGCTACAAGATCCCGGGCGGCACGCCGTCGAACCCGAAGCTCGCGCAGAACCTGCCGGCGTTCCCGGCCAACCTGCGCAAGCAGATCAAGGGCGCGAACTACCCGGCGCCGCACCACATCATGGCCGCGGCGATCGAGGGCACGCAGGTCGACTTCGACACCGCCCTGGAGATCGAGGGCCGCTACTTCGTGGACCTCGCCAAGGGCCAGGTCGCCAAGAACATGATCCAGGCGTTCTTCTTCGACCTGCAGGCCGTCAACGGCTCCCGCGGCCGTCCGGACTCGATCGAGCCCTACCAGGCGAAGAAGGTCGTCGTGCTCGGCGCGGGCATGATGGGCGCCGCGATCGCGTACGTGTGCGCGAAGGCGGGCATCGAGGTCGTCCTCAAGGACGTCGACCAGGCGGCAGCCGCCCGCGGGAAAGCCTACTCGGAGGGGCTCGTCGCCAAGGGCGTCGAGCGCGGCAAGGTCACGCAGGAGAAGGGCGATGCCCTGCTCGCGCGGATCACGCCGGCGACCGACGCGGCCGCCGCCGAGGGCGCCGACCTCGTGATCGAGGCGGTCTTCGAGGACCCGAAGGTCAAGGCCGAGGTGTTCGCCGAGATAGAGCCGCATCTCGCCGACGGCGCGCTGCTGGGCTCCAACACCTCGACGCTGCCGATCACCGAGCTCGCGGAGGGCGTCTCGCGCCCGGCGGACTTCATCGGCCTGCACTTCTTCAGCCCGGTCGACAAGATGCCGCTGCTGGAGATCATCAAGGGCGAGCAGACCTCCGAGGAGACGCTCTACCGCGCGCTCGACGTCGCCAAGCAGATCTCCAAGACGCCAATCGTCGTCAACGACTCGCGCGGGTTCTTCACCTCGCGCGTGATCGGGACGTTCATCAACGAGGGCATCGCGATGCTCACCGAGGGCGTCCCGGCGCCGACGATCGAGCAGGCGTCCGGCCAGGCGGGCTACCCCGCCCCGGTGCTGCAGCTCTCCGACGAGCTGAACCTGAAGCTGATGCGCAAGATCCGCAACGCGGCGCGCGAGGCGCAGGCCACGGGCTCGGGCTGGGACGCGCACCCGGCCGAGCAGGTCATCGACGCGATGCTCGACGAGCACGACCGCCCCGGCAAGCTCGAGGGCCGCGGCTTCTACGAGTACGCCGACGGCAAGCGCACCGGGCTCTGGAAGGGCCTGCGCGAGGCGTTCCCGCCGGTCTCGGACCCATCGGCGATCTCGCTGCGCGACCTCGAGGAGCGGATGCTGTTCATCGAGGCGATCGAGTCGGTCAAGTGCCTCGACGAGGGCGTGATCGAGACGATCTCCGACGCGAACATCGGCTCGATCATGGGCATCGGCTTCCCCGGCTGGACCGGCGGCGTGCTCCAGTACATCAACGGATATCAGTCCCAGACCCACCACGGCCTCGCCGGCTTCGTCAAGCGGGCCGAGGAGCTCGCCGCCACCTACGGCGAGCGTTTCACCCCGCCGGCCTCGCTCGTCGAGCGCGCCGAGCGCAACGAGCCCTACCTCGACGACGCGAAGGTCGCCGCCACCGCATAAACCTCCCAGGGGTAGGGGTCAGATCTTGCAATCCAGCAAACCGTTTTCCGGAATGCTGAAATGCAAGATCTGACCCCCTGGGGTACTGGGGTTCGCCGGGAGTAAGGTCGGGGCGTGTCCGGCTGGCGTCGGAAGCTGCGGCCGGTGGCGCTCCCGGCGGCGCTGCTCGCCGGGGGCATCGCGATCGGCGGCTTCCCCGGCTTCATCGCCGGGTTCATCGCCGCGCTGCTCGGGATCGACCGGCTGCTGGACCGGATGCACGGGTTCGGCAGCTTCGGGATCGAGGACGCCGGGCGGCGCTTCGACCGGCTGCAGCGCGAGCGGCGCCGGCGGCCGTCGCGGTGCGAGTACCTGCCCGAGGACAGCGGCCCCGTGGCGACCGCGGAGCGGCACCGGCGCGGCGTGCAGCCGATCGCCGTCGACTCGATCGTCGGGACGGTCGACCCGCACAAGGCGGAGGCGTTCGACGCCGAGTTCCGCCCGCCGCCGTACGGGCGCCAGCGCTGGAGCCAGATGTGCCACGCCGTGCAGGCCGGCGCGGCGCTGCCGCCGATCTCCGTCTACCGCTTCAAGGGCCGCCACTACGTGCGCGACGGCCACCACCGGGTGTCGGTCGCGCGGGCGCTCGGCCAGGCCGACATCGACGCCGAAGTGACCGAGCTGGGAACCGGCGCGCCGCCGCGCACCCGCACGTAGCATCGCGCCGCGATGCGTGAACGTCTCGTGGGCGCCGCCGTCGCGGCCGCCCTCCTGCTGCTCCTCCCCGCCACCGCCGCCGCGCAGTTCGAAGGCCCGCCGGTCGTGCCCGGCACGAAGTCCGTGCTGTTCGTCGCCAACAACTGGGACGGGACGGCGGACATCGTCGACCCGCAGACGTTCGCGAAGCTCGGGCGGCTCAACGTCATCCCGGACCTGCAGGAGCGGCTCGCGGAGAAGGCGCTGGACCCGCGCAAGCTCGGCTACTTCCTCGCCGTGCGCGCCCTGATCGGGGAGGGCAACGACCAGTACGCCGACGACATGTTCTCCTCCCACGACGGGCGCTACGTCTACATCTCGCGGCCGAGCTTCGCCGACGTCGTCGGGATCGAGGTCGCCACCGGCGAGATCGTGTGGCGCTTCCCGATGGAGGGCTACCGCGCCGATCACATGGCGATCTCGCCCGACGGCACACGCCTGCTCGTGTCCGACTCGACGGCGCGCAAGGTGCACGCGCTCGACACGGCGACCGGCGCCAAGGTCGGTGAGTTCGAGTCGGGCGACTCGCCCCACGAGAGCAACTACTCCCGGGACGGCTCGCGGATCTTCCACGCGAGCATCGGCATGGTCTACACGCCCGCCGACCAGCCGATCGCCGACTCCACGAAGGGCGACCGCTGGTTCCAGATCGTCGACGCGAACACCTACGAGGTGTCCAAGCGCCTCGACATCGGCCAGATCCTCGCCGACGGCGGCCGTCCCGGCTACTCCTCGGCGGTCCGGCCGATGGCGATCGCGCCCGGCGAGCGGATCGCCTACATGCAGCTCTCGTTCCTGCACGGCTTCGTCGAGTTCGACATGGCGACCGACACGCCGCTGCGGATCGCGGACCTGCCCGTCAGCGAGGAGGCGGTCAACACGCCGCGCGAGCAGTACTTGCTCGACTCGGCTCACCACGGCCTCGCGATCAACCACGAGGGCACGAAGCTCTGCGTAGCCGGGACGATGTCCGACTACGCGGCGATCGTGCACCGCGACGACTTCAGCCACAAGATCGTCGCCAACGGCGGCGAGCCGTACTGGTCGACCAACAGCGCCGACGGCCGCTACTGCTTCATCTCGTTCTCCGGCAACGACGAGGTCTCCGTCGTCGACTACGCGAGCGAGCAGGAGGTCGCGCGGATCCCGGTCGGCGACCACCCGCAGCGGATGCGCATGGGGCTCGTGCGCCAGGACGCGCTCGCGGGGCTGCCGCCCTCGCCGAGCGCCGGCGCCGCGACCGCGCGGCGCGCACCCGCCAAGCTGCGCATCGCCCGCGCGCGCGTGCGCCGCGGCAAGCTGGACCTGCGGCTCGGCATGACCTCGCGCGCGTCCGGGCGGCTGCGGGCCGTCTACGAGTCGAGCGGCCGCCGCTCGCGCTTCTGGATCCGGCTCCCCGAGCGGACCGGGTCGCCGAAGCCCTGGAACGTCCGCCGCGCGCTGCCGCGCGGCCAGCGGCGCAAGACAACGGGGATCCTCACCCTGCGCTACCCGGGCTCCGCCCGCGTGCGCCCGGACCGGCTGCGCTCACGGGTCGCGACCCGCCGCGCGCGCCTGCGCCGGACGCTGACGGCGATCGACCGGCAGGGCCGGCTGGTCGCCCGCGGCACGGTGCGCCGCGGGGTGCCGGGCGTCGTGCGGCTGCGCTTCGACGCGGCCGACGAGTCCAGCGTGCTGCACTACCACGCGCCGATCGTGCGGGGCCGCTGGCGGATGCGCGAGACCCTGCCGTCGAAGGCCGTGGCCGCCGGCGGGCAGCTCTCGATCCAGTACACGGGCGCCGAAGGCCGCCGGATCCGCGGCGAGTCGCTCTCGAAGGCCGTCAGCCGCTAGCACGAGGGAGCCGTCCTCGCGGTGGCGTCCAATCGACGTGCACCCGCGGCACGCGATCTGGACCGGATCCCGCGACCCGGAATCGTCGTCACCAGCCGTGCCGCACGAGCACGCGAAATGGACGCAGACCGGGGCGGGCCGCACCCGCACCGCCCTACCCAGCCGGTGTTGACGTTCGCTCAGGCCGCTGCCAGCCGCTCGCCGAGGCGGCCGTAGCGCCGCGAGGTGTCGGGCGTCGCCGCCGCGCGCGCGACGACGGCGCGCGTGCCGACCACCACGGTCGCGGTCGTCGCCCGCGTCATCGCGGTGTAGAGCATCTCGCGGCGCAGGAAGTACGCCCCCGCCGCCGGGTGCGCGATCA
>DATFQI010000198.1:0-10707 GCA_035264365.1 Solirubrobacteraceae bacterium
GGCCGCCGCGGCGGCATCAGCGCGTTCGTGCTCGACTACTCGACCGAGGGCGTGACCGTCGAGAGCCGCAACGCCTTCATGGGCCTGCGCGGGATCGAGAACTCCGTCACCCGGCTCGAGAACGTCTTCGTGCCGGAGGAGAACCTGATCGGCAAGGAGGGCATGGGCCTCAAGATCGCGCTCTCCACGCTGAACACGGGCCGCCTGGCACTGCCCGCGATCTGCGTCGGCAACGCCAAGTGGGCGACCAAGGTCGCGCGCGAGTGGTCGACCGAGCGCGTCCAGTGGGGCCAGCCGGTCGGCAAGCACGACGCCGTCGCGCAGAAGATCGCCTACATCGCGGCGACCGCGTTCGGCCTCGAGGCGATGCTCGACGTCTCGTCGCGCCTGGCCGACGACAAGAAGAACGACATCCGCATCGAGGCCGCTATCGCGAAGCTCTACGCCTCCGAGAACGGCTGGCAGGTGCTCGACGAGCTGATGCAGATCCGCGGCGGCCGCGGCTACGAGACCGCCCAGTCGCTCAAGGACCGCGGCGAGAAGCCCGTGCCCGTCGAGGCGGCGCTGCGCGACATGCGCATCAACCGCATCTTCGAGGGCTCGACCGAGATCATGCACCTGCTGATCGCGCGCGAGGCCGTCGACCAGCACCTGCAGGTGGCCGGCGAGATCCTCGAGGGCGACGGCGACCTCTCGACCAAGGCCAAGGCGGCCGTCGGCGCGGGCAAGTTCTACGCCAAGTGGCTCCCGGGCCTCACCGTCGGCGACGGCCTCAAGCCCGGCTCCTACGACGAGTTCGGCTCGCTGGCCACGCACCTGCGCTTCGTCGAGCGCCACTCGCGCAAGCTCGCGCGCACGACGTTCTACGCGATGGGACGCTGGCAGGCCAAGCTCGAGAAGAAGCAGGCATTCCTCGGGCGGATCGTGGACATCGGCGCCGAGCTGTACGCGATCGCGTCCGCCGCGACGTACGCGAACACGATCAAGTCCGAGCGCCCCGACCTCGCCGAGCAGGCCTTCGAGCTCGCCGACCTGTTCTGCAAGCAGGCCCGCGGGCGCGTGGACCGGCTCTTCGACGAGCTGTGGTCCAACACGGACGACGCGAACTACGCGGGCGCCATGGGCGTGCTGGACGGCCGCTTCAAGTGGGTCGAGGAGGGCATCGCGGACCCGTCGGGCGACGGCCCGATGATCGCCTCCCAGCCCGACTCGGTCGATGACCGCGTGACGGCTTCCTGACCTGATCGGACAGCGCGGGCGCGTACCCTGAGCTGCGTGCCCGCGCTGCGCCGCCGTCCCCTGCCGAAGCCCGAGGAGATCCCCTGGGGCGAGCTGCGCCGCCGCTCCGCGATCGTCTTCCTCTGGCTGCAGGCGGGCTGGAACGCGCTCTCGGCGGACGAGCGCGAGCAGGTCCGGCAGCTGCTCGTGAAGTCGAAGGGGCGGCCGAACCGGCTCTCCAAGACGGAGGCGCGGCAACTCGGGCGCCTGGCCGGGCGCGCCGCCACCGCGGCCGCCGCCGCGCGCAAGCTGACGCGCTGACACCCAGCGCAAGAAAGGTGTCTGACACCTTTCTTGCGCGGTACGGGGTGGTACCAAGCGGGTATGGTGGCCGCATGGGACTCGAGAACAAGGTCGTGCTGATCACCGGCGCCGCACGCGGCATCGGCGCCGAGACCGCCCGCCGGGCGGTCGCGAAGGGCGCCCGCGTCTCGCTCGTGGGGCTGGAGCCGGAGCGCCTGCGGGCGCTCGCGGACGAGCTCGGCGAGCGCGCCGCCTGGTTCGAGGCCGACGTGACCGACCAGGCACAGGTCGATGGCGCGGTCGCCGGCACCGTCGCCGCGTTCGGT
This sequence comes from Solirubrobacteraceae bacterium, assembly GCA_035264365.1. Taxonomy (GTDB): domain Bacteria; phylum Actinomycetota; class Thermoleophilia; order Solirubrobacterales; family Solirubrobacteraceae; genus DATFQI01. The sequence goes on from DATFQI010000198.1 coordinate 1,848, forward strand.
GGCATCGACGTCGTGCTCGCCAACGCCGGCGTCGGCAACAGCGGCACGGTCGCGATCACGCCTCCCGAGGTGCTCCTGCGCACGATCGAGATCAACCTCGACGGCGTCGTGCGCACCGTCTGCGCGACGCTGCCGCACATCACCGAGCGCCGCGGCTACGTGATGATCGTCTCCTCCACGGCGGCGTTCACGATGGCGCCGGGCATGGCCCCGTACGCCGCCTCGAAGGCCGCGGTCGAGCAGTTCGCCAACTGCCTGCGGCTCGAGGTCGCCCACAAGGGCGTCGACGTCGGCTCGGTGCACCCGGGCTGGATCGACACCGACCTCGTGCGCGAGCAGCGCAAGGACATCAAGACGTTCGACGAGGCGTTCGACAAGTTCCCTTGGCCGCTGAACGCGACGACCTCGGTCCAGGAGTGCGCCGACGCGATCGTCGCGGGGATGGAGCGCCGCAAGCGCCGCGTCTACGTGCCGCGCGCGATCGCCCTGGTGCAGGCGCTGCGGACGCTCACCACCGGCACCGTCGGCTACTTCGCCATGCGCCGCGAGACGAAGAAGATGGTGCCGCGGATGGAGGCCGAGGTGCAGGCGCTCGGGCGCTACTACGGGAGCTCGAGCGTGGCCATGCCGGCCGCGCCGCCCGCCGTGCAGGAGGCCGCGGAGAAGCGCGGGCAGGCGGCCTGATGGCCGCGACCGTCACGCGGCCCGCGGCCGCGGGGCACCGCGCGCGCCTCACCGCGGGCCTCGCGACGGTGATCGCGGAGAAGGGCTACGCGGCGGTCACGATCGCCGACGTGGTGCGGGTCGCGCGCGTCTCCAAGCGCACCTTCTACGAGCACTTCGCCGACAAGGAGGCGTGCTTCCTCGCGCTCTACGCGGAGACCAGCGACGAGCTGATCGAGCTGATCGCGACGTCGGCCGCGACCGCCCCCGGCCCATGGCATGCGCGGATCGGGGCCGCCGCGCGCGCGTACTTCGAGCGCGTCGCCGACGAGCCGGAGCTGATCCGCGCCGCGATGCTGGAGATCCAGGCGGCCGGGCCCCGGGCGCGCGTGCTGCGGCGCGAGGTCACGCGCCGCTACGCCGAGCAGCTGCGAGCACTGTCGGCCGCCGCGGAGGCGGAAGGGGCCGGCGTCAGCGCTCTCTCCCCCGCGCTCGCGACCGCGGTCGTCGGTGGGCTCAACGAGCTGATGCTCGAGGCCGTCGAGGCGGGCCAGGCGGACCGGATGGGCGAGCTGGCCGATGCGGCCACGGAGCTGATCCGGGCCGTGCTGACGCGCTAGGCGCCGGTCAACGTCAACTGCGGCTGGGTAAGGGGTGAGGGTGCCGGCCGGCCGTCGGAATCCGGCGGGTGGAGACCGTTGACCCCGCTATGGCGTGCAAACGGTCGCCACCCGGGCAAGGCATCTACAAAGCGGCCAGCGCGGCCGAAGCGAGCGAGCGGCTCTCCTCCCAGCGCGGGTCGTCGAGCAGCGCCGAGTCGCTCCAGACCGCCTCGTCTTCGAGCAACGCCTCGTGATGCCGGTCGAAGGCCGCCAGCCGCCGGAACGCCTCGCCGTCGATCACGCCGGCGGCGCGCAAGCCCGGCGCCAGGTGCGCGATGTCCTCGTGGATGTGGCGCAGCTGCTCGGCGGCGCCGCCGGGCAGGCGCTCGAGCTGCTCGTCCGCCGGCCGGGCGGCCATCGCCAGCGACTCCCGCACCGTCCGCAGCTGGGCGTGCGGGTCGGGCAGGGTCACCTGGACAGGGCGCGGTCGAAGAGCGCGGCGACCTCGCGCATCGCCGGCGCGGCGTGACGGGCTGCGGCCTCCGAGATGCCGCAGCGCGCGGCGACGTCCTCGGGCGGGATCGGCGGCGCGTCGGCGGAGCCGCCGAGCAGGTACGCGATCGCCTCGAGGTTGAAGCCCTCGGCCTGCATCGCGCGGATGAGCGCGAGCCGCTCGAGGTGCTCGGCGCCGTAGTAGCCGGTGCGGGCGACCATGTGGGGCGGCGCGAGCAACCCGCGCGCCGCGTGGTTGCGGACGTTGCGCACCGTCATCCCGGCGGCCGCGGCGAGCTCGCCGATCGTCAGCCGGGGCTCCGGCTCGGGGCTCATGCGTCCTCGTCCAGCTCCCCGCTCAGGTGCGGCTTGCCGCTGCTCGCGTCGCGTACCTCGAAGGCGCCGCCGTCGCGCACGCCGAACGCGACCTGCGCGGGCAGGAACAGCGGCAGCTTGAAGCGCACGGAGACCGCGAACGCCGCGGGCAGCGAGGGCTCGAGCTCGGCGAGGCAGCGCGCCTTGAGCCACATGCCGTGCCCGATCGGCCGCGGCATGCCGAACAGCTTCGCGCTCCAGCCGTGCAGGTGGATCGGGTTGCGGTCGCCGGAGACCGCCCCGTAGCGGCGGCCGATGTCGCCCGGCACGCGCCAGTGCGCGCGGGCCGGCGCGGGCGCCTCGCGCTCGCCGCCGGGCTTGCCGGAGCCGGACGGCTTGCCGCCGCCCGCGGGGTTGCCGGAGCCGGACGGCTTCCCGCCGCCCGCGGGCTTGCCGTGCCGGTGCAGGTAGACGTTGCGCGAGCGCCACACCGGCTCCTGCCCCACGCGCGCCTCGGCGGCCATCGCGAACTGGGTGCCGCGGTCGTGCGGCTCGAGGTCCTGCGCGCGCACGCGCACCGTCAGCGGCTCGCCCGCGCCGACCGGCCGCAGCTGCTCGATCTCGTTGCCGATGTGCACGAGCCCGAGCAGCGGGAACGGGAACGCGCGCTCGGCCATGATCCGCACGGCCAGCGGGAAGGCGACGATGTGCGGGTAGGTCGGCGGCAGCACCTCGTCGCGCGCGAACCCGCAGACCTCGTTGTAGGCGGCGAGGTGGTCGCGGTCGGTCTCGACGTCGCGGACCTCCAGCTCGGTGTCCGGCAGCTCGCGAGCGCCGCCGCCGCCGACCAGCGGCAGCTTGCGCAGCAGCGGCACGCCGACCGCGCGCGGGTAGAGCGCGGTCAGGCTCGGCGGGCTGTCCAGCTCGCGGACGGTCATGCCCCGATCAAGCTCTGGCCGCAGACGCGCACGACGTTGCCGTTGACGCCGCCCGAGGCCGGGCTCGCCAGCCACGCGATCGTCTCCGCGACGTCGACGGGCTGCCCGCCCTGGGCGACCGAGTTCATCCGCCGCCCCGCCTCGCGCGTGCCGAGCGGCATCGCGGCGGTCATCTTCGTCTCGATGAAGCCCGGGGCGACCGCGTTGATGGTCTGGCCCTTGTCCGCGAGCACCGGCGCCAGCGTCTCGACGATGCCGATCACGCCCGCCTTCGAGGCGCCGTAGTTGGTCTGCCCGCGGTTGCCGGCGATCCCGCCGATCGAGGAGACCGTGACGATCCGGCCGCCCTCGCGCAGCACCCCGCCTTCGACGAGCATCTCGTTCAGCCGCTCCTGCGCCGTCAGGTTGATCGCCAGCACCAGGTCCCATTCGTCCTCGCTCATGCGCGCGACGGTCCGGTCGCGCGTCACGCCGGCGTTGTGGATCACGGCGTCGGCGCCACCGTGGCGCTCCTTCAACTGCTCGGCGAGCCGCGCCGGAGCGTCCTCCTCGGTGATGTCGAGCAGTAGCGACGAGCCGCCGACCTCGTTGACCACCTCGGCGAGCTCCTCGCCCTGGGCGGGCACGTCGACGCCGACGATCGTCGCGCCGTCGCGCGCCAGCGTGCGCGCGATCGCGGCGCCGATCCCGCGCGAGGCGCCGGTGACGACGGCCACGCGGCCGGCCAGCGGCTGCTCCCAGTCCTGCGGGTCCGTCTTGGTGCCCGCCCCGATCCGGATCACCTGGCCCGAGACGTAGGCCGAGCGGGCGGAGAGCAGGAAGCGCAGCGTCGAGTCCGCGTTGGCCTCGGCGCCGGGCGCAACGTAGACGAGCTGGCCCGTGGCGCCCTGGCGCAGCTCCTTGGCGGCCGAGCGGACGAAGCCCTCGAGCGCCCGCTGGGCGACGGCGGCGGGCCGCGACGCGGCGAGCTCGGGCGGCGTGCCGAGCACGACCAGGCGGCCGCTGGGCCCGAGCGAGCGGATCGTCTCGTGGAAGAACTCGTAGACCGCCTTGAGGCCGCCCGAGTCCTCGATGCCGGTCGCGTCGAAGACGAGCGCGCCGGACTTCACGTCCTCGTCGGCCACGACCTGGCGGATCTCCGCGCCGAGCGCGGCGAGCGTCGCGGCGACGGTCTCGCCCATGCGTCCGTCGCCACCGATCACGGCGGGTCCGGCCAGCGCGGGCTGGCCGGGCTCGTAGCGGCGCAGCGGGCGCGACTCGGGCAGTCCCAGGCGCTTGGCGATGAAGCGCCCAGGCGGGAGCGCGGTGAGCTGCTGGTAACGGTCTGAGGGCATATCTAACCTCGATCGAGGGTACATGAAATGATGTACCCATGACCTCCCCACGCCATGCAGCCGTCCTCGGCGGCAACCGGATCCCCTTCGCCCGCGCGAACGGCCCCTACGCCACCGAGTCCAACCAGGCGATGCTCACCGCAGCCATCGACGGCCTGGTCGCCCGCTTCTCCCTGCAGGGCGAGCAGGTCGACGAGGTCGTCGCCGGCGCCGTGCTCAAGCACGCGCGCGACTTCAACCTGACGCGCGAGTCGGTGCTCGGCTCCCAGCTCGCCTCCACCTCCCCCGCCTACGACATCCAGCAGGCGTGCGACACCGGCCTCGAAGCCGCGGTGCTCGTCGCCAACAAGATCGCGCTCGGGCAGATCGACGTCGGCATCGCGGGCGGCACCGACACCGCCTCCGACGCGCCGGTCGGCCTCAACGAGGACCTGCGCAAGGTGCTGATGGAGGCCCGCCGCGCCAAGAGCACCGGGCAGCGTGCGAAGCTGATCGGCAAGCTCCGGCCGAGCCAGCTCGTGCCCGACATCCCGCGCAACGCCGAGCCGCGGACCGGCCTGAGCATGGGCGAGCACGCCGCGATCACCGCCAAGGAGTGGAACGTCGCACGCGAGGCCCAGGACGAGCTCGCCGCCACCAGCCACCAGCGCCTCGCGGCCGCCTATGACCGCGGCTTCTTCGACGACCTCGTCACGCCCTACGCCGGGCTCGAGCGCGACCAGAACCTGCGCCCGGACTCGTCCGTGGAGAAGCTGGCGAAGCTCAAGCCGGTGTTCGGCGGTGAGGACGGCACGATGACCGCCGGCAACTCGACGCCGCTCTCCGACGGCGCGGCGGTCGTGCTGCTGGCCAGCGACGAGTGGGCGGCGGCGCACAGCCTGCCCGTGCTCGCGCACATCACGCACGTGCAGACCGCCGCGGTCGACTACGTCGACGGCGGCGAGGGCCTGCTGATGGCGCCCGTGCGCGCCGTCCCGAAGCTGCTCGAGAAGGCCGGGCTGACGCTGCAGGACTTCGACTTCTACGAGATCCACGAGGCGTTCGCCTCGCAGGTGCTGGCCACCCTCGCGGCGTGGGAGAACGACGGGCTCGGCACGATCGACCGCGCCAAGCTCAACGTCAACGGCTCCTCGCTGGCCGCCGGGCACCCGTTCGCCGCCACCGGCGGGCGGATCGTCGCGACACTCGCGAAGCTGCTCGACGAGAAGGGCTCCGGCCGCGGGCTGATCTCGATCTGCGCCGCCGGCGGCCAGGGCGTCGTGGCGGTGATGGAGAAGTGAGCTTCGACTTCTCGCTGACGCCAGCGCACCACGACCTGATCGAGCGGACCCACCGCTTCGCCGAGGAGGTGGTGCGGCCGGCCGCGCCGCGCTACGACAAGCAGCAGGAGTTCCCGTGGGAGGTGATCGAGGCCGCCGCGCGCGAGGGCTTCTACAACCCGCTCTTCTACCGCGACCTGATCGGCGACCCGACAGGCCTCTCGCTGCCGCTGTTCATGGAGGAGCTGTTCTGGGGCTGCGCCGGCATCGGGCTGGCGATCGTGATGCCGGGCCTGGCGCTGAGCGCGATGGCCCAGGCCGCGACGCCCGAGCAGCTGCTGCGCTGGGCGCCGGAGTGCTTCGGCGATCCCGGCGACCTCAAGCTCGCCGCGCTGGCGATCTCCGAGCCCGAGGGCGGCAGCGACGTGCGCAACCTGCGCACCCGCGCCCGCCGCGACGGCGACGCGTGGGTCCTCGACGGCCACAAGATGTGGATCGGCAACGGCGGCATCGCGAACGTGCACGTGGTCAACGCCACGGTCGACCCCGAGCTCGGCCACCGCGGCCAGGCGCTGTTCGTGGTGCCCGGCGGCGCGCCCGGGCTGGAGCTCGTGCGCAAGCTCGACAAGCTCGGCTGCCGCGCGTCGCACACCGCGGAGCTGCGCTTCGACGGAGTGCGCGTCCCGGCCGAGAACCTGCTCGGCGGCGACGCCAAGCTCGAGGCGAGCCTGGAGCGGGCGCGCGAGGCGCAGGCCGAGGCCGCCGGCCGCGGCGGTGGCAAGGACCGCGGCTCGGCCACGCTCGGCGCGTTCGAGCAGACGCGCCCGATGGTCGCCGCGCAGGCCCTCGGGATCGCGCGCGCCGCGCTCGAGTTCGCGGCCGACTACGCGACGGGGCGCGAGGCGTTCGGCGGGCCGATCATCGACAAGCAGGGCGTCTCGTTCCCGCTCGCCGATCTCGCGGCCGACCTCGACGCGGCGCGGCTGCTCACCTGGCGCGCCGCGTGGATGGCGGCCAACCGCGTGCCGTTCCAGCACGCCGAGGGCTCGATGAGCAAGCTCAAGGCCTCCGAGGTCGCCGTGCGCGCGACCGAGCAGGCGATCCAGACGTGCGGCGGCTGGGGCTACATCTCCGACCTGCCGGTCGAGAAGTGGTACCGCGACGCGAAGCTCTACACGATCTTCGAGGGCACGAGCGAGATCCAGCGGATGGTGATCGCCCGCGCGCTCGGCGAGTCCGCGGGCGAGCTGCCGCTCCATCACTCCTTCCCGGCCGACGGGCCGCCGCTCTCGCGCCAGTTCGGCCGCGGCACGCCGCGCCGCGGCAAGGCCGGGATGGCGGCCCTGAAGCAGACGCAGCGGATGCCCGAGCCGGTGCTGCGGGCCGCGATGAAGGTGCTCGGCCCGCCCGAGCGGGCACCGCGCCGGTAGACCTCCCGCAGCGGGCTCGGGCGCCCGCCGCCGCAACCATGTGCGTCCTGGGGGGTTGAACACGCGTGACGCCTTGCGACCATGTGCCGCGGATGCTCCGCCATATCGTGCTGATTGCCGTCGTCTCGTCGTTCCTCGCGGTCGCCGCTCCGGCCCGGGCCCAGAGCGACCGCTTCGACCGCCAGTCCGCCGAGAAGGCACTCGACCGGGTGGAGTCGCTGCTCGGTCAGAAGGAGATCCGCGACAAGCACAAGCTGACGCTGGCGCTCGTGGAGATGGCGAGGCAGCGCTCCGAGCTTGCCCCGAGCGACCGCAAACGGGCGGCCGCCATCCTGGCCCGCCCCACCAACGGCACGGGCCCGGGGCAGTGGACCGCGCCCCCCGGCGATCGCCGCATGAGCTGCACGGCGCGGGTCTGCGTGCATTGGGTGGTGGGAAGCACCGTCGATGCGCCGCCATCCGAAGACATTGAAGGCGGCGGGAACGGGCGACCCGATTTTGTCGACCTGGTCGTCAACAGCTTCGAGCAGTCCCTGACCCGCGAGGTCGATGAACTCGGCTGGCTCTCGCCGCTGTCCGACAGCGGGCGGGGCGGCAGTAACCTTCTGGACGTCTACCTCTCGAACATCGGGGACGATGCCTACGGCTACGCGGTCCCCGAGGACAACGCGCGCAGCTCCTCGGGCTATCTGGTGCTAGACAACGACTACTCCGATGCAGAATTCCCTGGGTACGACGGCATTCCGACGGTCCCGGTCCACGTTACCGCCGCGCACGAGCTCAATCACGTATTGCAGTACCGCTACGACAGCTTGCAGGACCTGTGGATGCTCGAGTCGACGGCGACCTGGGCCGAGGAGAAGGTCTACGACGCCGCGAACGACTATCTGGCGTACCTCGGATCGTGGGCGTCGAAGCCGGAAGTGCCCGTCGCCTCGACGGACAGCAAGATGTACGGGTCGGCGATCTGGAACCACTGGCTCGACGCCCGGTTCGGTCAAGACATCATCCGCCAGGCGTGGGCCGCGTCGGCGTCAATCACGGTCGACGGCGGAGGCTTCGCCCCTGCTGCGTACGACACCGTGATTCGCGGCGCTGGCGGAGCGGGCTTCGGCTCTGAGCTGGCGAGCTTCTTCGCGGCCACCGCCGAGTGGGACGCCGCGAACAGCGGGATCCGGGAGGGCGTGACGTTCCCGTCCGAGGTGCGCTCCGGAGGACCGCTCCCCGTCGGTGGGGCGCCTGCCAGCGGTACACTCGATCACACGGCATTTGCGCTGTATGACATCGCCCCGCCGGATGCGGACAACCTGTATCTGACGGGCGGCCTGCCCGCCGGGATCACGGGAAGCATTGCGCTCGTCGGGTTCGAGAACGGGAGCCAGACGCGGGTCGTCGGGACGCTCGACGGGGACGGGAAGATCACAGTGACGCTGCCGGATCCGGGGCGCTTCTCGCGCATCACGGCCGTTGTCGCGAACACGGACGTCTCGCACACGGGCTTGTGGAACGGGGTGACCAAGGACTGGAACTGGACCCGCAATGCTCAGTCCTTCTTGCTCAGCGCCACAACGAGCGCGCCCCCCGAGCCGACTGTCACTTCCCCGACGCCGGACGAGACCGGGACCCCGAGCCCGACGGTATCGCCGACGGTGACCCCGGCGCCGACCGTGACGCCGCCGGCCCCCGCCTCGCTGCGCCTGACCCGCAACAGCTCGCGGATCGGCAGCGTCCTGCGCAAGGGCGTGCTGTCGCTGTTCGGGCAGGCGAACAAGGCGGGCAGCCACTCGGCCCGCGCGACCGTCGACGCCACGACCGCCAAGCGGCTGA
>DATFQI010000199.1:0-15320 GCA_035264365.1 Solirubrobacteraceae bacterium
CCGCCGAGCTCGTTCGAGATCGAGGTGGGATCGACCACGTCGTAGCCGTGCGTGGAGCCCTCGCGCGCCTGGAACGACGGCGGCAGGTAGAGGTGGCTGACGCCGAGGTCGCGCAGGTAGGGCACGAGCTCGCGCGCCTGCGCGAACCCGAAGCCGCCGCCGAGCTGCAGCCGGTATGTGGCGAGCAGAGCGGTCATGCCGCGGTCCGCCGCAGGAGCATGAGGGAGCGCGAGATCAGCGAGACCGCCGCCCCCGGGCCGAACGTCCCGCCGCAGTCACCGGCGTCCGTGCGCAGCTCGCAGGTCCACTCGGCGCCGAAGCGCCGCGGCGGCAACGTGAGCTCCGCGTCCTCGTGGCCGGCGTTGAAGAGCAGCACGAACGAGTCGTCGACGATCCGCCCCCCGCGCTCGTCCGGGGTCACGATCTCCTCGCCGTTGAGGAGCATCCCGAGCAACCGCGTGCCGCCGTCGTCCCAGTCGGTCTGGGTCATGCGCCGGCCGTCGGGCCGGAACCACCACACGTCGGGCAAGCCGGAGCCCTCCTCGTCGGTGCCGTGCAGGTACTGGCGGCGGCGGAAGACCGGGTGCGCGTGGCGCAGCGCGATCAGCTCGCGCGCGAACTCCAGCAGCTCAGAGGATGCCGCCACCTCCTCCCAGTCGAACCAGGAGATCTCGTTGTCCTGGCACCAGGCGTTGTTGTTGCCGCCCTGCGAGCGCCCGAACTCGTCGCCGCCGAGCAGCATCGGCGTGCCCTGGGACAGCAGCAGCGTGGCCAGGAAGTTCTTCTGCTGGCGGGTCCGGAGTGCGCGGATCTCCGGGTCGTCGGTCTCCCCCTCGACGCCGCAGTTCCACGAGCGGTTGTCGTCGGTGCCGTCGCGGTTGTCCTCGAGGTTGGCCTCGTTGTGCTTGTCGTTGTAGGAGACGAGGTCGCGCAGCGTGAAGCCGTCGTGGGCCGTGATGAAGTTGATCGAGGCGAACGGGTGGCGCCCGTCGTCCTCGTAGAGGTCGCTGGAGCCCGTCAGCCGCGAGGCGAAGTCGGCGATGCTCGCCCGCCCGCGCCAGAAGTCGCGCATCACGTCGCGGTAGATGCCGTTCCACTCCGACCACAGCACCGGGAAGTTGCCGACCTGGTAGCCGCCCGGGCCGACGTCCCACGGCTCGGCGATCAGCTTGACCTGGCTGAGCACGGGGTCCTGATGGATCGTGTCGAAGAACGAGGCGAGCCGGTCGACGTCGTAGAGCTCGCGCGCCAGCGCGCTCGCGAGGTCGAAGCGGAAGCCGTCGACGTGACACTCGGAGACCCAGTAGCGCAGCGAGTCCATGATCAGCCGCAGGACGCTCGGGTGGACCGGGTTGAGCGAGTTCCCCGTGCCCGTGAAGTCCAGGTAGTGCCGCTTGTCGTCGGGCATCAGCCGGTAGTAGCTGGCGTTGTCGACGCCCTTGAAGGACAGCATCGGGCCGAGGTGGTTGCCCTCGGCGGTGTGGTTGTAGACCACGTCGAGGATCACCTCGATGCCCGCCCGGTGCAGGGCCTTGACCATGCCCTTGAACTCGCGCACCTCCTGCCCGCGGATGCCGGTCGCGGCGTACTTGGAGAACGGCGCGAAGAACCCGATGGTCGAGTAGCCCCAGTAGTTCGTCAGGCCGCGCTCGGGGAGGAAGGACTCGTCCGCGATGTGATGGATCGGCAGCAGCTCGACGGCGGTCACGCCGAGGTTCTTGAGGTACTCGAGCGCGGCGGGGTCGGCGAGCCCGGCGTAGGTCCCGCGCAGGTCCTCGCGGACGTCCGGGTGGCGCATCGTGAAGCCCTTGACGTGCGTCTCGTAGATCACCGTCTCGTGGAAGGGGCGGTTCGGCGGGCTGTCGTCCTCCCAGTCGAAGTGGGGGTCGATGACGACGGACTTGGGGATCGCCACGGCGGAGTCCTCCTCGTCCATCTCGAGGTCTGCGTCGTCGCCGGCGCCCGGCGTCCGCACGTACGGGAGCACGTTGGCGCGGTTCCAGCGCACCTTGCCCTCGATCGACTTCGCGTACGGGTCGATCAGCAGCTTGTGCGGGTTGAAGCGGTGCCCGTTCGCCGGATCGTAGGGACCGTGCACGCGGTAGCCGTAGCGCTGACCGGGGCCGACCCCCGGGAGGTAGCCGTGCCACTGGTACGCGGTGCGCTCGCAGATCTCGACGCGCGTCTCGTTGTTGGCGTCGTCGAACAGGCACAGCTCGACGCGCTCGGCGCTCTCGGAGAAGAGCGAGAAGTTGGTGCCCTCGCCGTCCCACGTGGGACCGAGCGGGAATGGCCGGCCCGGCCAGATCTCGGTCACTTCAGCAGGGCTCCCGACAGACCCGGCAGCACGACGAAGCCGGGCTCCAGGGTCGCGTGGTGCGTGGCCAGCACGGTCTCGAGGGTGTCCTCCACCGGGACGTGGACGTCCCGCTGGGAGAAGTTCGCGAGCAGCGTGTAGGGGCCGCGGCGCAGGCGCAGCCAGCCCGCGTGCTCGTCGAAGGCGATGTCGGTGGCGTCGCCGGGCGGCAGCTCGGCGCGCGCCCGCAGGAGAGCGGCGTAGAGCTCGCGCAGGCCGGCGGGCTCGCCCTCGCGCGTGAGCTTGGAGGCCAGGAAGGTCGCCTCGTCCTGCGGGTCGGGGACCTCCTCGCCGGCGAACTCCGCGAAGGCGGCGAACTCGCGCCGGCGGCCCTCGCGCGTAGCGGTCGCGATCTCCTCGTCGATGTGGTCGGAGAAGAACTGGAACGGCGCGCGCTCCCCGTGCTCCTCCCCCTGGAACAGCATCGGCGTGAACGGTGCCAGAAGGGTCATGAAGGCGGCGAGCGGGCGCGCCGCGACGGGCAGCCGGTCCCCGAGCGCGCGGTTGCCGACCTGGTCGTGGTTGGAGGAGAAGACCACGAACGCCTCGGGCGCCACCGCGTCGGCCTTCGCGCCGAAGCGCCGGCCGCGGAAGCTCGAGTAGGTGCCGTCGTGGAAGTGCGGGCGGTGCAGCACCTTCGCCAGCGCGGCCAGCGTGCCGAACTCCGCGTAGTAGCCCTCGCGGTCGCCGGTCAGCAGCACCCGCAGCGCGTGGTGGAAGTCGTCTGCCCAGACGCCGTCGCAGCCCCAGCGGGTGATCACGTTCGGGTCGTTGAGCCCGGACTCCGCGATCACGATCGCGCGCGGATTGGCGGCGTGCACCCGGCGGCACACCGCGGCCACCAGGTGCTCGGGGTTGGAGTCGACGATCGCGTGGATCGCGTCCAGGCGCAGGCCGTCGATGTGGAAGTCGCGGATCCACTGCTCCGCGCTCTGCAGCACCCACTCGCGCACCGCGTCGGAGTCGCGGTCGTCGAAGTTCATCGCCTGGCCCCACGGCGTCTCGTAGTGCGAGGTGAAGTACGGGCCGAAGCACTCGAGGCCCTGCACGCCGGACGCCCCGACGTGGTTGTAGACGACGTCGAGCAGCACCGCGAGCCCCTCGCTGTGTGCGGCGTCGACGAAGCGCTGCAGGCCCTCCGGGCCGCCGTAGGGGTCGTGCGCCGCGCTGATGTATACGCCGTCGTAGCCCCAGCCGTGCCGGCCGGGGAAGGCGGCCAGCGGCATCAGCTCGATCGTCGTGACGCCGAGCTCGCGCAGGCCGCGCAGATGCTCGATCGCCGCGTCGAAGGTGCCCTCGCGCGTGAACGTCCCGACGTGCAGCTCGTAGAGGACCGAGTCGCGCAGCGCCGGCGCCTCGAAGCCGTCGTCGGTCCAGCGGAAGGCGCCCGTGTCGAGCAGCCGCGAGCGACCGCGCAGGCCGTTGGCCTGCCAGCGGCTGGCGGGGTCCGGGAACTCGATTCCCTCCGTCTCGAACGCGTAGTCCTCCCCCGGGCGCGCCTCGACGATCGCCTCCAGCACGCCGTGGCCGGCGGGCTCGAGCTCGTGCTCGCGGTCGCCGATGCGCAGCCGCACCCGCTCGCGGCGGGGCGCCCAGACGCGGAACTCCGCGCGGCCGTCGCCGATCGGGAAGGCGCCGAAGCGGCGCTCGAAGGGATAGGGGCCGGACATCTCGCTGCGGGTTATCCCTAGCACCGCGGCGCCGAAACACCGGCTGGGTGCGCGTGTTGAAGGAGCGCCATGCGCCTGATTCCCGTCTCCTGCATCCTCCTGATCCTCGCTCTGCCGGCCGTCGCGCTCGCCGCGGCGCCGACCGCCGCCACGGGCACCGCCTCCGGCGTGGGCCGGACGGCCGCCACGCTGAGCGGCACCGTCGACCCGGGCGGCGCGGTGACGAGCTGGCACTTCGAGTACGGCACGACGACCGCGTACGGGCTCGAGTCCGGCGGCGGCGACACGACCGCGGGCAACGACCCCGAGGCGGTGTCGGTCCAGGTCAGCGGCCTCAGCGCGGGCACGACGTACCACTATCGCCTCGTGGCGACCAACGCCGACGGCACCGTCACGGGCTCCGACCGCACGTTCCGCACCGCCGCCGGCCCGTCGCTGCCGAGCCTCTCCTCGACCGTGGCGCGCGAGGTCGGGCCGACGAGCGCGTCACTGCGCAGCCGGATCGACCCGAACCGCGGCGCCACGAGCTTCCACTTCGAGTACGGGCTCTCGCAGTCCTACGGCTCGCGCACGCCGGAGCGCGCGGTCGGCTCCGGCGACTCCGCCGTCGCGGTCGCCGAGACGATCGGCGGGCTGGAGCCGTACCACCGCTACCACTACCGCGTGGTGGCCACGAACGAGGCGGGGCGCCGGGTGAGTCGCAACCGCACCTTCACCACCAGCCGCGAGCCGACCGCGATCACGCTGCAGACGGCCGCCCCGCGTACGACCTGGGGCGAGGGGATCGAGGTCTTCGGCCGCGTCACGGGACGTGGCGTCAACGGGATCCAGGTCGCCCTCGAGCGCCAGGACTTCCCGTTCGGCGGCCCGTTCTCCTCGATCGGCACGCCCGCGCAGATCCGGGCGAACCGCGACGGCAGCTTCCGCTTCTTCGTGCCCTCGCTGTTCTCGGCCACGCGCCTGCGCGCGCTCACGCGCACGTCGGTGCAGGCCGTCAGCGCGCCGGTGATCGCCAACGTCGCCGTCAAGGTCGGGGCGAGCGTGCGGCGGGCGACGCGGCGCGCCGTGCGCGTCCGTGGCTCGGTCGTGCCCGCGGTGCCGCGCGGCCGCGCGGTGCTGCAGCGCCGGACGCGCCGCGGCGGCTGGGTGTTCGTGCGCGGCACGAACCCGCGCGCAGCGGGCGCCAACCGCTCGCGCTACGGCTTCAAGGTGCGCAAGCGGCGCGGCGCGCGGATCTACCGGGTGCGCGTGATCGCGCGCGACGGCGGCGCGCACGTGCCGGGCACGAGCCGCTCCGTGTGGGTCGGCGCGCTCAAGCGGCGCTGAGGCCTACGCCGGGCTGAGCGTCGGCGCCGGGCGGCCGAAGTGGAAGCCCTGCGCGAGCGGGCAGCCCATGTCGCGCAGCAGGTCCGCCTGGGCCTCGTTCTCGACGCCCTCGGCGACGACGTCCATCCCGAGCGCGGCGCACATGAACACCACGGCTCCCACGATCGCCGCCTCGGGCCGGCCTGGGCGGGTGGGGGTCATGTTCATCACGAACGAGCGGTCGATCTTGACCATGTCGACGGGCAGGTCGCGCAGGTGCTGCAGCGACGAGTAGCCCGTGCCGAAGTCGTCGAGCACGAGCCGCACGCCGAGCTCCTTGAGGGCGGTCACGTTGCGCGTCGTCGAAGGCGAGACCTCCAGCAGCGCGGTCTCGGTGACCTCGAGCGAGAGCGCGCCCGGCGGCAGCCCGCTGCGCTCGAGCGCCTGGGCGACGGTGCGGACCAGGCCGGGCTCAGCGACCTGGCGCGGTGACAGGTTCACCGACGTCCAGCCGGAGCCGCCCACGGCGGCGTGGCAGGCCTGCTCGAGCACCCACGAGCCGATCGGCACGATCAGGCCCGACTCCTCGGCGACCGAGATGAAGTCCGCGGGCGCCAGCGTCGCCTCGCCGCCGCCGCGCCGCCAGCGCAGCAGCGCCTCGCGGCCGACGTTCGCGCCGTCGCCGAGCGCGACGATCGGCTGGAAGACGAGCTCGAGCTCGCGGCGGTCGAGCGCGAGCTCGAGGTCGGCCTCGGTGCGCACGCGCGCGACCGCGCTGCGGCGCAGGCGCTCGTCGAAGATCTCGACGTTGCCGCGCCCCGCCTCCTTGGCCCTGTAGGCCGCCGAGTCGGCGTTGGAGACCAGGCTCTCGGCATCCGTCTCCGCGCCGCTGCCGAGCGCGATCCCGACGCTGGCGGAGATGCGGTGCTGGGTGCCGTCGACCTCCAGCGGCTCCTGCACGGCGGCCGCGACGCGCCAGCCGAGCCCGAGCGCCACGCGCTCGTCGACGTCCTCGCAGACGACGACGAACTCGTCGCCGCCGAGGCGCGCGACGGTGTCCGCCGGGCGCACGGCGGCGGCGAGCCGGCGAGCGAGCGCGACCAGCACGGCGTCGCCCGCCGAGTGGCCGTAGAGGTCGTTGACGCGCTTGAAGTCGTCGACGTCGACGTAGAGCACCGCGGCGTGGGAGCCCGCGCGCTCGGCGTGCGCGAGCGCGTGCTCGAGCCGGTCACGGCAGAGCGCGCGGTTGGCGAGCCGCGTCAGCGGGTCGTGCAGCGCCTGGTGGCGCATCCGCTGCTCCGAGCGCAGGCGCGCGTAGGCGGTGGCGAGCACGTTGGCGACCGCGACCAGGAACGCGCGCAGCTCCTCGGGCGCCGAAGCGCCGTAGGCCGTGATCGCGCCGAAGACCTCCTCGCCCGTGCGGATCGCGACGCTCCAGCCGCCGTCGACGGCGACCGGTGCCTGACCGCGCATCGCCGCCTGCGCGCCGGTCTGCGCGTCGGGCGCGTCCTCCCCGGCGCCCCACGAGGCGAGCGCGACCGGCTGTCCGTCGGCTCGCGCCGGCGGCTCCACGATCAGCACGCGCTCGGCGCTCAGCGCCATCCCGACCCGCTCCGCGGCCTCGCGGGCCAGGTCGGCCGGCGCGACGCCGCGCAGCGCACGCTCCCCCAGCGCGGCGACCGCCGCCTGCTCCTCGGACTGGCGGCGCAGGCGCCGCTCGGCCTCGAGGCGCTCGGTGATGTCGCGGCCGACGGCGAGCAGCATCGGACCCTCCTCGTCCTGGACGATGCCCCAACTCATCTCGCCGACGAACTCGGACCCGTCACGGCGCAGGCCGTAGGCGCGGGCGGAGAACCGCAGCGGGTGCTCGAGCTGGAAGTACAGCGCCGTGTTGCGCTCGTACCGCTCGCGCACCCGCTCCGGCCACAGCATGGAGATCGGCCGGCCGAGCAGATCGGCCTCGGAGTAGCCGAACAGCTCCTCGGCGAGCGCGTTGACGAACACGATCGTGCCGTCGCGCCGCGCCCCGACGATCGAGTCGGGGAGCCCCTCGAGCAACCCCCGCATCGTTGCTTCGCTCCTCTGTGTCACATCGACCCTCCGCCACGCGCGGAGGGCTCAGCCTACGGGCGCGGCGGCTCCTTCGCCAGTGCCTGCTCCTCGGGGACGAGCCACAGGGCGCCGAGCGGGGGCAGCGTGACCTCCGCGGAGAACGGCTGCGAGTGCCAGCCCATCGGCTCGGCGATGACGCCGCCGAGGTTGCCGACGTCCGAGCCGCCGTAGTAGGTGGAGTCGGTGTTGAGCGCCTCGACCCAGCGGCCGGAGCGCGGGAAGCCGATCCGGTAGCCGTGCCGCGGCACGGGCGAGAGGTTGGCGGCGAACACGATCACGCGCTCGGAGTCCTTCGAGCGGCGCGCGAATGCGAACACGTTGTGCTCCGCCGCGTTGGCCTCGATCCACCAGAAGCCAGTGTGGTCGAAGTCCATCTCCCACAGCGCCGGCTCGTTGCGGTAGCGGAGGTTGAGGTCGCGAACGAGCGCCTGGATGCCGGCGTGCTCGGTGTTCTCGAGCAGGTGCCAGTCGAGCGAGCGCTCCTCGCTCCACTCCGCCTCCTGGGCGAACTCCTGGCCCATGAACAGCAGCTTCTTGCCGGGGTGCGCCCACATGTACGCGTACAGCGAGCGCAGGTTGGCGCGCTTCTGCCAGCGGTCGCCCGGCATCTTCGTGATCAGCGAGCCCTTGCCGTGCACGACCTCGTCGTGGCTGAGCGGCAGGATGAAGTTCTCCGTGAACGCGTAGACGAGCGAGAAGGTCAGCTCGTGGTGGTGCCAGCGGCGGTGCACGGGGTCCTGCTGGAAGTAGGACAGCGTGTCGTGCATCCAGCCCATGTTCCACTTGAAGCCGAAGCCGAGCCCGCCGAGGTAGGTCGGTCGCGAGACGCCCGGCCAGGCGGTCGACTCCTCCGCCGCCGAGACGATCCCCGGCTCGCGGGCGTGGGTCACCTCGTTGAACTCCTTGAGCATCGCGACCGCGTCGAGGTCCTCGCGCCCGCCGTGCTCGTTGGGCACCCACTCGCCCGCCTCGCGCGAGTAGTCGAGGTAGAGCATGGAGGCGACGGCGTCGACGCGGATGCCGTCCGCGTGGTACTCGCGCAGCCAGAACAGGGCGTTGGAGACGAGGAAGTTGCGGACCTCGCTGCGCCCGTAGTTGAAGATCAGCGTGCCCCAGTCGGGGTGCGCGCCGCGGCGCGGGTCGGCGTGCTCGTACAGCGCGGTGCCGTCGAAGCGCGCGAGCGCGAAGTCGTCGCGCGGGAAGTGCGCCGGGACCCAGTCGAGGATCACGCCGAGGCCGTGCGAGTGCAGGCGGTCGACGAACGCCTTGAAGTCGTCGGGGGAGCCGAAGCGCGGGGTCGGGGCGAAGTAGCCCGTCACCTGGTAGCCCCAGGAGCCCGCGAACGGGTGCGCCATCACCGGCATCAGCTCGATGTGGGTGAAGCCCATGTCGCGCGCGTAGGCCGCGAGCTCGTCGGCCAGCTCGAGGTAGCTCAGCGAGCGGTTGTCCTCCAGCGGGTTCAGCCGCCACGAGCCCAGGTGGACCTCGTAGATCGACATCGGGCCCTCGAGCGGGACGCTCTCGCGGCGCGACTTCAGCCACGCGTCGTCCGTCCACTCGTGCGTGGACTCGCTGACGACCGAGGCCGTCTTGGGCGGGACCTCGGTCTCGAACGCGAGCGGGTCGGCCTTCAGGCGGACCTCGCCGTCCTGCGTGAGGATCTCGAACTTGTAGCGGTTGCCCGCTCCGACGCCCGGCAGGAAGACCTCCCAGATGCCGCTGGAGCCGAGCGAGCGCATCGGGTGGATGCGGCCGTCCCAGAAGTTGAAGTCGCCGACGACGGAGACCGAGCGGGCCGACGGCGCCCAGACGGCGAAGGCGGTCCCGCGCACGCCGTCGATCTCGCGCACGTGCGCGCCGAGCTTCTCCCACAGCTCCTCGTGGCGGCCCTCGCCGACGAGGTGCAGGTCGAGCTCGCCGATCGTGGGCAGGAAGCGGTAGGGGTCCTCCGCGGGCTGCGTGCCGTCGCCGTAGTCGACGTCGAAGCGATAGGAGAGCGGCAGCTCCGCCTTGGGGATCAGGCCCTCGAAGACGCCGGCCGGGTGCACCTGCTCCAGCGGGACGGGCTTCCCGCGGCCGGCGACGACGGCGACGGAGGCGGCGGCGGGCCGCCAGGCGCGGACGATCACGCCGTCGCCGTCCGGATGGGCGCCGAGGTAGGCGTGGGGCTGCGGGTGCTCGCGGGCGTTCAGGCGATCGGCATCGGTCACGTGTGGGTCATATCCGATCGGGCGCAGGCTTAACGTCCAGCCCCGTTCGAGCGGGAGAGGCTCACCCAGAGCTGGGTTGGTCCCGGCGGCCCGCCGACCTCCCGCACGACGACGTAGGGCTGCGCGCGCACCAACTCGCCGAGCTTGGCGTAGCCGTGGCTGCGCGTGTCGAACCCGGGATTCTGCGCGCTCAGGTACCCACCGACCGCCGACAGGGGCGCCCAGCCGTCGACCTTCGCGGTGCCGGTGATCGCGGGCCGAAGCAGGCGCTCGAGCTTCGGGTCGTGGGCCTGCGCCACCTCGGGCGGCTCGGCGCCCAGGAGGTCGAGGTAGATGAAGCGGTCGCATGCCTTCACGAACGCCTCGGGCGTCTCGCGCCGGCCGATCCCGTAGACCGTCTTGCCCGACTCCCGCAGCCGGGTCGCCAGCCGCGTGAAGTCGCTGTCGCTCGAGACGATCACGAAGCCCTCGACGTTGCCGGCGTACAGCACGTCCATCGCGTCGATGATCAGCGACGAGTCGGTGGAGTTCTTCCCCCGCGTATAGGCGAACTGCTGGATCGGCTGGATCGCGTGCCGCAGCAGGTGGTCCTTCCAGCCCGCGAGGTTCTGGGTGGTCCAGTCGCCGTACGCGCGCCGGATCGTCGGCGTGCCGTACTTGGCGATCTCGGCCATCAGCTCGGCGGTGGCGCTTGCCGTCGCGTTGTCGGCGTCGACGAGCACGGCGAGGCGGGCGGTGTCGGCCATCCCAGGAGTCTCGCGCACGTCGCCGTGACGAAGCGGCGACGTCGCGAGCTGCTCAGGTGCCGGCGGGCGCCGCCCGTGCCGGCTCCGCCGCGACGGCGGACTCCTCGGGCTCGATCGGCGCGGCCGCCGCGAACAGCGCGCGGTGCAGGAGCGCCGCGAGCAGGGCGCCGGCGAGCGGCGCGACGATGAACAGCCACAGCTGCTCGAGCGCCCAGCCGCCGACGAACAGCGCGGGGCCGATGCTGCGGGCCGGGTTGACCGAGGTGTTCGTGATCGGGATGCCGACGAGGTGGATCAGCGTCAGCACGAGCCCGATCGGGATCCCCGCGAACGCGACGCTGGCAATCCGGTCGGTGGCCGCGAGCACCGTGAACACGAGGAAGCCGGTCAGCACGATCTCCGCGATCAGCGCGCCGCCGAGGTCGTAGCCCTCGGGCGAGTGGTCGCCGTAGCCGTTGGCGCCGAAGCCCTCGACGCCGGCGTCGTAGCCGCCCTGGCGCGCCTTGGCGACGACGAGCAGCAGCGCCGCCGCGACGATCGCGCCGATGACCTGGGCGATCCAGTAGCGGACCGCCTCCGAGACGCCGATCCGGCGGGCGACGAGCAGCCCCATCGTCACCGCCGGGTTGATGTGGCAGCCCGACAGCGGCCCGATCGCGTAGGCCATCGCCAGCAGCGAGAGCCCGAACGCGAACGCCACCCCGAGCGCGCCGACCGCCTCGCCAGCAATGACCGCGGTCCCGACGCCGCCGAACACCAGCACGAACGTCCCGAAGGCCTCAGCTCCAGCTCGCCGCATCGGCATGCCATCCGCCCCTTCCGAGGTAGAGAACTCCCCCCAGGGTCCGGGTTGGAGGCGCGTCCGTCAACGGTGCACGCCTGTCAACCGCTCGCGCTCGACGCGCGATCGATCAACCGCTACGACTGGACGCGGTAGCCCAGGTGGACGACGCCGTTGTCGAAGCGGCGCTCGTCCAGCAGCTCCAGGCGGACGCTGGCGCCCTCGGGCAGCGCGGGCTTGCCGCCGCCCACGAGAACGGGCGAGAGCAGCAGCTCGATCCGGTCGACGAGGCCGGCGGCGAGCGCCTCCGCGGCGAGCTCGGGGCCGCCGATCACGCAGTCGCCCTCGGCCTTGAGCGCGCGCACGGCGTCGGGGTCGAAGCGGCGCTCGATCCGTGTGCGGGCGCTGCGCGGCTCCTCCAGCGTCGTCGAGTACACGACCTTGTCCGCCGCGCGCCAGATCTCCGCGAAGTCGCGCATCACCGGGGCAGGGTCGTCCATCGTCTCCCATGCGACCAGCACCTCGTACATCCGGCGCCCGTAAAGGTGCGTGCGGGCGCCGCGCGCGCGGTCGTTGACGAACGCGTGCACCTCCTCGGAGGGCATCGACCAGTCCCACTTTCCGTGCTCGTCGGCGACGTAGCCGTCGAGCGAGGCGATCGCGGAGTAGGTGAGCTCTCCCATGGGCTCAGTATCCCGGGAACGAGCGCGGGATGTACCGTCGCCCGGGTGGCCTTCATCGACCATCTGCGCCTGTCCGTACGCGACGTGCCCGCCTCGCGGGCGTTCTACGACCCGTGGCTGCGCGTGCTCGGCTTCGAGCCCGAACCGCGCGATGACGGCGGCGCGGCCTGGGGCCTGCCCGGCGCGTCGGCGTGGCTGATCCTCACGCCCGCGTCACGCGAGCGCGACCACGACCTGCGGGCGCCGGGGCTGCACCACGTCGCGTTCGCGGCGGGCTCGCGCGCGCTCGTCGACGACGTGGGGCGCGTGCTGGAGAAGCTCGGCGCCGAGATCCTGCAGGGGCCGAGGGAGTACGACCGCGAGCCCGATCGCTACGCGGTGTTCTTCCTCGACCCGGACGGGATCAAGCTCGAGGTCATCCATGCGCGCTGACGCGGCGCTGCGCATCAGCGAGCCAGATGCCCAGGCAGGGCACGGTGGTGGCGAGGGCGGAGGCGATGAGGAGCGTCATGGTCATGCATCCGAGAACGCCTCTGCGCCGTGGTTATTCCCGGTCAGTGGCCGTTGTGTGAGAAGTGCATGTAGTCCTTGGTGTCGCCGGACCACGAGCCTCCCCACTCCCAGCCGGCCGCCGCGAACGCGCGCACCGTCCTCCCGCCGATCATCCCGGGCCGCTTGCGGCCGCGGTTGCGGTAGGACTGCGCCGTCGGGTCGTTGCTCTGGCCGCAGCCGACGTACGGGTTCTCGCGCGGGTTGATGTCGACGGCGAGCCCGTACGCGTGGTTGGACCACGTGCCGGTCCCGCTGCCGCCGGTGCACGGCGAGGGCACCGCCTGGCGGCACTCGAACGAGGCGGTGACGTCGTTCGGCCGCTGCCGCCTGGGACCGTAGAAGTCCCTGAAGCGCATGTGGCGGATCGGGAAGCGGTTGGCGTACATCGTCCGGAACGCGCTGCTGAGCGGGCGGGCGGCGCTCTTGCTGACGATCAGCCGGCCCGTGTGCGAACGGCGGTCGAAGCCGTAGTGCGTGACCGTCAGCAGCCGCAGGTCGCCGAGCCCGACCGGGCAGCCCTTGTGCCAGAACCCGCGCTCCTTCAGCTGGCTCTTCATCGGCTGCGGGAGCGGCTTCGCGGACCACTGGAAAGGCGCCAGCGCCACGACCATGGCCGTGATGGCGTAGGTGCGGACCATTCCCGCAGGGTACGCGCCGGGTCCGGGCGATGAGTTCCGAGCCGGCGCGACGTCATAGGGGTGTTGGTCAGGCGAACTAGGAGACGGACGACATGCAGTGGACGCTCGAAGTGGTCGTGGTGCCCGTCGCGGACTTGGACCGCGCGAAGGCCTTCTACGCCGACCAGCTCGGCTTCGCGGTCGACCACGACACGCGGATCGACGACGGGATGCGGGTGGTCCAGCTGACCCCGCCCGGCTCGGGCTGCTCGATCGTGATCGGCGAGGGCGTCGTCCCGGCGATGGAGCCCGGCTCACTCAAGGGCCTGCAGCTCGTCGTGCCCGACCTCGAGGCCGCGCGGGCGCAGCTGCTCGAGCGCGGGGTCGAAGCCGGCGAGATCCAGATCGTGGGCCAGAGCCCGACGCCCCAGCCGCACCCGCTCGATAACGTCGGCTTCCTCTTCTTCCGCGACCCGGATGGGAACGGCTGGGCGGTCCAGCAGATCTCCTCACGCGCCTGAAAACTGGCGATGGACCGCCGCGGGCTGTACTAGCCGGACGCACCGAGCCGTAGCGCTCAGACGCTCAGGATCCCGTCGATCGTCAGCAGGACCCCGCAGGCGATGAGCCCGGCGGCACCCAGTCGGACGAGCCACCCCAGCACGCGCCCCCGGGGACCGTCCGTGGCGGCGCGAGCCGCCAGTGCGGTCAGGGCGGCGATACCGATCGCCATCGCTCCGACGGCCACGAGCGCGCCCCGATCGGCGCCGGCGCCCAGCGCCATGACGAGGAGGGTGGGGCGCGCGACGAGCGGTAGCGCCACGGGGACGAGTGCGGCTCGGCGGCCGGGGAGCGCCGGCTCGGGATCGGGTGGCCGGCGGGCGAGGTCGATGGCGCCCGCCACGAGGGCGATCACGCCGGCGCCTGTGCGGAATGCGGGCGTGCTGACGTCGAGCGCGTCGAGGCTTGGGTCTCCGAGCGCGGCCAGGACGCAGACGGCGAGTCCTCCGATCGCCCCACCGACCGCACAGAGCCATG
Source organism: Solirubrobacteraceae bacterium (assembly GCA_035264365.1). Classification (GTDB taxonomy): domain Bacteria; phylum Actinomycetota; class Thermoleophilia; order Solirubrobacterales; family Solirubrobacteraceae; genus DATFQI01. Next base: position 14,071 of record DATFQI010000199.1, read on the forward strand.
CGACGTCGCGCGAGGAACGGCCGGCGCGCGGGATCCCGAAAACGGCGCGTGCCGGGTTCAGGGCCAGGAGCAGAGCGAGCGCCCAGAGCCACACGGATGGTGCGTCGTCGTCGGAAGCCCGTGGGCCCGCTTCGACGACGGCCTGGGTCCGGAGGAGCGCGGCCAGGGCGTGCTGCTGGTCGTCCATGCGGGTTTCGCCGTCGCCGAAGAACCAGGCGCCCTCGACTCGTGACGGGCTCCGCGCGGAAGCGGCGTCCGCGCGCGAAGCCTGCTCATGCACGGCGATGCCCGCGATGCAGGTCGCGCGCGAGGCGATGGAGCCTTGGATGTCCGCGAGGCCCGGTTCGGCGCGGGCGATCCGCCAGAGGCCTGTGAAGCCCTCGTTCATGACGCCGTACCAGCCGCCGCGGAACACGGGTCCGCGGACGGCGGCACCCCATGGGCCGAAGCGTTGCTGGACCCAGCGCGCCTGGCCTCCCCAGAGCTCGGCCTGGCGGCGGGCGTAGGCCAGCTCAGCCGAGGTGAGGGGCGTCGTCTCAGCCATCCCGTACTCGGCCCAGTGGTCGGCGATCGCGGGCCAGTGACCCTCCTTGTGGTCTCGCTCGGTGGCCAGGTACGCGCCGATGCGGTCCGCCGCCACGGCGAAGTCCTCGTCCGGGAACGTCCGGGCGAGGCGTGCGAGCGCCCAGTAGGCCTCGCCCGTGTAGTACTTGGAGTACTCGCCTGTGACCGGCCGGTCGCTCTTCGTGTCGTAGAACGCGAGCACCGCGCCGGACGGCTCGATCTGCCCGATCAGGAACCGGCCGAGCCGGCGCATGACGTCGTCGTAGCGGTCGTCGCCGGTGGCGGCGCGACGGTAGTCCAGGCCGGCGACGAGGAGCGCGGTCGTGCCCGTGGTGGTGGCCCCGTAGGCCGTGACCGCGGACCAGTCGTCGCGCTGCGTGAGCCTGTCCAGCGCCCACGAGGCCCCGCGGTCGGCGGAGCGGAGTGCGCCCGGGTGGCCTGCCGCTGCCGCCTGGTAGAGGGCCATGACCGCCCCCGCGTGGCGGACCTCGTTGTACGCGGGCGTCGAGGAGTCGGTGCCGCGGTGGTACTGGTAAAGCCATGCGCCGTTCGCGTACTGGTTGCGAACGAACCAGTCGACGGCGGCTTGAGAGGAGCGCCGGAGGTCCGCGGTGGTCACGGATGGGCAGCCCTCCGGTGGTGCGATGGCGCCGAACGCGACCACGAGTAGCATGGCCAGGACCAGG
>DATFQI010000200.1:0-12813 GCA_035264365.1 Solirubrobacteraceae bacterium
GATCCTCGGGCCACAAGACTCTCGCAGTCGAGGATCGGATGGTCGTTAGCCCGTGGCAGCGTTGATCGGGAAGGGTCGGTCCGGAGGATGATAAGCGGGCTACTGATAGCTGGCGACCAGCCAGGACTACGTCGGGCGATCCTCGCCGGTGTGCGACTCCTGCCTTGCTCTTGCCGCCGTCCGCCGGTGAACTGCGCGCAGCTGGATCGCGGTATAGGTCCCTCCGCCCACGACCATGCCGAGCAGGAAGAGCACGGAACCGACGACCCCGACCCAGCCGTCGCTCACGCTCGCCGGCAGAATCCCCACAGCTCCGACGGTCAGGAAGATCGTGGCGACGGCCGGAAGGCGACCGCGTTCCTCTCGGAACGCCTGTCCGGGACGGTACAGCGGGCTAAACCGACCGTCCTTCAGCGACATGGCGCCAGCGTAGAGATGCGTCGAGCCAAGGACTCGGGACGGCGAGCGGTCCTGCCCACTCGCGTCCCGCCGGACGGGCCGCTGTCGTGCCCCGATCCGCTGGCACGGCTCGCCGCCGGCGACTCGCTGATCGGCAACCAGCTGCACTGGGCCGTCGTCTGACAGGCGTCCCGCCGGTGCATGCGATCCGGCGCAGTGAACGCGCGATCGTTCGCTGCTCTTGATCCGGGTCGTCGGACCTGGAAACTCGAGGCCATGAAGCGGTTGCGCACACGACGCGCCCCAGCGGATGACCTGGCTTCTGTCGGGTCGTCGGTCCTGCGCTCCGGGCTGGCGACGAACCTGCTGTGGATCGGGACGCTCAAGTTCAAGCAGTACGAGGTCGAGAACATCGACCCCCTCCTCCGCTCCAGCCCGCTGTTCTCGCGATTGCGCGGCAAGCTGGGGCCACGAAGGCTCGCGCGAGTCATCGGGATCGCGGAGATCGTCGTGGGCTCTCTGATCGCCGCCAAGCCGGTCGCGCCCAAGGCCTCTGCCGTCGCCAGCCTTGGCGCCGTCGGAATGTTCCTCACCACGCTCAGCTTCCTGGTGACGACGCCGGAGGCCAAGCAGGAAGGCGAAGGGATGCTCGTCCCCTCTCCCGCCGGACAGTTCCTGCTGAAGGACACAGTGCTCCTCGCCGCCGCCCTCCTGACCGCGGCCGAGTCGCTGCGGGCCGCTCGTCACTGAGGGCGCGCCCGGAGGCGGCCGGTCAGCTGCCGGCCAGCTTCTTGTCCAGCTGATCGACGAGCTCCGCCTCAGGCGATGGACCAGACGCGCCACGCGCCTGCGTGGCGGTGCCACGGCGGCCGCTGAGGCGATCGGGCTGCTGGGCCGAGCGAAAGGCCCAAGCGCACGCCCTCTTGGACGATCGCGGATCGTTGTCGAAGGGCCGCGCGTGCCGGTCAACCTGAGCCCGTCACGTCGTCCGTCTCAGCGACAGCGCCCGCGCCGCGGGACGCTCGACCGCCATGAGCCACAGAATCGAGTTGACGGGGGGCGGCGTCGTCTACGGGATTGTGCTCCTCCTCCTGATCGTTCCGGAGTTCTCGGCGATCGCCGTCGTGGTTGCCACGATCGCCGCCCTCGCCGTCGCGCTCGCGGCCCTTGTCGGACTCGTGGCGCTCGCCGCGGCGGCGCTCGCGAGCCCGTACCTGCTCGTGCGCGGCGTCCGCCGCCGTCTAGCCCAGAGAAGCACACGAGGGATCCACTCGCCGAGCGGGATCCGGAGCCGATCGGCCGCCGGATCGCCTGCGGCCTGAGCCGAGCCGCCGACCGCGATCGTACGTGGCGGGATCGAGATCCCGGCGACGGTGGTGCGCTCGGGCTCGCTCAGCCGCCGGCGGCGGGAGTCGCGGCGCGGCGTGCTTCGATCGCCTCGGCGACGGTCGCGTGGATCTCGGGCGCGGTCCCGTCCAGGGCGCGGAAGTTCTGCCTCGTCATGACGAGCACGCGCATCGGCGACTTGGCGGTCACGGTCGCCGTTCGGCGCTCCTCGTCGAGCAGGGCCATCTCGCCGAAGAACTCGCCCGGCCCGCGCTCCGCGATGCGCGCGCCCCCGCGCACGACCTCGGCCGTCCCGTCGACGATCAGGAAGAACTCGTGACCGAAGTCACCTTCGCGCACCAGCTCCTTCCCCTCAGGGATGTCGATCTCCTCCATCTGCTGCGCGACGGTCGTCAGGTCCCGCTTGGACAGCGAGCTGAAGAACGGCACATCCTTGAGTTCGGCCCTGAGCACGACCTCTCCCCTCAGTCGGATCTCACCGACAGTAACCGCTGCGCAGCCCCCACGCAACGTCTTCCAGCGGGCCGGCACGCGTTGTCAGGCCAGGCCCGACGCTGTACGGTCGCACCGTGACGCTGGGCGGCGGTGAGACGAGGGGGGCGGGCGAGCAAGCGCCCTTCGCCCGGCTGTTCCCGCCCGTTCCGAGCGGCTTCAAGGAGCCGTTCTGGTATGGCTCGCTGCAGTCCTTCTGGCTGTACTACCGCGCCGATCCGGAGGCGGTGGCCGCGCGGTTGCCGAACATCCCGGGCGACGGGGGGCTCGAGGTTGCCCTCTTCGACTTCGAGGGCGAGCGCTACGCGCTCGCGTCGCTCGACTTCCAGGCTTACACGGGCCACGGCCCCGGATACCTCGAGTCCGTGCACGAGGTCGAGTTCAACGTGTACGCGTATCCGCGCGCCCGGGTGCCGGCGGTTCCTGCGCTGAGCTGGCAGGAGTTCCTCGACGGCGCGGACCAGACCAAGACCATCGGTGGCTACCGGCTGCATGTGCCGTGCGACCAGCCGAACGCCGTCAAGGCGGGCATCGGGCTCTACGGCGAGCCGAAGTACCTCGCGCAGTTCACGTACGCGATGCCGACGCTCAACGACCCCACCGTGGTCACGTGGGACTACTCGGTCTTCCAGGACGCCGGCGGCGGGCGCCAGGGGCCGCTCGTCTACAGCATCGAGGCCGACCTGCGGGGGATCGCGCCGCTCGCGGCCAACCCGTCGCCGCTCGTAGAGTACGGCTCGCTGGAGGTGAACGGCCGCCACCACGTCGTGGCCAACCAGTGGAGCTTCTTCGGGCCGTTCATGACCTACCCGCTCGCCCACGAGGGCGCAGGGCGCGTCTCGCTGGGGGTCGGCCCGTCGGCGGATCCGGAGGGGCTGCTCGAAGACCTGCAGACGCTGATCGGCGACGAGCCCCCGGTCGCGGCTCAGACGTTCACCTCACAGCCGGTGGCCTCGGAGTGCCGCGGCTGGCTCCCCGTGCCGGCATGACCGACGCGCCGCTCGAGCGCTTCGTGGAGCTGTCGGCGGCCCTGACCGGTTTCCGCGCGTCCGACCTGTGGGGCACGGGACAGGCCCGCGCCCATCTCGACCTGGTGCTGTCGGTCTGCGGCGAGGGGCTCGGTGCCCGCCTGCTCGCAGCCGACCCCGACCAGATCGGCGCGGTGCTGGCCGACCCCGACCTCGGGCCGCTCGCACGCAATGTGACGGTGCTCTGGTACCTGGGCCAGTGGGATCAGTTGCCGCGCGCCTGGCGCGACCGTCACGGCACCTCCCCCGCCGACGTGGCTCACGTCGCCTCGGCCGGGGCCTTCCGCGCCGGGCTCGTCTGGCCGGCGATCGGCACCCATGCCCCGAGCGCCGACGCCCCCGGCTTCGGGAGCTGGGCGAGCCCGCCGGCAGCGGCTCCATGAGCGACTACGACGTCGCGGTCGTCGGTGCCGGGCCGTCCGGGGCGATCGTCGCCGCCGAGCTGGGCGCCGCGGGCCGCCGCGTCCTCGTGCTGGAGGCAGGGCCGGCGGCGGGCCGCACCTGGGCGGAGTACCAGGGCAACGTGGCGCACTATCAGGCCAGCGCCGCAAAGGTGCCGAACTCGCCCTACGTCGCGACCCAGGGCGCTCCGTTCCCGGACGTCCTGGACATCACGCGGCTGGAGCCGGGCGGCCCGGAGGGCGACGGCGGGTACTTCGTACAGGAGGGGCCGCTGCCGTTCTCGAGCGACTACCTGCGCTCGGCCGGCGGCACGACCCTGCACTGGCTGGGGACCTGCCTGCGGATGCTTCCGCACGACTTCGAGATGGCCTCGCGCTACGGCGTCGGCCGCGACTGGCCGATCGGCTATGACGACCTGGGCCCCTTCTACGAGCGGGCCGAGCGCGAGCTGGGCGTGGCCGGCGACGTTGCGGACCAGGAGTACCTCGGCGTGCGGTTCCCGCCCGGCTACGTCTACCCGATGCACCGCATCCCGCCGAGCTACGGTGACCGGCGCCTCGCCGCCGGGCTCGACGGGCGCCCGCTGCACCTCGACGGGGAGGACGTCGCGGCCGTGGTGACGAGCACGCCGCAGGCCCGCAACTCCATGCCGAACCCCGCGTACGACAGCCACAGAGGCTACGAGCCGGTGGGCGCGGTCGGCCACCGCCACAGCGGGCTGCGCTGCGAGGGGAACGCCAGCTGCATCCCGATCTGCCCCGTGCAGGCGAAGTACAACGCGCTCAAGACGCTCCGCCGGGCGAGCGAGGGCCCGGTCGAGATCCGCACGCAGGCCGTCGTCTCCCGCGTCGTGCTGGCGCCGGACCGGCGGCGCGTGCGCGCGCTCGAGTACATCGCCTATGACGACGGCGCGGTGCCGGCCGCGCCGGAGCGCGTCACCGCCGACGTGTACGTGCTCGCTGCCAACGCGATCGAGAACGCCAAGCTCCTCCTGCACTCGGGCGCCGCCAACGGGTCGGACCAGGTGGGCCGCAACCTCATGGACCACCCGTTCATGATGGCGTGGGCGCTGATGCCCGAGAGCGTGGGCGCCTTCCGCGGCCCGAGCTCGACTGCGGGGCTCGAGATGCTGCGCGACGGCGCCTTCCGCGGGCGGCGCGCGGCCTTCCGCGCCGAGATCGCCAACTGGGGCTGGGACTTCGCGGGGTTCGCCCCGTACGCGGACGTCGCCGAGGCCGTCCACGGCCGCGGACTCTCCGGCAGGGCGCTGAGGAGCTGGCTCGCGCGGCGCATCCCGCGCCAGATCCGCCTCGGCTTCCTGCTCGAGCAGCTCCCCTCGCCGCACAACCGTGTGACGCTCGACCGCCGCACCGACGGGCTCGGGCTTCCGCGGCCGCGGCTGCACTACGACCTCGACGGCTACACGCGCCGCGGCATGGCCGCGGCGCGCGAGTGCGCGACGCAGGTCTTCGACCTGCTCGGCGCGGCGGACGCGACCGCCTACCTGCCGGGCGACCCGGGCTACGTGACGCTCGACGGCCAGGGCTTCACCTACCACGGCTCGGGGCACGTCGTGGGGACGCACCGGATGGGAAGCGATCCGGAGACCTCGGTCGTCGACGACCGCCAGCGCAGCTGGGACCACGAGAACCTCTACGTGGTCGGGGCGGGGAGCGCGCCCACGATCGCCACCTCGAATCCCACGCTGACCCTTGCGGCGCTCGCCTTCCGGGCGGCCGACTCCGTGCTCGACGACCTCGGCGCGGCGTGAGGATCGACGGCCCCGAATCGCTGCGGGACCACCTGCAGACCGCGATCGAGATCGAGTGGTCGACGATCCCGCCATACCTCTGCGCCCTGTGGTCGCTCGGCGACGTCCACAACCGACTCGCGGCCACCTGCCTGCGCGAGGTCGTCATGGAGGAGATGCTCCACCTGACGCTCGTCGCCAACATCCTCAACGCCCTGGACCGCCTCCCGTCCATCGGTCCCGGGACCGTGCCGACGTACCCCGGGCCGCTCCCGCACTCCGACCGGTCATTCGAGGTGTCGCTGCTGCCCTTCTGCCCGGAGGCGCTCGAGACCTTCCGCCGGATCGAGCATCCCGCGCTGATCGGAGCGCCTCCGCAGCCCGAGGGCTGGACGACGATCGCCCAGTTCTATGAGGCGCTGCGCGACGCCGTGGACCGGATCGGCGCCCAGCCCGGCGTGTGGTGTGGCGACCGGGCCCGCCAGGTGCGAAGCGGTCAGTACTACGGCGGCGGCGGAGAGGTGATCGAGGTGGACGGCCGGGAGGCGGCCCTGAAGGCGCTCGACGTGATCGTCGAGGAGGGCGAGGGCTTCGCCGGCGGCATCACCGACGGCGGGCACCTGCTCGGCGAGCCGGACGAGCTCGCCCACTACTACCGCTTCGACGAGCTCGCGCAGGGCCGCCGCTACGTGCGCGGTGACGTGCCGTCGCAGCCGACTGGCGCACCGATCCTGCTGGACTATCGCGCCGTCGCGCCGATGCGCCCGAACCCGCGGGCGGATGACTACCCGCCGGGCAGCGAGCTGCGCGCCATGACCGAGGAGTGCGACGCCACCTACGCCCAGCTGCTCGGCCGACTCCAGACCGCCTTCACCGGCCGTCCGGACGAGCTCGCCGACGCCGTGCCGGAGATGTGGGCGCTCGAGTACCAGGCGGTCGCGCTGATGCGCGTCCCGGTCGGCGACGGCAAGCACACGGCCGGCCCCGCCTTCGCGCCGCCGTCCGCCTAGATCGCCTGCAGGAGGCTGCGCTCGGCGCGCCGCGCGAGCGCCTCGGCCCCGCGCTCGCGGGCGACGCTGACGGCCGTGCGGAAGTGCGACTCGGCCTCCGTCGCCGGACCGCCGTCGAGCAGCAGGAGCTCACCCCGCAGCCGGTGCAACTCGGAATCCCACCAGCCCTCGCCGTTGCGGGCAGCGACCTCCTCGCCGGCGGCCAGCGCGTCCCTCGCGGCGGGGAGGTCCCCCGCGTCGGCGAGCGCCGACGCCAGCAGCGTGAGGAAGTACGGCTGCCCCAGCTCCGAGCCGACTGCACGCCAGTGCGCGAGCCCCTCGCGCATCCGCGCCACGCCGTCCGCATGGCGTCCGCCCGCGGCCTGGGCCCAGCCCTGCATGATCTCCGCCCACCCGATCCAGAAGCCGAAGCCCTGCTCGCTCGCAAGCGCCAGCGCGTCCGCCGCCCGCCGCTCCGTCGCGTCGACGTCCCCCTCGAACTGGCACAGCCAGGCGTCGAACGAGAGCGTCAGCGCGCGGGTGAAGGGATGTCCCAGCTCGCCCGCCAGATCCATGGCGCGGTCGCTCATCCGCCGGGCGGCGTCCGACTGCCCCTGCAGCCACAAAGCCCAGGCCTGGTACGCGTGGCAGGCGATCCACGGATCGAGCACGTCCAGCAGCTCGTCGATGAAGGTCGTGCGCTCCGCGCGGAGCGCTTCCGAGGCGATCACCCGCTCGAGGTGCCGGCTGGCCGCATGCACGTCCTCGCCGGTGTAGAACAGCGTGCTGCCGAGCGCCCGGTGGGCCGCCGCCATGTGCGTCGGCTGGGCGCTGTGGGCGGCGAGGTCCTCCAGCCGCCGGCCGAGCTGCAGCGCCTCCGCGTATTCGGCGCGCAGCAGCCTCACGCGCCACGTGCCGTACAGCGCCCGGAACAGATTCGGCGTCTCGCCACCCATCGGGGCGCACAGCTCGGCGGCGCGTTGGTAGACGTCGGCGACCTCCGGCGCGCTATAGCCCTTGGCCGCAGTCAGGGGCGCGCCGAGCGCGAGCAGCAGGCTCAACTCCTCGTGATCACGCTCGGATCCGGCCGGCCGTTCGCGGAGCAGCTCGAGCGCGGTGCTGAGGTGCACGATCGCTTCCGTGGTCGCCGAGCGCCGGCTGGCGAGCGCGCCGGCCTGGCGCAGGTACGGGATCGCCTGATCGCCGAGCCCGGCGGCCACGAGGTGCTGGCCGATGACCTCCGGGCGCGTGTCACGCACGCCGTACCAGCCGCTCGCCAGCTCTGCTGCCGTTCGCTCGTGCAGTCGCCGCCGCGTGCTGCGCAGCAACGACTCGTAGGCGACGTCGCGAATCAGCGAGTGCTTGTACGCGTAGGTGGGCTCCCCGCCCGCTTCGCGCCTGCGTAACAGGTCGGCGCTCAGCAGCTGGTCGAGGCCGTCCTCGAGGCGGTCGCGGTCCATCTGCGAGATGGCGGCCAAGAAATCCGCCCCGACGTCGCGGCCCTGCACCGCCAGCACCTGGGCGACCTCGCGCGCATCGCCGAGCCTGTCCAGACGCGCCATCAGCGACTCGCGCAGCGTCGATGGCACCAGTCGCTCGGGCAGCGTCCCGGCCGCGACCAAGCGGCCGCCGTGCTCCTGCACGGCACCCGACTCGAGCACCGTTCGCGTGAGCTCCTCGACATACAGCGGGACACCATCGGCGCGCAGGGCGATCTGCACTTCGACAGCCTCCGGGAGCGGACGACCGCCGGTGAGGCGATCGACCACCGCGTGCACTTCGGCAGCGTGCAAGTGGTCGAGCGCCAGCCGGCGGACGAAACTACGGTGCGGCCATGGCGGGACGAACTCGTCGCGGTGCGTGACGAGGAGCAGCACACCCTCCAGCGGCTCGGCAGCGAAGAACCGGCCGAGCAGCTCGAGCGTGCTGGGGTCGATCCAATGGACGTCCTCGACCACCACGAGCAGGGGCCGTCCCTCTCCCTGCGCCACGAGCCACGCCTGCAGAGCGTCCAGCGTGCGGCGCTTGCGGCGCTGCGCGGACTCCTCGCCCGCGGACGGCGCCTCGTCGGACGGGATCGCCAGGAGCTCCGCGAGCAGCGCTGCGATCCCGGCCCGCGCCAGCCCGCACCGCTCCAGCTCAGCGTCGAGTCGTGCGCGCCGCTCTGCCCTCGTGCCATCCGGCGGGACCGCCCGCTCCAGCGGGCGGAGCAGCGGATACAGCGCGCTGTTGCGGTGGTACGGCGAGCAGCGCAGCCGAACCGCGCGGTGGCCGGCGGCGACGACGTGCTCGTACAACTCGTGCGCAAGGCGCGACTTGCCGATCCCGGGCTGCCCGCTCAGCAGGACGACCCTGCCGCCGCCGGCGCACTCGTGCCACGCCTCCAGCAGCTCGTCGCGCTCGCGCTCGCGTCCCACGAGCGGCGTCAGCCGATCCACCCGCGCGTCGAGCCGCGTGGCCGCCGCGGTCGAGGCCGTCACCCGGTACGCGGCGATCGGCCGGACCACGCCCTTGAGCTGCTGGGGGCCGAGGCCCTCGAGCTCGAACCAGCCCTCAATCAGCTCCCGCGTGTCGCCGCTGACGACGATCTCGTCCGGCCCGGCGAGGGCCTGCAGGCGCGCGGCCACGTTCGGCGTCTCGCCCACGACGTCGTTCGCCTGTCCGCGCGGGCCGGCGCCCATCGTGGCGACGACCACCTCGCCCGTGTGGATCCCCACGCGGACGGCGATGTCGTCGCGATCGAGCCGGGTGCGGAGGTCCTCGGACGCGGCGACGATCCGAAGCCCCGCCAGCGCGGCGAGCCGAGCGTCGTCCTCGTGCGCCTCGGGGTAGCCGAAGTAAGCGAGGACGCCGTCGCCCACGAAGCGCGCCGTGTAGCCGGAGTGCTGCTCGATCGCGTCCGAGCAGCGGGCCTGGTACTCCCGGATGAGATCGCGCATGTCCTCCGGGTCGAGCTCGCCGGCAAGACGCGTCGAGTCGGCGAGGTCGGCGAACAGGACCGTGAGGTGGCGGCGCTCCCCGGGGCTCGCGACCTGGGGCTCGGTGAGCTCGAGCTCTGCGCCGCAGCCCGGGCAGAACCGGTCACCGGCCCCGGCGACGCGCCCGCAGTGCGCGCAGACACGGGCCGAGATCGCGGTGCCGCACCCGCCGCAGAAGGCGGCGTCGGCCGCGTTGGCGCGCCCGCAGGCAGGGCACGTGATGGGCGGGAGTGTCGGCATGACCTTCAGACGACGAGGCGAGCGTATCGCCCCTGCGGTCCGCCCGGGGATGAAGTTGAGCGCTGCGCTGCATCCGTCGATTCACGGAAGCGATGGCGTAATCGTGAGCGGTGGTTGCTGCTCGGGGCCTGGGGTCCTTCCATGGAAGTCGTTTCCCGATTGGAGGAGCAAGACCATGGCCCTGAGTAAACCTGTCCTCTCCGGCCCCGGAGCCGGACGTACCGTGACCCACGGCGGCGGCACGAGCGCAGAGCTCAAGCTCGCCGGTGAGCAGTCCGGTGGCGACTGGGCGGTCGTCGAATGGCGCGTGCGCGCGGGCGACGAACCGCCGATCCATACCCACACGCGCGAGGATGAGGCCATCTATGTCCTCGAGGGCGCGATCACTGCCTACGTCGGTGACGAGACGATCGAGGTGGAAGCCGGGTCCTACGCGGCGCTCCCGAAGGACGTGCCGCATGGCCTGACCGTGCGCGGCGAGGAAGCACGGCTCCTGGTCACGCTCCAGCCGGCGGGCGCGGAGTACTTCTTCGTGCCTCGCGACGACGCCGACGACGACCCCGCGCGCTTCGGTCTGATCATCCACGATGCCGCCCCGGCGATGTGACGCACCCCTCGTGGCTGCGGCGGCGGTCGCGCAACAGCGCGGCCGCCGCCTGCGAGTTCCGGGAGGCAGGCGAGACTGGATATAGGGAGGTGCCGGATGAAGGCGATCGTTGTGACGGATCAGGCCGCGGGAACGGCCGGGATGATGCTCGTGGAGCGGCCCGAGCCGGATGTGGCGAGGCTCGCCAGCCTCTCGGGCGCGAACTACGGCGATGTCGTCGTCGAAGTTCATGCGTCGGGTTTCACCGGGAATGAGCTGGAGTGGCCCTCGACCTGGATCGATCGCCTCGGCCGTGACCGGACGCCGTCGATCCCCGGCCACGAGGTGGCCGGGGTGGTCACCGCCCTCAGCTATGGAGCGGCGGGGCTGTCGGTGGGCCAGCGCGTGTTCGGCCTCACGGACTGGACTCGCGACGGCACCCTCGCGGAGTACGTAGTCGTCGAGGCACGCAACCTTGCGCCGCTGCCGGGCGACGTCGACTTCACGGTGGGCGCGGGCGTCGCGATGACGGGCCTGACCGCGTGGCAGGGTCTGTTCGAGCACGGCCGCCTTCGCGCCGGGCAGAGCGTCCTCGTGCACGGCGCGGCCGGCGCGGTCGGTTCGATGGCGACGCAGCTCGCACGTGAGGCCGGCGCGTACGTCATCGGCACCGGACGCGCTGCCCACCGTCAGGGGGCGCTCGACTTCGGGGCGCAGGAGTTCGTCGACCTCGAGAACGACGCCCTGGAAGACGTCGGCGGAGTCGATCTGGTCTTCGATGTCTTCGGCGGCGATCTCGGGAAGCGGTCCGCGGGTCTCGTTCGAGCCGGAGGAACGCTGGTCACCATCGCGGGGCCGGCCGAGGCACGGCCCGTCGACGGCCTGGCGATCGACTTCGTCGTCGTGTCCGACCGCGCCCAGCTGGGTGAGGTCGTCCAGCGGGTGCGGGACGGACGAGTGCGCACGAACATCGGCAAAGTCGCGACCCTCGACGATGCCGTGGCGGCATTCACTGCGACCGAGCGGATCAATGGGAAGACGGTCATCCGCGTTCGTCCGTGAGGACTCGGGCGGCGAGCGCTCCTGCGCTCCTCGTGGGCAGCGCTACGCCGGACGCTTGGCCTGAGCGCCCGGCTGCACGGTCGGGATGTGGCGGGTGACCAGCAGGGCGAGGAGGCTGATCAGGGCCATCAGCGCGAGGGCTGAGCGCAGACCCCCGATGCGGGCCTGCTCGTTCTGGTCGACGACCGCCTTCGCCGTCTCGGGCGGGACGTTCGCGTCGTCGAGGGCCGTCTGCAGGTCCTCGTCCGACACGAACGGCACGCCGGCCGCAAGTTGCGCCTGCGCGTTGACGGCGAGGTTGTCGGGGATCGCCGGGTCGTTCTTTATGCCGGTGAAGAACGAGGCGGTGAGCGCTGAGATGAGGATCGCACCGGCGAGCGCGGTGCCGATCGACGCGCCGAGCTGTGTTCCGGTGTTCTGCAGGCCGCCGACCTCGCCGCTCTGCTCGTCGGGCACGGCGGAGACGGTCACGCTGCCCAGCTGCGAGGCCATCGCACCGAGCCCTGACCCGATCAGCAGCAGTGGTCCGGTGATGATCTCCGGTCCCGTGCCGGCGTCGAGCAGGCCGACCAGCAAGACCAGGCCCGCGAACATCAGCAGGAAGCCGGCGTTGACGACGCGCCGCGGATTGGCGTCCGGCCGCAGCTTCGGGACGCCCGCGGCGAACACCAGCAACGTGAGCGACATCGGCAGGAGCCGCACACCTGTCTCGATCGCCGACAGCCCCAATGCCACGGACAGGAACAGCGGGACCACGAAGAAGGTCGCCGCCTGTACCAGGAACATGAAGAGGAACGCGAGCACCCCCGAGCGCATCTGGAGGTTGCTCAGCAGCTTGGGGTTGAGCAGCGCGCCCTCGCCGCGCGCGATCCGCAGGCTCTCCCAACGCAGGAACAGCGCCAGGGCGACGCCGCCGCCGAGCAGCAGCCAGATCACCGGGGACAGGCCGATCCACTGCGGCGCCTCGGGCTTGGCCTGCACGACGCCCCAGGTCCCGGACTTGAGGATGCCGAACACGATCAGCCCGAGGCCCAGCGCCGACAAGAAGGTGCCGAACAGGTCGAGCTTGACGCCCTCCTCGGCCGGCGTGTCGGCCACCCGACGAGCCAGCAGGAGGATCACCGCGACGATCAGCACCTCCCCGGCGAAGACCCACCGCCACGAGGCGTAGGTCGTGAAGACGCCGCCGATCAGCGGGCCCAGGGCGGCGGCGATCGCGCCGGCGGCCGCTACGAGCCCGTAGGCGCGTGGGCGCTCGGGCTTGCCGAAGTTCGACGCGACCAGCGCCACGATGGCGGGCATGATCAAGACCGCGCCCAGGCCCTCCAGGCCCGACCAGCCGATCATCAGCACCGTCAGGTTCGGCGACAACGCCGTCGTCAGCGACCCACAGGCGTAGACGACGCAGCCGATCGTGAACGCCCGCTTGCGACCGAGGATCTCGCCGACCTTGCCGCCGGTGATCATCAGCGACGCCATCACGAGCGTGTACAGCGTGATCGCCGTCTGGATCCCGGTCACCGTCGTGTCGAGATCCCGC
>DATFQI010000201.1:0-7046 GCA_035264365.1 Solirubrobacteraceae bacterium
AGCGGGTGACGCGGTCGTTGAACAGCTCCCGCTGGAAGCGCTGGCGCGGCACCCAGAAGGCGTGGATCACGTCGAGCGAGCGGCCCTCGAAGTGGATCGGGACGCCGCGCGGCACCACCAGCACGGCGTCGCGCTCGTCCGTCCCGTCCACGGTCACGCGATGGCCGGGGTACTCGAACCGCCAGTGCCACTGCGCCGCGAGCACGCGGACGCGCTCGCCGCCGGACCCGGCGCGGGCGTCGGTGATCCGGTCGTCGACGCTGAGCGTGAGCGTCAGCAACGCGGCGGTCACGACCGCCAGCACCGCCACGTAGACGGCCTCCAGCGGCATGTGGTCCTTGCGCGAGCTCGGCTCACGGTGACGGCGGCCGCGGATGAGCGCGACGCCGATGGCCGCGCACACGAGCGCGAACACCACGACGGCGACCGGCAGGTAGACCGAGAAGACGTCGTCGTAGTGATCGCGCGTGCTCACGCCGATCCCGTACCCCAGAGGAAGCGGCATGCCCCGAAGATGAGAGGCCCGGCCGGAGAACGGTAACTGCGCTGACGCTTTGCGGTTTCGGCCGGAGCCGAGCGGCTATGGCTTCCGACCGTGGCCAAGCAGACGCCCAACGGGCGGGCCGCCGCCCCGGCGCTCCTCCGCCAGCTCGCGGGCGATCTGCTGGGGCTGGGCCCGGCCGCGCGGTCGCGCCGTTCCGAGACGCTGACGCCACGCACGCGCACCGCCGACCGCGTCGTCCCGTCGATCTGCCCCTACTGCGCCGTGGGCTGCGGGCAGCGGGTCTACGTCAAGGACGAGAAGGTCGTCCAGATCGAGGGCGACCCCGATTCGCCGATCTCGCGCGGGCGGCTGTGCCCGAAGGGCGCGGCGTCGGAGAACCTCGTCAACAGCCCGCTGCGCGAGGCCAAGGTCAAGTACCGGCGGCCGCACGCGACCGCATGGGAGGACCTCGACCTCGAGACGGCGATGGACATGATCGCCGACCGCGTGGTCCGCACGCGGGCGGAGACGTGGGAGGAGCGCAATGCGGAAGGGCACCCGCTCAACCGCACGCTCGGGATGGCGTTCCTCGGCGGGGCGACGCTCGACACCGAGGAGAACTACCTGATCAAGAAGTTCTTCACGGCCGCCGGCGCCGTCTCGATCGAGAACCAGGCCCGCATATGACATTCGAGCACGGTCCCCGGTCTGGGGACCTCGTTCGGGCGCGGCGGCGCCACCACCTTCCAGCAGGACCTGCAGAACTCGGACTGCATCGTGATCATGGGCTCGAACATGGCCGAGCAGCACCCGGTGGGCTTCCAGTGGGTGGTCGAGGCCAAGGAGCGCGGCGCGCAGGTCTTCCACGTCGACCCGCGCTTCACGCGGACGAGCGCGATCGCCGACCTCCACGTGCCGCTGCGCGCGGGCAGCGACATCGCCTTCCTGGGCGGCGTGATCAACCACATCCTCAGCACGGGCTCCGAGCTGCGCGAGTACGTCCAGCACTTCACGAACGCCCCGGTGATCCTCAAGGAGGAGTTCCGCGACACGGAGGACCTCGACGGGTTCTTCTCGGGCTGGGACGAGGAGGACGGGGTCTACGCGGTCGACTCCTGGGGCTACCGCGGCACCTCGGGTGAGCTGACGGCCGGCCGGCACAAGCAGTTCGGCGACGTCTCGGGCGACCAGGCCCACGGCGCGCACGGCATGGATCTCGACCGCGGCGAGCCGCCGGAGCTCGACATGGAGCTCGAGCATCCGATGTGCGTCTTCCAGGTCCTCAAGCGCCACTACGCGCGCTACACGCTCGAGTACGTCGAGCGCGTCTGCGGCGTCCCGCGCGAGAAGTTCCTCGCGGTGGCCGAGGCGCTGTGCCGCAACTCCGGGCCCGAGCGGACGTCGGCGTTCTGCTACGCGGTCGGCTGGACGCAGCACACGACCGGCGTCCAGATCATCCGCGCCGCGTCGATCGTCCAACTGCTGCTCGGCAACATCGGACGACCCGGCGGCGGCATCCTGGCGCTGCGCGGCCACGCGAACATCCAGGGCTCGACGGACATCCCCACGCTCTACGACATCCTGCCGAGCTACATCCCGATGCCGCACCCGTTCTCCGGCGGGGACATCGACGAGTTCGTCGCGAGGAACGGGCCCACGACGGGCGTCTGGGGCGAGCTGAAGGCCTACACCGTCTCGCTCCTGAAGGCGTGGTTCGGCGATGCCGCCACGGAGGGCAACGAGTTCGGGTTCGGATGGCTGCCGCGGATCGACGGCGACCATTCGCACTACCCGATGCTCATGCGCATGGTCGACGGCAACTGCGAGGGCTTCATCTGCGCGGGCCAGAATCCCGTCGTCGGCTCCGCCAACTCGCGGCTCGTGCGCAAGGCGCTGCGCAGCCTCGATTGGCTCGTGGTGCGCGACTTCGCCGAGATCGAGACGGCGGCGTTCTGGCACGACAGCCCGGAGGTCGAGGACGGCGAGGTCAGCCCGCAGGACATCGCCACCGAGGTCTTCTTCCTGCCGGCGGCGGCGCACACCGAGAAGGACGGCACGTTCACGAACACGCAGCGGCTGCTGCAGTGGCACCACAAGGCCGTCGACCCGCCCGGCGACTGCCGCTCCGAGCTCTGGTTCACCTACCACCTCGGGCGCCGCATCCGCGAGCGCCTGGCCGCCTCCACGCTCGAGCGTGACCGCCCCGTCCAGGCGCTCACGTGGGACTATCCGACCCAGGGCGCGCACGCCGAGCCGGACGCGGAGGCCGTGCTGCAGGAGATCAACGGCCGCAAGTCAGACGGCTCGTTCGTCGCGAAGTACCAGGAGCTCGCCGACGACGGCTCCACGACATGCGGCTCCTGGCTGCACGCCGGCATCTACGCCGGCGGCGTGAACCAGACGGCCCGCCGCAAGCCGCACACCGAGCAGAACTGGATCGCGCCCGAGTGGGGCTGGGCGTGGCCCTCGAATCGCCGCATCCTCTACAACCGCGCCTCGGCGCGACCCGACGGAACGCCGTGGTCCGAGCGCAAGCGCTACGTCTGGTGGGACGCGCAGGAGGGGAAGTGGACCTCGGTCGGCGACGATCCCGACTTCACGCCCGACACGCCCCCCGACTATGTCCCCGACGACGACGCCACCGGCATGGCGGCGCTGCGCGGCACGACGCCGTTCATCGCGCACCCGGACGGGCTCGGCTGGATCTACGCGCCGACGGGGCTCGTCGACGGTCCTCTGCCCGCGCACTACGAGCCGCACGAGTCACCGGTCGCCAACGCGCTCTATGGCATCGACGCGAGCCCGACGCGGCAGCTGCTGCGCGACGACGAGAACCCGTACCACCCGAGCGGCTCCGAGGTCTTCCCGTTCGTGCTCACGACGTACCGGCTGACGGAGCACCACACGGCAGGCGGCATGTCGCGCATCGTCGCCTACCTGTCCGAGCTGCAGCCCGAGCTCTTCGTCGAGGTCAGCCCGGAGCTCGCCGCCGAGCGCGGGCTCGAGCACGCCGGCTGGGCGACGATCGTCACCGCCCGCTCGGCGATCGAGGCGCGCGTGATGGTCACGGACCGGCTGCGGCCACTGACCGTCGACGGGCGCGTCGTCCACCAGGTCGGCCTTCCGTACCACTGGGGCCGCAGGGGGCTGGTGAAGGGCGACGCCGCCAACGAGCTGCTCTCGCAGGTGCTCGATCTCAACACGCACATCGCCGAGTACAAGTCGCTGACCTGCGACGTGCGGCCGGGGCGCCGCCCGCACGGGCCGGCGCAGCGCGCGCTCGTCGAGGACTACCGCCGCCGCGCGGGCGCCCGTCCCGACAGCCGGCACGACAGCCGCGGCGGCGCGGACGGCTGATGGGCTTCGAGCTCGGCACGCGGCTCTACGGCGACCAGACGCGCCCGCGCGTCGGGTTCTTCACCGACACGAGCATCTGCATCGGATGCAAGGCCTGCGAGGTGGCCTGCAAGGAGTGGAACGAGATCCCGGCGTCCCCGAACGGCTTCACCGGCGACTCCTACGACAACACCGTCGACCTCGGCGCGGACACCTGGCGGCACGTCGCCTTCGTCGAGCAGCGCAAGCCCCTCGACGCCGGCCATGACGGCGGGACGCTCGCCCAGGCCGCCGCACTCGGCTCGTTCGCCGGCGACACCGGGCTGCAGACCTACCAGGACGGCGACGGCATGCGCTGGCTGATGGCGTCGGACGTCTGCAAGCACTGCACCCACGCCGCCTGCCTGGAGGTCTGCCCGACCGGGGCCCTGTTCCGCACGGAGTTCGGGACCGTCGTCGTGCAGGAGGACATCTGCAACGGGTGCGGCTACTGCGTCCCGGCCTGCCCGTTCGGCGTGCTCGACCAGCGGCAGGAGGACGGCCGGGTGTGGAAGTGCACGCTCTGCTACGACCGGCTCAAGGACGACAAGGAGCCGGCCTGCGCGCAGGCGTGCCCGACGAACTCGATCCAGTTCGGCGAGCTCGCCGACCTGCGCGAGCGCGCTGAGTCCCGGCTCGCGACGCTCCAGGACGCGGGCCTGGCCGAGGCCCGGCTCTATGGGGCCGACGAGGACGACGGCGTCGGCGGCTTCGGCGCGTTCTTCCTGCTGCTCGACGAGCCCGAGGTCTACGGGCTGCCGCCTGACCCGGTCGACACGACGCGCGACCTCGGCGCCATCTGGGCGGCGGCAGGCGGTGCGGCCGCCGCACTCGGCGGCGCGCTCGCCGCGGCCGTGCTGTGGAGGCGCGCGTGAGCGCGCGCCCCGCGCTCGGCGCGACCCAGCCGCGCAGCCGGGCCGTGCTCAAAGAGCCCGTCTGGACGCCCGAGATCCCGCTGTACTTCTACACCGGCGGCCTTGCCGGGGCGTCGGCTGGGCTCGGGCTGCTGAGCGATCTGCGCGGCGAGGGTGTGCTCGCGCGCCGCGCTTGGTCGCTCGCGCTCGCCGGCAGCGTGGTCAGCCCGGCGCTGCTGATCAGCGACCTCGGCGTGCCGCGCCGCTTCCTGCACATGCTGCGCCTGTTCAAGGTCACGTCGCCGATGAGCGTCGGCTCCTGGATCCTCGCCGCGTTCGGCGCCGCGACGGCACCGGCGGCGCTGCACTCGCTCGGCGGGGGCCGCCTCGGAGCCGCCGGCCGCGCCGCGCAGGTCGCGAGCGCGCTCCTGGGCCTGCCGCTCAGCTCCTACACGGCGGCGCTGATCGCCGACACCGCGGTCCCGGCCTGGCACGAGGCGCGGCGCGAGCTGCCGTTCCTGTTCGCCGCCGGCGCGGCGGCGAGCGCGGGGGCGGCGTGCACGATGCTGTCGCCCGTCGTCCACGCTCAGCCCGCGCGCCGGCTGGCCGTCGGAGGCGCGGCGGTCGAGGCCGCGGTCGCCTTCGGCATGGAGCGCAGGCTCCGCGCGCTGGGCGTCGGCGGCGGCTACGACGAGGTCGCCGGGCTCAACCGCGCGGCGACGGCGCTGACGCTCGCCGGCGCGGCGCTGATCGCGGCCCGCGGACGCTCGCGCCCCGCGTCCGTCGCCGGCGGCCTGCTGGTGAGCGCCGGCGCGATCGCCGAGCGCTGGACGGTGTTCCAGGCCGGCAAGCGCTCCGCCCTGCGCCCCGAGGACACGGTCGGGCCGCAGCGCACCCGCGTCGAGCGCGACCTCAGCCGCGGGGCTGCGCGCGCTCGGGCTCGGGCGGCGCGCTGAGCGCCCTCGCCTCCTCCTCGGCCGCCTCCCGTGTCGCCTCGACCCGCTCGAACTGCTGCAGCGCGCGGCAGCTGCGGAAGGCGGCGACCGCGACGATCGCCGGGATGATCCAGACGCCGAAGCGCCAGAACCAGATCTGCGCCTCGTAGCTGATCCCGAGGAACACGAAGAAGCGGTCCGAGGAGCCCGCGAAGAACACGAGGAAGATCCAGGTCAGGAAGCCGAGCCCGAACGCCGTGCGCAGCGGCGCGTCGCGCGGCCGGTCGAGCACGTTGTGGACGCCGTGGCTCCCGGTGATCCGGCGGTCGATCCATGGCCACGCGACGAGCACCGCGAGCGCGACGAGCGGGAACAGCGCACCGCCCCAGAACGGGTTGGGCACCACCGTGCGGTCGCCGATGACCACGTCGAAGCCCGGGACGAGCCGCAGGCCGCCGATCAGC
The DNA here is from genome assembly GCA_035264365.1 of Solirubrobacteraceae bacterium. Taxonomy (GTDB): domain Bacteria; phylum Actinomycetota; class Thermoleophilia; order Solirubrobacterales; family Solirubrobacteraceae; genus DATFQI01. The sequence continues at coordinate 6,113 of DATFQI010000201.1, forward strand.
CAGCCGAGGTACCAGTCCGGCTGGGCGCCGTTGGTGCCCAGCGCGGTCTCGTAGGGGCCCCAGAGCCAGATCGGGTTGATCTGCACCAGCCCGCCGAGCAGGAACAGCACCGAGGCCACCGCGCACAGCAGGCCGAGTGAGCGCGGCGCCTGTCCGGGGAAGGCCGGCACGCCGACGAGCCTGCGCCCGGTCTGGCCGCGGCCGTCCCGGAACTGCGTGTGGTGGCGCGCGGCCACGAGCGCGAGGTGCAGTCCGATGAGCGCCGCGAGGATCGCCGGGAAGAGCAGGACGTGGCCGATGTACATGCGCGACTCGAACGCCGGGTCGCCCGGATACGGGCCACCCCAGATCAACAGCGCGAGGTTGCCGCCGATCAGCGGCAGCGAGAGCGCGACGCCGTACCCGATCGCGAGCCCCATGCCCGACAGCAGGTCGTCGACCATCGAGTAGCCCAGGTAACCCTCGAGGAGCCCGAGGAACAGCATCGCCAGGCCGATCAGGTAGGTCAGCTCGCGCGGCTTGCGGAAGGCGCCGGTGAAGAAGATCCGCAGCAGGTGGGCCACGATCGCGGCGACGAACACGTCGGCGGCCCAGTGGTGCGTCTGGCGGAACAGCAGGCCCGCCTTGACGTCGAAGGACAGCTCGACCGCCGAGCGGTAGGCGTGGCTCATCTCGGCGCCGCGCAGCGGCTCGTAGGACCCGTCGTAGACGGTCTTGGCGAGGCTCGGCTCGAAGAACAGGGTCAGGAAGATCCCGGTGGCGACGAGCACCACGAACGCGTACAGCGCCACCTCGCCGAGCAGGAAGGACCAGTGGTCGGGGAACAGGTAGCGCAGCGCCTTGCGCGCGAACGGGGCGGCGCCCGTGCGCTCGTCGACGAACCGGATCGGGTCGCGCAGCGGGTCGCGCCTCACGACGAGCGCACGCCCCACCA
>DATFQI010000202.1:0-21987 GCA_035264365.1 Solirubrobacteraceae bacterium
GCTCGGGCGGATGGCGGAGCAGATCCTCGCCGACGACGCGCTGCGCGACCGGCTCGTCGCCGAGGCGCGCGAGCACGTCTTGCGCTTCGACTGGGCCGACGTGGCCCGCCAGACCGCGGCGGTCTACCGCGACCTGGGCTCGGTCGGCACGATCGCGTAGGAGCCGACGACCGCGCCGGGCGCGATCCGCGCGCCCGCCCCGAGCGCCGCGTGCGCGCCGATCCGCGCCCCGTCGCCGACCCCGATCGGCCGCGGCGCCGGCGGCTGCAGCCGGATCGGAACCTCGACGTCCGCGCCGGCCGGCTCGGCGTCGGAGAGCACGGCCCACTCGCCGACGGTCGCCCCGTCGCCGACGGTGATCTGCGACAGCGCGACGATCACGCTGCGCTCGCCGATCCGGGCGCCCGCGCCGATCGCGACCGTCCCGCCGGGCGCCTCGATCCGGGAGCCCGGCGCGAGCAGGCAGCCGCCGCCGAGCCGCACGCGCCCGCCGCGATCCGTCCGGATCCGCACGCCGCGGCCGACGTGCACGTCGCGGCCGGACTCCAGCCTGCCGCGGGCCTGCAGCCGCAGCCGCGCGAGGCGCAGCCGGGAGGCGATCGCGCCGCCCCGCGGGGGCACGACAGCGTCGGCGCCGATCGGCGGGTGGGCGGACACGCGTCCGACTCAAGCACACCCCGTCTCAGCGCGCCGGGACGGGTGCCGATCACAGGGATGTGAGCGCCACCGCCACCGCCAAGCGAAAGCGCAAGCGCCGCAAGCCCAAGCCCGGCTGCGCGCCGGTCAAGAAGCGCAGGAAGAAGAAGGTCGCCGCAAACCCGAGCGCGCTCGCCGCGGCGGAGAAGCGCAACCGCCGCCGCTCGCGCAAGCGCTGCAAGCCCAAGAAGAAGAAGGTCGCGCCCGCGCCCTCGGGCACGCATCCCGCGCCGTCGCTGCCTGCCGCGCCGAACCCGGCGCCCCGCGCCGCGCCGGAGGAGCCCGCCCCGCCCGCGCCGAGCGGACCGGAGGCGTCGCCGATCGCGGTCTACCAGGGCAGCTTCGGCCCGCGCGAGGCCGAGCGGCTGTTGTGGCGCGCCGCCTTCGGCCCGCGCCCGGGCGACGTCGACCGGCTCGTGGCGATGGGGCTGGACGCCGCGGTGCTCTCGCTCACGCGCCCGTCCGGAACGGCGCCGATGACCGGCCCGGAGCCGACCGTCGACGGCCAGCCGCTGTCGCCGCTGGACACCTGGTACGGCGACCACCTCTACTGGTTCGACCGCATGGTCCGCTCGGGCCATCAGCTCGTCGAGCGGCTCGCGCTCGTCTTCCACGACTGGTGGGCGACGACCAACGACGCGGTCGGCTCGAACGAGATGATGCTCGCGCAGACGAACGTCTTCCGGCAGCACGGCCTCGGCTCGTTCCGCTCGATGGCGCGGGCGATGACCGCCGACCGCGCGATGCTCGTCTTCCTCAACGGCATCGACAACCGCCGCAACGCCGTCAACGAGAACTACGCGCGCGAGCTGATGGAGCTGTTCACGCTGGGGGCGGATCGCGGCGCCTACACCGAGACCGACGTGCGCGAGCTCGCCCGCGCGCTGACCGGCTGGCGCGCCGACTGGACCCCCACCGAGGGCCTGATCAACTTCCGCTACGACGCCGGCCGCTGGGATCCGCGCGACAAGACCGTGTTCGGCCGCACGGGCGCCTTCAACTGGGAGGACACCGTCTCGCTCGTGATCGAGCACCCGCTGCACGCGTCGTTCTTCGTGAGCAAGCTCTGGAGCTACTTCGTGCCCGCGCCGCCGCCGGCGGGCGTCGCCGCCGCGCTCGAGCGCGCCTACGTCGAGTCGGGCCATCAGATCCGGCCGGTGCTCGAGGCGATCCTTCGCTCGCCGCAGCTCTACGACGGCCCGCGGATGACCAAGCCGCCGGTCGTCCAGCTCGCAGGGATGCTGCGAGCCCGCGGTCGCGCGATCAGCGACGAGTCGTGGGTGTGGCTCGCCGACGGCGCCGGCCAGCGGCTCTACCACCCGCCGGACGTCGCCGGTTGGGACGACAAGCGCTGGCTGGACTCCAACACGATCCTGGCGCGCTGGGAGCTCGTGAACTACGCCGTGAGCGGCCAGACGGTCGCCCCGAACTCGACGACTTACGGGGCGGAGACGCCGGAGCAGGCGCTCGCCGCCGCGCGCGCGTACTGGCTGAACCCGCGGCTGGAGCCGGAGACCGTCGAGTGGCTGCTCGCGTTCGCGCGCCAGTTCGACACGCCGGCCGACACCGCCAGCACGCCGCAGTACCTGCGCAACCAGCGTGCGCAGACCCGCGCGCAGCGCCAGAACGCCCTCCGTCATCTGATCGCCGCCTCGGCCGATTACCAGACCAGCTGATGCCCGACACCACCGACACCGCCTGCGGCTGCGCAGGGTTCTCCCGCTCCGAGCTCCTGCGCGGCGGCGCCTCCGCCACCGCGGGCCGCGGCCTGCGCGCGATCGAGGCCGGCATGCCGCTGCCCGCCGGCACCGGCCTGTCGCGGCGCTCGTTCATCGCCCGCGCCAGCGGACTCGCGCTCGCGGTCTTCGGCGGCTCGGCGCTGAGCCCGAGCGCGCTCGACGCCGGCATCGCCGCCGCACAGGCGGCCGGCGAGGACCGCGTGCTCGTGTCGATCTTCTGCTCGGGCGGGCTCGACTCGCTGTCGCTGCTCGCCCCCGTCGGCGACGCGCGCTACGCCAGCCTGCGCGGCGCGCTGGCGCTGGGCGCCGACCCGGCGTTCGCGTTCGCGGAGGACTCGCGCATGCGCTGGCACCCGAGCGCCGCACCGCTGCGCGACCTGCACGCTGCGGACAAGCTGGGCGTGATCCCGGCGATCGGCTACGCCGACGCGAACCAGTCGCACTTCACCTCGCGCCACTACTGGGAGGTGGGCGCGCTCGACCCGGCCGGTCGCGTCGGCTGGCTCGGCCGCTACCTCGACCAGCACGGCGCGCCCGACAACCCGCTCCAGGGCCTCTCGCTCGACTACACGCTCGCGCCCTCGCTCGCCACCTCCGGAGTGCCGGTCGCCGCCGTCGCCGAGCCCGAGAACTACTCGCTGTGGGCGCGCGATGTCTGGAGCTCCGCGATGTTCGACGAGGTCGTCTCGCGCTGGGGCGGCCAGGGCGCGATCCCCACCGCCGATCCCGAGCTCGCGACCGCGCGCGGCGCCGCCGGGATGAGCACGATGCTGCGCACGCAGCTCGCGGGGATGCAGGACCACACCGGCGCCTGGCAGACGGCGGTCGCGTACCCCGCGGGCAACAACGCGTTCCCGCGCCGGCTCGCCTCGCTGGCGGAGATGATCGCGCGAGGCCTGCCGCTGCGGGTCGTCGCGCTCGACGCCAACGGCGGCTACGACACGCACGAGAACCAGCAGGCGACGCTGGACACCAACTTCGGGCTGCTGGCGTCGTCGCTGGCCGCCTTCCAGGCCGACCTCGAGGCGCGCGGGATCGCCGACCGCGTGCTCGTGCACGTCTGGAGCGAGTTCGGACGCCGCCCGCAGGCCAACGGCTCGGGCACCGACCACGGCGCCGGTGGCGCGAGCCTCGTCATGGGCACGCAGGCCAGGGGCAGGATGGTCGGCGAGTTCCCGGGCCTGGCGACGCTGGACCGCGAGTCCAACCTGCGCCACACGATCGACTTCCGCGCGGTCTACAAGGGCCTGACCGAGCAGTGGCTCGGGGTGTCCGCCGACGGCATCGTGCCGGGGGCGAGCGGCTTCAGCGCGCCGCAGCTCGTGCGATGAAGGTCGTGCTGGTCATCGCCGCGGTGGCGCTGCTGTACGCCGCCGGGCCGGCCGAGGCCGCCCCGAAGCGCGCCAGCGTGCCGAGGGCCGCGTGCGCCAAGGGGGCGCTCGCGCACGCCGCACGGGCCGGTGTGCCCGCCGCCGCGCGTCGAGGCGCCGCGCGCCGCGCGGCGCGCCGCCGGACCCGCTGCGCTGCCGGACGCGTAGGCGAGGCGAGGGCGGGCCGTGCCGGAGTGCCCGGCACATTCGCGGCGCCTGTGCCGTTCGCGACCGCCCCCGCCGCGGCGGCGCCCGGCGTCCCGACCCCCGGCGCCCCGCCGACGCCCGGCGAGCCCGCCGGTCCGGTGCTCCCGCCGGTCTACTCCAACCCGCGCGCGGTGCAGGTCCGCGCCTACGAGTTCCGCTTCCAGCTCTCCAAGAGCAGCGTGTCCGCGGGCGACGTCAGCGTCGAGTTCAACCTCTCGGCCGCGGAGGATCCGCACGACCTCTGGCTCGTCCGCGAGGACGGCACCGGCCAGGCCCACTCCTTCGGACAGACCCCCGCCGGCGCTGTCGCCCGCACCACGTTCCCGCTGACCGCGGGCCGCTGGACGCTGTTCTGCTCGCTCACCGGCCATCAGGCGGCCGGGATGCGCTCGACGCTGGTGGTCGGTTGACGAACGTCAACGGCGCTGGGTGGGGGAGCGAGGGAGCGGCCCGCGGCAACAGCTCCAATCCGCGTGCTCCTACGGCGCGCAATCTGGAGCCGATTCCACTACCGCAGATTCGCTCCAGCCTACGTGCCGTCACAGCACGCGGATTGGACGCCAACCGTCCACGCTCCCCACGTGCGCCGTTGAAGTTCGCGCCCTAGTTCACGCCGCGCAGCAGCCGGTCCGCCGCGATCTGCGAGGACGCCCACAAGGCGTCGTTGCCCACGGCCACGCGCACGGCTCCACCTGCGGCAGCCAGGGCGATCAGCTCGTCCTCGGCCGCGCCGAGGTCCGGCGGCGTGTTGCTCGGCGCCATCACGGCGGCGACCTCCGCGGTCGTGACGCCGTCCGGGAAGGCGGCGAGCACCTCGCCGGCGTCCTCGGCGGGCGGGCGCCGGCGCAGGGTCGTGTCGAGGTTGGCGATCACCACGTCGTAGGCCTCGGTCGACTGGAAGCCGCCCGCCTCGAGCCGGCGGCCGTCGGCGGTCGTGAAGACGAGGCTCGGCGCGGTGTAGCGGACGAGTCCGTCGGGCGTCGTGGCCGACTTGCCCTGGAACTCGGTCGGCGTGCCCTCGGCGGTGCGGGCCTCGCCGCGGTCGGCGGCGAACGCGGCCTCCACCTCGGGCGACCACGCCGCCTCCATCAGCGCGTCGACGTCGACGCCGGGGACGCGCTCGAGCGCGGCGCGGATGCCCTCCTCGGTCTCGAGGTCGAGCGTCGTCGTGAACTGCGCGAACTGCAGAGCGCGGAACACCGACCACTCGCGCTCGGGGACCGTCAGGCGCGCGGCGACCACCGCGCGGCACATCGGCCACGTGCCGTGCACGTGCTGGCGCGGGAGCGTCGCGAACGGCATGCCGCGGCGGCGGAAGGTGCGGAAGCCGCGGGCCATGCCCTCGGCGGTGTAGCCGCGGCGCTCGTACTCGCCGCCGTGCTCGGTCAGGCCGATCATCACGAGCCGCCAGCGCAGCTGGTCGCCGTAGCGCCAGTGCAGAACGGACAGGTGCGGCGACGCCGACCACGCCCACGGGCAGCCCGGATCGGAGAAGTGCTGGATCTCGATCACTTACCCAACGTTAGCGAAGCGGTTCCGTCGGCCGCGCCACCTAGCCTCTCGCCGCTCATGACGTACCAGCTGGACTCCGCTCCCTGGGCGGCGCGCTCCCGTGCGCTCCCGTCCTGGCCCACCACCCGCCCCCTGCGCGCCTGGCAGCAGGAGGCCCTCGAAGCCGTCTTCTCCCGCGACGGCGGCTCGTTCCTCGCATCCGCGACGCCCGCCGCCGGCAAGACCACGTTCGGCCTGCGCGTCGCGCACCGGATGCTCGAGCAGGGCCGCGTCGGCCGCGTCGCGGTGATCGCCCCGACGACGCACATCTGCCGCCAGTGGGCCGCCGACGCCGCCCGCTATGGGATCGACCTCGAGCCCAACCGCCCCAATAGCGCCGGCCCCGAGCCGCGCGACCGTCACGGCGTCGCCGTCACCTATGCGACGCTCGCCGCCGGCCCGGGCGTGCACCGCCGGCGCTGCGCCGAGCTGCCGACGCTGCTGATCGCCGACGAGCCCCACCACATGGGCGAGCTCGCCTCCTGGGGTCGCAGCACCCAGGCGGCGTTCGAGCGCGCCCGCTTCCGCCTGCTGCTCTCCGGCACGCCGTTCCGCTCGGACAACTCGCCGATCCCGTGGGTGACCTACGACGACGACGGTGTCTCCAGCGCCGACTACGCCTACGGCTATACGGAGGCGCTGATCGACGGCGTCTGCCGCCCCGTCACGTTCCACACCTACGACGGCGACATGGAGTGGGTCTCCGACGGCCGCCGGCGGCACGCCGACTTCACCGTCGCGCTGCCCGCCGCCGAGGCCGCCCGGCGCCTGCGCACCGCGCTCGACCCCGAGGGCGACTGGGTCGGCCACGTGCTCTCCGACGCCCACCGCGAGCTGGTCGACCTGCGAGGGGGCGCCCACCACGACGCCGGCGGCCTCGTGATCGCCGCCGACAAGGAACACGCCGAGAAGCTCGCCGACCGGCTCGCCCGGATCGCTGGCGAGCGCCCGGAGATCGTCACCTCCGACGCCCCTGACGCCTCCGCGCGGATCGCCCGCTTCGCCGCCGGCACGGGCACGTGGCTGGTGTCGGTGCTGATGGTCTCCGAGGGCGTCGACGTCCCGCGGCTGCGCGTCGGCGTCTATGCGACGAGCGCGCGCACGGAGCTGTTCTTCCGCCAGGTCGTCGGCCGGTTCATCCGCCGCACGCCCACGCCGAAGCATCAGATGTCGCACCTGTTCCTCCCGAGTGACCCGACGCTGAAGCGGCTCGCGGGCCAGATCGAGGAGGAGCGCAACCACGCGCTCGTCGCCAAGCCGGAGGGCGAGGCCGTCGAGCGCGGGGAGCGCGGCGAGCCGGCCGATCCATTCCACGCGCTGTCCTCGAGCGCCCGCCGCGACGAGGACGTCCTGCAGACCACCGCGCCCGGCGACCCGCTGCAGCTGTTCGCCGACCCGACCCCGGCGCCCTCGCCGGCGCTGGCCGCGTTCGGCGGCGGCATCACGTCGACCACGACCGCGACGACCCCCGCGTCCGCCCCCTCGCGCCCGGCCGGCGAGACCGCCTACGAGAAGCGCGAGCGCCTGCGCGAGGAGCGCCGCAACCTCGTCTCCACGATCGCCCGACGCACCGGCGAGGAGCACCGGGTCATCAACGCCCGCATCAACCGCGACGTCGGCGCGCCCTCGGTCGCCAAGTCGACGGTCGAGCAGCTCGAGAAGGCCAACAAGCTGCTCGAGCGCGAGGCCGCCAAGTAGCGTCACGCGCATGGACGCGCTGCCGCACTGGCCCGAAGGGACGGTCGCGGTGCTGACGACCCACCCGGCGCACGCGATCCCCGTCTCGCTCGCGCTGCGCGCCGGCGACCGCGAGCTCGTGGTCGGCCTCGCCCCGCGGCGGCGCTCGCTCGAGCACCTCCGCGCCGACCCGCGCTGCGCGGTCACCGTGATGGCCCGCGGCCTCTCGTTCACCGCCCACGGCCACGCCGTCGCCTTCGGCGAGCCGGACCCCGTCGTCGCCGTCCGGATCGAGGTCGACGAGATCGCCGATCACGACCATCCGACCTTCGAGATCGACGCCGGTGTGGCCTGGCGCTGGACCGACGCGACGGCGGCCGACCGCGACGCGGCGGCGCGAGCCGCCCTCGCGCGGCCCGCCTCCGAGGGCGCATAACTGCGCGGGGTAGGGAGGTGAGGGAGCGGGGCGCCTCGCCGAGTGTGCAGTTAGCCCTGCTATGCGGGACTAACTGCACACTCGCGTGGCGAACCAACGGGCGGCCTCAAGCTCCCCCTCGCTACAAGCCCAAGCCGTTCACCCACGCCAAGCACAACCACGAGCGCCCCTCGCGCCCGCGGGCACGCGGTCAGTCCGCCGCGATCGTCACGTTCCGACCCGCCGACTTGGCGGCAGCAAGCGCATCCTGCGCGCGGGCGAGGAACAGCTCGGCGGGCTCCTCGCCGTCCCAGCGGGCGACGCCGGCCGAGGCGGTCTGGCCGCGCGGGGTGGACTCGCGTACTCGGTCGAGCACGTCGCAGGCCTCGCCGAGGCCGCAGCCCGGCAGGATGATCGCGAACTCGGTGCCGTCGACGCGCGCGAGGAAGTCGACCTCGCGCAGCTCGTTGCGCCAGCGCGAGCCGCACTCCTTGATCAGGCGGTCGCCCTCGCGCTCGCCGCGCAGCATGTTGAACGCGCTCATGTGGTCGATGTCGAGCGCGGCGATCGTCAGCGGCGCCTCCGAGCGGCGCGTGCGCGCGAGCTCGCGCGGGAGCTCCTCGTCCCACATGCGGCGCGTCGCGAGACCCGTCAACGGGTCGGTGAAGGAGAGGCCGGCGAGCCGCTCGCGCAGCACGGCGTGTTCGATCGCCACCGCCGCCTGCGCGGCCAGCAGCCGCAGCACGCCGCCGGGCGCATCCGGGAGCGCCTCCAGCGGCACGCGCCAGATCACGATCAGCACGCCCGCGATGGCGCCGTCGCGCAGCACCGGCTCGAACACGGCCGAGCGCGCGTCGGTGGCCTCCACGAGCGGCGCGGCGAGCGCCGGATGCGTGCGCGCGTCGGCGACGAAGTAGGTCTCCTTGGCCGTGAACGCCCGGCCGGGCCCGCTCTGGTCGCCGCGCGGCTGGATCGTCACCGGCGCGATGTCAGCGCCGGCCATCGCGGTCGAGGTGAACTCGCGACCGCTCGGCTCCAACAGGAACGCGACCGGAGCCCCCGCGACCTCGCAGGCGGCCTCGCAGACGGCGCGGCGGGCGTCCTCGCCTGCGGCGAGCGCCTTCGCGACGCGCCCGACGGCGCCCATCCCGCGCGCCTGGTCGCGCAGCATGTCGTTGAAGCGCCGCAGGTCGCGCTCGTTGCTCTCGCGCTCGAGCTCAGAGGCGAGCACACGCGCGAGCATCGTGAACAGCTGCTCGTCGGCGGGCTCGAAGGCGCAGTATTCGCGCGAGAGCGCGCCGAGCGAGCCGACCCGGGTGCCGTCGGAGAGCTCGAGCGGCACGCCGAGGTAGGAGGCGGCGTCCATCCGCTGCTGCATCGCGACGGTGCGGTACACGTGGTGCTTGGCGATGTCGTCGCACAGCCGCGGAGCGCGGTCCTCGGCCATGTGCGAGCAGAACGCGTCGCCGAGCGGCGTTGCGAGGTTGGAGCGCAGGCCGAACTCGCCGCCCTTGCGCGTGTCGACGATCCGGTGGATGAACTGCCCCCGGTCGAGGTGCGCCAGGAACAGCGTCGCTTCGGGCATGTGGCGCTCGAGCAGGTCGAGCACGGCGCGCGTGGCGTCCGCGAAGGAGCGGTAGCTCGCGGAGGAGGCCTGCGTGGCGGCCGTGATCGCACTCGTGTCCATGGTCACTGATTGTCACCGCCACCCGGTCAGCTCAAAATCGGTAATCCGTCTAGCCTGCGGCTCATGAAGCTCGCCACGTACCTGCCCCCGGGCGCTTCGCAGCCGGTCGCCGGCGAGGTCCGGGGCGACGAGATCGTCGCTTTCGCCGAGGGCTCGGTGCTCGACCGGCTCGCGTCCGGCGACCGCACGCCCGCCGACGGCGACGCCCAACCGCTCGCCGACGTGACCCTGCTGGCGCCCGTGCCGCAGCCGCGAGCGATCTTCGGCATCGGCCTCAACTACGCCGCCCACGCCGCCGAGACCGGCGCCGAGCTGCCCGAGGCGCCGATGGTCTTCCTCAAGCTGCCGAGCTCGAGCGTCCCCGGCAGCGGCCCCGTCCGCTGCCCGGCGGTCGTCAAGCGGCTCGACTACGAGGTCGAGCTGGCCGTCGTGATGGGCCCGGATAACACGATCGCCGGCTACGCCGTCGCCGACGACGTCTCCGCGCGCGACCTCCAGAAGCGCGAGCCGCGCTGGGTCCGTGCCAAGGGCTTCGACACCTCCTGCCCGTGGGGCCCGTGGATCACGACCGCCGACGAGGTCGACGATCCGGAGAAGCTGCGCATCGCCAGCCAGGTCAACGGCGAGACGCGCCAGGACTCGACCACCGCCGACCTCGTCTTCGGCCCGCAGGCGCTCGTGGACTTCATCGCCGAGACCTGCACCTTCGCGCCCGGGGACCTGATCCTGACCGGCACGCCGCAGGGCGTTGGCCAGGCGATGGACCCTCCGCGGTTCCTGCAGCCGGGAGACGTCGTGCGCTGCGAGATCGAGGGCCTCGGCGCGATCGAGCACGCCGTCGAATGAGGCTCGCCGCCGCCACGACCGGTGACGGGCCCGCTGTCCTCCTGATCCACGGGTTCCCGGATTCGCGCCGCGTCTGGCGCGAGCAGGTCGGGCCGCTCAACGACGCCGGCTTCCGCACGATCGCGCCCGACCTGCGCGGCTTCGGCGAGTCCGAGCGCCCGCAGGGCGTCGAGGCCTACCGCGTCACCACGGTGATCGGCGACCTGGTCGAGCTGCTCGACGAGCACGGCGTCGAGCGCGCGCACGTCATCGGCCACGACTGGGGCGCCGGGCTCGCGTGGGTGCTCGCCGCGCTGCATCCCGAGCGCGTCAGCTCGCTCGCCGCGCTGTCGGTCGGCCATCCGAACGCCTCGCGGCCGCGCAGCCTCGAGTCGCGCGAGAAGGGCTGGTACCAGCTGCTGTTCCAGTTCGAGGAGGCGGAGGCGCTGTTCCTGCGCGACGGCGCGCGGCTGTTGCGCGAGTGGCTCGCCGACGCACCGGACGCCGAGCGCTACGTCGAGGAGCTGAGCGAGCCCGGCGTGCTCACCACGCGCCTCGGCCTCTACCGCGCCAACCTGCATCCCCGCAACGAGCTCGACCCGCGCCCGCTCCCGGCCGTCGCGGCGCCGACGCTCGGCCTGTGGAGCACGGGCGAGCATTACCTGACCGAGGCGGCGATGATCCGCTCAGGCGAGCACGTGACCGGCCGCTGGCGCTACGAGCGGATCGAGGGCGCGTCGCACTGGCTGCAGCTCGACGCGCCCGATCGCGTCAACCGGCTGCTGCTGGAGCACCTGCGGAGCTGACGAGCTCCAGCAGCTCGGCCCGGCCCGGCCCGGGCAGCCGCGCGTCGCCGCGCGCAGCGGCCGCCGCCATCACCTTCTCGGCGAGCCCCGGCCTCGCGAAGACCTCGCCGGGCAGCGCCAGGCAGCCGCCGATCTCGATGCCCGCCCGGAAGGCGTCGCCGTCGACGCCCATCGCGAGCGGCAGCGCGGCGCGCAGGCGCGAGGCCGGGTCGGCGGGCACCACGTAGGGCCCGCCGGCGCGGACCGCGTCGAGCTGCGCCATCCGCGCCCGGTCGGCGGCGACCGTCGCCTCGTACCAGGGAGCCATCTCGCGCTCGGTCGCCTCGTCCCAGGCCGCGGCGAAATCAGCCGTGCCGGCGGCGTGGTCGCGCAGCGTGTCGCGCAGCAGCGCGCCGTGCATCAGGCCGAACGTCATGCCACGGCCGACCGATGGGTTCGTGCACGCCCATGCGTCGGCGAGCAGCGCGATCCCGGTCAGCGAGCCGTCGGCGGGCAGGCGCCGGCGGCGGTCGAGGATGCCGCCCATCGGCATGACCGGCGTCAGCGGCTCGCCCTCGAGCCAGTGCGCGTGCGCCGGGCAGGCCCGCATGACCGCGTCCCACACCGGAGCGTGGCGGAACCGCTTCAGCGGCGCGTCGGCCGCCGCGCCGTAGAGCGTCACCGACCACGTGCCGGCGTCGGCCGGCAGCGTGAGGATCGAGTGCGACTCGAACGGGCTGTTCAGCGGAGCACGGACCTGCGGCGTGCTGCCGTCGGCCGAGCGGAAGAAGCGCGTGTAGTAGACGAAGCCGGTGTCCGCGGCTTCTTCGGCCACGTCCGGGCCGCCGGCCTCCCGCAGGAGCGCGGGGGTGCGCGAGCGGCGGCCGGTCGCATCGAGGACGAAGTCGCACGAGAGCACCTCGCCCTCGGCGGTCCGGACGCCGGTGACGTGCAGCGCGCCGTTGCCCCCGCGGGCCTCCAGCCGTGCGACCGCGGCGCCGCGGCGCACGCTCAGGCCGTGCTGCGCCTCGGCGGCGCCGGCGACGGCGTGCTCGAGCGTGGGCCGGCGGGCGGTGAGCGTCGTGAAGCGCTCGTCGTCCGCCCGCGGCGAGGGGTCGGCGACCGTGGGCGGCATCATCCGCGCCCATTCGAGCTGCTTCGCTCCGGACGCCCGGAGCGCCTCGACGACGTCGGGCAGCTCGGCGTCGAGCACGTGGCGCCCGCGCGGCTGCATGTAGTGCGCCTGGCGGAACTGCGCGACGCCGCCGCGCACCCAGCCCTCCCACGCGCGCTCGGGGCTCTCGGGCACGGGCGCAGGGTCGCGCTCGAGGACGGTCACCTCATGTCCGTCTCTGGCCAGCATCAGCGCGGAGGCCAGGCCGCAGAGGCCGCCTCCGAGCACGATCACCTTCGACATGGGGTACCTCCTGAGTCGCTGCGCCGATCCATACCTGACCGGACGCCGGCGCGGGAACTTTCTTCCCCGCCGGCCGCGATCGCGGAGATGATCCGCGGATGCACCACCGAGTGCGCGCCGCGCCGGCCCCGCGCCGCCCCGAGCCCGAGCCGCCGCACGGGCACCCGCTCGCCGGCCTCCCCAACCATGCGCTCGCCCGGGTGCTCGCGCGCGCGCCCAAGCCCGATCCCCAGCGCACGAAGGTCAAGGAGATCGCCGACATCAACAAGACGATCGGGGCCGACGAGTGGGAGCGCACGCTCAACGCCGGCGGGAGCGTGATCCCGCTCTACAGCGACCTCGCCACGCAGCTCGGCGCCGCGGGGATCGCCGGCATCCCGGGAACCGGAGTCAACGACATCAAGGGGGCGCTCACGCCGACGGCCGGGGAGCTCGCGCCGGGCCTGAACCTCGTCTCGCGCGGGCTGGGCAAGGGCCGCTGCTGGTACCTCGAGGACGGCAAGCCGGAGAACAAGCTCATCGTCACGGCCAAGGGTCCACTCCCGAAGATCGCGATCGGCGTCGCCAAGACCATCTTCATCCCCGGCAACAAGGCGTTCGCGCTCGCGACGCTGCGCCACGAGATCGAGCACGCCCAGCACCGTCAGACGGCACTCGACTGGATGCAGAAGTGGCGCGATGCGGGCGCCAAGGGCGACTTCAGGGTCTGGCTCGGCAGCCAGCCGATCGCCACCGCCGACCGCGCGCTGATCGGCGAGCTCACCGAAGGCGAGACCGTCAACACGGAGGTGCTCGCCCATCTGGAGGGCTTCATCACCGCGTTTCCGCAGGAGGACCACGCGACGGCCAACGCGGAGCGATCGGTCTACGAGCAGCTGCGGGCCATCGGCGAGAAGTGGGGGCCCGCCTCCGTGGACGTGAAGACGGAGGCGGTCAAGCGCATCAAGGAGATGAAGGCCCGCCAGAAGGGCCCGGCGCTCACGGCGCTGAAGGCTGCGTTCACACGGCTCAAGGGGGAGAAGGACGCCCCCAAGGAGCTCGTGGACGCCGTGCTCAGTGCTCCGTGATGACCCGGTCGATCAGGCCGTACTCGGCGGCCTGGTCGGCCTTGAAGAAGCGGTCGCGCTCCATGTCGCGGTGGACCTCCTCCTCCGGGCGGCCCGTGTGCTTCGCGTAGATCTCGTCGATCCGCTTGCGGGTCTTGATGATCTCGTTCGCGTGGATCTCGATGTCCGTCGACTGGCCCTCGAAGCCGGCTGACGGCTGGTGGATCAGGATCCGCGAGTTCGGCAGCGCCATCCGCTTGCCCTTCGCGCCACCCGCCAGCAGCAGCGAGCCCATCGACATCGCGATCCCGACGCACATCGTCGCCACGTCGGGCTTGATGAACTGCATCGTGTCGTAGATCGCCAGGCCCGCGTAGATCGAGCCGCCGGGCGAGTTGATGTAGATCGAGATGTCCTTCTCGGGGTCCGAGGACTCCAGGTGCAGCAGCTGCGCCACGATCAGGTTCGCGACCTGATCGTCGACGGCGCTGCCGAGGAAGACGATCCGCTCGTTGAGCAGGCGGGAGTAGATGTCGAACTCGCGCTCGCCACGGGCGGTGCGCTCGATGACCATGGGGACCAGCGGCATGGCCCGCACGATAGCCGAGCGGCGGCGTGGGCCCCCGGCCCCATCATTGCCCCTGGGTCTATCCGGGCGCGCCCGCGCGCTCCAGAATGCCGCGCCATGAAAGCCGTACGCCTCACCGCCGTCGCCTTCGCTGCGCTCGCCCTGCTCCCAGCCGCCGCCTCCGCCGCCACCGTCACCGTCACCGGCGACGACGGCAACCCGCTCGCGATCAACACCGATGCCTCGACCGGCATCCGCCAGCTGGACGTCCAGTACGCCGTGACCTTCGGCGCCTCCGATCAGCCGTACCACAGGACCACCGTCGTCGGGCCCGACGGCGCGGTCGCCTCATCCGGCTCCTCCTGCTATCCGAAGAGCGCGATCACCAACGTGAGCCGCTACGTCGAGTACCGCGGCAACGGCGACTACGCCGTCGTGGTGCAGACGTTCACCAACAGCGCCTGCACCGCCGGCGCCAAGGAGGGGCGCTACCTCTTCTCGATCGGCGCCGGCACCGCGATCACCCCGCCGGGCCGGATCGTGCTGACCCGGCGCCCAACTCGTTCTCGACGATCACCCACAAGGTGCCCGTCGCGCTGAACCCGGGCGGCCTCGCCTACGAGGTCCGGTACGCCCGCGGGGGCGTGATCGACCCGGACGGCGGCATCTCCGGCCCTTCGAGCGACGCGTTCGTGGACCGCAACACCGGCACCGCCGACGCCCGCTTCACCGAGCCGGGCCGCTACGTGATGGTGGCCCGCATCAAGAGCGGCGACTACTACACGCCCTGGAGCGCCCCGATCAGCTTCACGGTCAAGGCGCCGTTCGACCTCTCCTACGTCGGCTTCCCGGATCCGGACGGCCCGAAGTACAAGCTGCGCGCGACGCTGCGCGACAACTTCGCCCGCGGCAGCCGCGTGACCGTCTACTACGCCAAGGGCAAGAAGAGCGGCAAGTTCCGCAAGCTCGGCCGCTCCTCGAAGATCAACTCCAACCGGGCGTTCACGCTGCGCTTCAAGCTCCGCAAGCCCGGCGTCTACCGGCTGCAGTACCGCTTCAAGGGATCCTCACTGGTGCTCGGCGGCAAGGTCACCGAGGCGATCCGCATCAAGCGCACGATCCGCTTCGGCTGAGGACGGCGCGCCTGGCGCGCGGTCGCGGGGCAGGAACCCGCGGCCGCGCGCCGCGCGGTCGCCTAGGCGGCGACGCCCGAGTCGTGCTGGGCACGCAGCCGGCCGAGCAGGCGCTCGGTGCGGCGCTGGACGCGCCTGCGGTCCAGCCGCAGCGCGTCCGCGACCTCCCCGGGAGGCGTGCGGTCGACAAGCATCGCGAGCAGCGCGAGGTCGTCCGTCTCCACGAGGTGGGCGGCGGCGTCGAGCTCGGCGGCGGTCACCTCGGGAAGCGCGGTGCCGCCGCGGGCCACGACGCGGACGGCCTCGAAGAGCTCGGCAGGCTCGGCCTGCTTGTCGACGAGGCCGGCCGCGCCGGAGACGCGGGCGAGGAGCCCGAGGGACGGGTCGGGCTCCGCGGTGTAGAGGATCACCTGCGGGGGGTTCTCGAGACCCCGCAGGCGGCGGGTCAGCGCCGGGCCGTCGGCGTCGGGCAGGCGGTGCTCGCAAAGCACCACGTCCGGTTTGCGGCGCGCGACGAGGTCTGCTCCGTCGTGCGCCCCGGTTGCCGTTCCGACGGGCACGAGGCCCGGCTCGGCGCGCAGCAGCATCGCGAGCCCGGCCCGCGCCGCGGGCTGTGGGTCGACGATGGCGATGCGCGTCATGCCGGGCAAGATCCCAGCCGGGTGTGAACCCGTCTTAAAGGGTCCCCTTGAGTCGGCTGAGAGACTTCCGCGCCATGCCCCGCACTCTGCCAGTCGCGCTGGTTATCGGCGCGCTGCTCATCTCCGCCTCCCCGGCGCTCGCCGCCAAGGGCGGCTACCGCGCCGAGATCCGCCGCACGACCGGCGGCGTGCCGCACGTCAAAGCCCGCGACTTCGGCTCGCTCGGCTACGGCTTCGGCTATGCGTACGCGCAGGACCAGATCTGCGAGTACGCGAGCATGATCGTGACCGTCAGCGCCCAGCGCTCGCGCTACTTCGGCAGCGAGGCGGAGTCGCCCAACGGCGGCACCAACCTGCAGTCGGACTTCTTCTGGCAGCGGATCAAGGACGCCAAGACGGTCGAGCGGCTGGTCAAGCGACGCCCGCCGCAGGGGCCGGCGAGGGCGGTGCGCCAGACCATCAAGGGCTTCGCCACCGGCTACAACGCCTACCTGCGCAAGACCGGCCGCGCCAAGCTGCCGGACCCGACCTGCCGCGGCAAGGCATGGGTGCGCCCGATCACGACCCTCGACGTCTACCGGCGCTTCTACCAGCTCGGCCTGCGCGCCAGCTCGGGCAACTTCCTGAAGGAGATCGTCACGGCCGCCCCGCCCGCCGCGGGCGCCTCGGCCAAGGCCGCCGCGCTGCCGTCGGAGGAGCAGCTGAGCGCCGCGCTCGCCGACGACCCGGTGCTCGGCTCGAGCCACACCATGGGCTCCAACGCCTACGGCGTCGGCTTCGAGGGCACGCGCGACGGCCGCTCGGTCGTGCTCGGCAACCCGCACTTCCCCTGGCAGGGCGCCGAGCGCTGGTACGAGCTGCACCTGACCGTGCCCGGGAAGCTCGACGCGATCGGCGCCGCGCTGCAGGGCGTGCCGGTGGTCAACGTCGGGTTCAACCGCCACGTCGCGTGGAGCCACACGGTCTCGACCGCGCGCCGCTTCACGCCGTACGAGCTCAAGCTCGAGCCCGGCGACCCGCGCAGCTATCTCGTCGACGGCAAGAGCGTGAAGATGAAGCGCCGCACCGTCTCGGTGCGCACGTCGTCCGGCACCCAGCGGCACACGTTCTTCGAGACGCGCTGGGGGCCGATCTTCGACTTCCCGCTCGCCGGGCTCGTGTGGGACACCAAGAACGCGTACGCGCTCGCTGACGTCAACGCGGACAACTTCCGCCTGACCAACCAGTGGTTCGAGTACGACAAGGCGAAGTCCGTCGGCGACCTCCGCCGCGCCTCGGCGAGGGTCCAGGGCAACCCGTGGGTCAACGTGATCGCGGCCGACTCGGCCGGGCGCGCCTACTACGCCGACGACTCCGTCGTGCCGAACGTCGACAGCGCGCTGCAGAAGCGCTGCTCGACCTCCGCGAAGGCGCCCCTGCTGCAGACCCAGGGCGTGATCCTGCTCGACGGCTCCAGGAAGTCCTGCCGCTGGGGCAACGACAAGGACGCGGTCACCAAGGGCATCCTCGGGCCAAAGGCGCTCCCGCGCGCGACCCGGCGCGACTACGTGGAGAACTCCAACGACTCCTACTGGCTGCCGAGCGCCCGCTTCCGGCTGTCGGGCTTCCCGCGCATCATCGGCGCGGAGGGCACGCAGCGCCTGCTGCGCACGCGGCTCGGGCTGCTGCAGGCTGAGCAACGGTTGGCGGGGACGGACGGCCTCGGGCCGGCCGGCTTCACGATCGACATGATGAAGGCCGTCTTCAACGCCAACCGCAACCTCTCGGGCGAGCTCGCCAGGGACGCCTTCGTGCAGGCGTGCTCGGCGAGCGCCGCGGCCGACCTCGCGGAGGCGTGCGCGGTGCTGGCCGCCTGGGACGGGCGCGCCGACACCGGCTCGCGCGGCGCGGTGCTGTGGCGCGAGGCCTGGACGCGGCTCTCGAACGCCGGGGTGCCGTGGCTGGTGCCGTTCGACCCGGCCGACCCGGCCAACACCCCGCGCGGCGTGAACGCGTCGGACCCGAAGCTCGTCAGCGCGCTGCGCGGCGCGGTCGAGGACCTGCGCGCCAAGGGCATCGCGCTCGACGTGCCGCTCGGCGACAAGCAGGCCGAGCCGCGCGGCGCCGAGCGGATCGGGATCCCGGGCTGCTCGGAGGCCGAGGGCTGCTTCAACATCATCTCGACCCGCCGTGACGAGCAGGGCAACTACGACCCGTTCACGGGCTCCTCGTTCGTGATGTCCGCGGGCTTCGACGCCAAGGGCCGCCCGAGCGGCTCGGCGATCCTCTCCTACTCGCAGTCCGAGAACCCCGAGTCGCCCTTCTACGCGGACCAGACCCGGCTGTTCTCGCAGGAGCAGTGGCTGCCGATGCGCTTCACCGCGGCCGACATCAAGGCCGACCCGGCCTACTCGAGGCGGGTGGTGACCGGCCGCCGGTGAAGCTGGACGCGCGAGGGATCGCGCTCGTCGTCGTCGCCGTCTCGACCCTCCAGGTCGGGGCGGCGTTCGCCGTCACGTTGTTCGACGAGGTCGGGAGCTCCGGCGCGGCGCTGCTCAGGCTGGGCATCGCCGCGCTGGTGCTGCTGGCCGTCTGGCGCCCGGGGCCGGCCGGGCACTCGCGCCGGGACGTGCTGACCGCCGTGGTGTTCGGGCTCGCGCTGGGCACGATGAACTGGGCGATCTACTCCGCGATGGAGCGGATCCCGATCGGCGTCGCCGTCACGATCGAGTTCGCGGGCCCGCTCGGGCTGGCGGTCGCGCTCTCGCGCAAGCCGCTCGACCTCCTCTGGGTCGTGCTCGCGGCGGCCGGGATCCTGCTGTTGACGAACCCGTTCGGGACCTCCGACCTCGACGGCGGCGGCGTCGCGCTCGCGCTGGTCGCGGCCGCCGCCTGGGCCGTCTACATCCCGCTCAGCGCGCTGACCGGCCGGCTGTTCCCGGGCGGGAGCGGGCTGGCGATCGCGATGGCCGTCGGCGCACTGCTCGTGGCCCCGGCCGGAATCGCGCAGGGCGGCGCCGAGCTGCTGGTGCCCGCGGTGATCGCGCAGGCGGCCGTGGTGGCGCTCGCCTCCTCGGTGATCCCGTACTCGCTCGAGATGGAGGCCCTGCGCAGGATCCCCGCGCGCGTGTTCGGGGTGCTGATGTCGCTCGAGCCCGCGGTCGCCGCGCTCGCGGGGTTCGTCGTCCTAGACCAGGCGCTCGGGGCCGGCGACCTCGTCGCGATCGCCCTCGTCGTGGCCGCCAGCGCCGGCGCGGCGGCGCTGGATTAGACGCGCCCGGCGCGCGACCGACCATACTTCGGCTCCGAGTGTTCGAGCCCACGGTCCCGAACCTCCTGACCCTGTTCAGGATCCTGCTCATCCCGGTGCTCGCCGCAGCGCTGCTGTCGGGCATCGAGAGCGGCGACATCGTCGCCGCGATCGTGTTCGCGGTCGCGAGCTTCACCGACGCCCTGGACGGCTGGATCGCGCGCCGCAACAAGGACGTCACGACGTTCGGCAAGCTGATGGACCCGCTCGCGGACAAGCTGCTCGTCACCTCCGCGCTGGTCTCGCTCGTCGCGCTCGACCGGCTGCAGGCGTGGGTGGCGATGGTGATCATCGCGCGCGAGTTCGCGGTCACCGGGCTGCGCCAGCTGGCGATGGAGCACGGCGAGGTCATCCACGCCTCCGCCTGGGGAAAGATCAAGACCGCCGCGCAGATCGCGATGGTCCTCGTGCTGATCCTGGTGGAGGGCTCGCCGCTGTGGGTCGACGTGCTCGTCTACGCGACGACGGTGATCACCGTCGTGTCAGCCGCGGACTACTTCTTCGGCTTCCGCGCGATCTTTCACGCGCGGCCGTCGAGCCACTCGCGAGTGGAGACGTGATGCGGCGACGGCTCGCCTGAGGCCTCCTCGCGGCGCAGCTCGCCGAGCAGGCCGAAGCGCTCGGCGACCACGTTGTGCTGGTGGATCGTCTCCAGGTTCTCCTGGCGCGCGTAGACGAAGTGGCGCTCGGTCAGCTCGGAAAAGCCGTCCATGACGCCGCGGATCGACTCGCGCACGCAGTCCTCCACGAAGCGCGGCCGGCGGTGGGCCTTCTCGACGACGGCGCCCTCGTCCGTGCGCTTCATCAGCTCGTAGATCTCCGAGGACATCGACTCCTCGACGACCGCGAGCAGGCGCTCCGCGTCGATGTCGTTGACGCAGTCCTCGGGGCAGCCGATCAGCAGCGTGCCGAGACCGCGCTGGTTGTGGGTGGCCACCGGGACGGCCGCGAAGATGCGCTCGATCTCCGCCTCGTCGAAGCCCTCCTCGCGCAGCCGCTCGCGCGAGCTCGCCTGCACCAGCCCCTGGGCGCACGGGCAGGCGGTCATGCCCTGGGCGCGGACGCCGATCAGCCGACGCGTGCCGGCCTCGGAGGCGACCGCGGTGCCGAGCAGCGTGTAGAGCTCCTGCGTCTCGATGCCCGAGACGGGAGCCGGCTTGTGCTCGGGGTAGCGTGCCTCGAGCCGCACCTCCGCGCGGCGGGCGCCCTGGCGGTCGCGAACCTTTTCCGCTATGTGCAGCGCGAGCGTCTCGGCGCGGAACACGCGCTCGCCGAGCACGACCTCGCCGATCGCGTCGTTGACGACCTCCTCGAAGCGCGACATGTGCGCGCCCTTCTGGCGCGGGCCCAGGTCGACGAAGCAATCGAGCTTCGCCCAGTACAAACGTTCAGTTCCGTTGGCGCCGATCCGGATGACCTTCTCGACGTTGGTGACGCCCACGCGCGAAAGCGAGATCTCCAGCGTGGGGGCCTGTTCCTGCACGTCTTCGAGGAGGCGGAAATCTGACATTTGGGTCCCATCGAAGGCTAGCGTCCAGGCCGAACTGGACGAAAAGGGGATGCCAGCCGTACTAGACGCTCGCGTATCCGGTGCTACAAACCTGCAAGAGGCATGGACGACACACCATTGGTGCCCTGCCACGGCGACCTTTAGTCGCAAATTCGGTCGGACGGACAGACGGATACTGGGAGCGGAGCATCGCCGGGGAGGCGCGGTCCGCTCAATGGGACGACCTTGAAGGATCGAGGGGTTGGGCACTAAGACTCAAGCACTGCTCGAGGGCGAGCCGGCGATCACCGAGATCGACGAGCTGCGGCCTCTGATCGCCGAAGGCCAGGAGCGTGGGTTCCTGACGTTCGAGCAGATCGCCTCCTGCCTGGAAGAGGTGGAGGTCACCAAGGAGCAGATCATCGAGCTCCACGCCTTCCTGGAGGGCGAGGGGATCGACGTCGTGGGCGCCGATGGCAAGCCCGCGACCACCGAAGGGCGCCGATTCGAGCCCGCCGTCCGGGATGCGGACAAGGAGCCGGATGCTCCTCGCAAGCCGGAGATCGACCTCACGGTCGAGCCGAGCCTCGATTCGCTGCGCCTGTACCTGCGCTCGATCGGAAAGGTCGAGTTGCTCACCGCCGACCGCGAGGTTGCGCTGGCCAAGCGCATCGAGCGCGGCGACCTGGTGGCCAAGCAGGAGATGGTCGAGGCGAACCTGCGCCTCGTCGTCTCGATCGCCAAGGGCTACCTCGGTCGCGGCCTGTCGTTCCTGGATCTGATCCAGGAGGGCTCGCTCGGCCTGATCCGCGCAGTCGAGAAGTTCGACTACCGCCGCGGGTACAAGTTCTCGACCTACGCGACCTGGTGGATCCGCCAGGCGGTGACGCGGGCGATCGCGGACAAGGGCCGCACGATCCGCATCCCCGTCCACATGGTGGAGAAGCTCAACAAGGTCGTGCACGTGGAGCGCCAGCTCGTCCAGCAGCTCGGCCGCGAGCCGCTGCCGGACGAGATCGCGCGCGAGCTCGAGTGCTCGGCGCGCGAGGTGCGGGACATCCTGCGGATGGCCCAGCAACCGGTGTCGCTCGAGAAGCCGATCGGCGAGGAGGAGGAGTCCGAGCTCGGCGACTTCGTCGAGGACCAGCTCGCCGAGTCGCCGTTCGACCTCGCCAACGAGACGCTGCGCAAGGAGAACGTCCGCAAGGCGCTGGCCGCGCTGCCCCAGCGCGAGCGCGAGGTCATCGAGATGCGCTTCGGCCTCACCGGCGCGCGCCCGTTCACGCTGGAGGAGGTCGGCCGCGCGTTCAACGTCACCCGCGAGCGCATCCGCCAGATCGAGAACCACACGCTCAAGAAGCTCGAGTCGCTCCCGGAGGCCCAGCGCCTCCGCGACGCCTGCTGAAACGACAACTGTCCACACCGCCGATCGCCGTTCTCCTCGCGGCGGCC
>DATFQI010000203.1:0-4003 GCA_035264365.1 Solirubrobacteraceae bacterium
CGGAGATCGGGCCAAAGACCGGGCCAACGACCAAGCGGCAGTCGGCTCTCGCAACCGCCCGCGAAACGCCCAAACCCGCATCACTATTGGGTTCTCGAGATGGAGCTAGCCCGACTCGAACCGGCGGCCTCCTGGGTGCGATCCAGGCGCTCGCCAGTCCTGAGTTTTGCTTATTTGCAGGGTTTTCGCGGCGGTGGAGGCCCGGCCTGAGGCCCGCGTTTTCGGCCAGTTTGCGCCGATTTCGGCTGGGATCGGGCCAAAGAAACGGCTCTTTGGCCCGATCTCCGCGGACACGCTGCCTCCTCCGCGCCGCGAATGCAGAAGTCCCGTGAGGCGCAAGTGAAGGGTTGTCCCGGATGCCGCCCCGGGTTTGCCGTGGGACGATAGGGCGGTGTCGCGGACTGTCCTGATCGTCGACGATCACGATGGCTTTCGGGCGGGGGCGCGCGCACTGCTCGAGGCGGACGGTTTTGAGGTTTTGGGCGAGGCTGCGGATGGTGCCGCGGCGCTCGAGGCGGTCCGGCGGTTGCGGCCGGAGGTGGTGTTGCTCGACGTCCAGCTGCCTGGCATCGATGGCTTCGAGGTCGCCGAGCGCCTCGCGGCGGAGGTCGACCCCCCTGTCGTAGTCCTGATTTCGAGCCGCGAACGCCACTCATATCGCCGTCAGCTTGCGACGAGCCCGGTGCGCGGCTTCATCGCTAAGGGGGAGCTCTCGGGGGAATGCCTGGCCGGGCTCGTTTCCTGACGCGGCTGGGCTGGGCGCTGCTGACCGGCCTGGCGCTCGTGGCGGCCTTGGGCGCCGAGCGGCTGGCCGGCGCTGGAATGCCCGATGCTGCAGGCGACCTTGTGGCCGGGCTTGCGCTGGTGGCCGGGGGAGTTGCGGCGTGGGCGCGTCGTCCTGCGAGCCGATCTGGCCCGTTGTCGCTGCTGGCGGGCGTGGCCTGGTTTGCCGGCGACCTGACCGACGTTCTCCTGTATGCGCATCGCGGGCCGCTCGTGCACCTGCTGCTCACCTACCCGAGCGGGCGCGTCGACTCGCGCGCAGGCGCGGTTGTAATAGGCGCGGCGTACATCGATGGGCTGATCCCGGAGCTCGCGCGCTCGGAGTGGCCCACGATCGCGCTCATGGCGGCGGTCGTGACGGTCGCGGCGTGGCGGCATCGAACCGTTGGCGGTGTGGAGCGTCGCGCCCGCGCGGCAGCGCTGGCCGGTGCCGGGATGGTGGGCGGAACGCTTGCGCTCGCTGCCTCCGCCCGCCTGGCCGGCGCCGACCTTGACACGGCCAGCACCTGGGGCTACTACGCCGTGGTGGCGCTCACCGCCGCCGGCCTGTCGGCTGACCTGCTGTGGGGCCGTTGGACCCGTGCCGCCGTCACTGGATTCGTGGTCGACCTCGGCGACCGCTTCGAGCCGGACGCGCTGAGGGCAGCACTCGCGCGCAGCCTGGGCGATCCTGATGTCGAGGTCGCCTACCGGGTGGCAGGCGTCGACGACTGGGTCGACGAGGCCGGCCGGGTCGTCCGGTTGCCCGACGGGGACCGCCGGGCCGTCACGCTTGTCCACGACGAGGGTGAGGCGGTGGCCGCCCTCGTGCACGACCCGGCCGCCCTGGCAGACCGCGAGCTTGTCGAGTCGGTCGCGGCCGCCGCGCGCCTCGCCGTCGTCAACGTGCGTCTTCAGGCCGAGATCGCCGCACGCATCGGCGAGGTCGCCGCCTCGCGGCGCCGCTTGGTCGAGGCGCGTGACGACGAGAGCCGGCGCCTCGTTGACAGGCTGCACGCGGGTGCCGAGCATCGGCTCGCCGGTCTACGCGACCGCATATCCCGGCTCGCTGCGGAGCGTGACGGAGAGGACGGTGAGACGCTGCGCCAACTTGCGGGCGATCTCGACGCCGCCCGAGCTGAGCTGCTCAGATTCGCGCGGGGCATTCACCCTCGCTCCCTCACCGAAGGAGGCCTCAGCAAGGCCCTCGACGAGCTGGTCGCGCAGGCCGCCGTTCCGGTCAGGCTCGAGGTGCCCACGGGCCGCTTTCCGCCGCCCCAAGAGGCGGCCGCGTTCTTCCTCTGCTCCGAGGGCCTCGCGAACGTCGCCAAGTACGCCGGGGGCGCGAGCGCGGACATCGCGGTGCGAGCGACGCCGTCCGGGCTTGTGGTGCACGTGGCCGACGACGGCGCGGGAAGCGCCGACCTGGCGCGCGGCTCGGGACTGCGCGGGCTGGCCGACCGCGTCGAGGCGCTCGGCGGCACACTGCGCGTGGACAGCCGCGCGGGTGCCGGCACGCGGCTGGAGGCGGTGCTTCCGATCACCGATAGGGGGCCGTGAGCGTGGCCGCCCGCGCCGGATCGTCTGCGCACTGGATCCTCCCATCGCCGGTGCGTCGCTTCGTTCCCGTGGCGCTGTTCGTTGCGACAGCGACGGCGACCGTCACCATCGTCGACAACCGCCCCGACCTCGCACGTGCGGGCGACTCCGCCGCGGCGCTCGCCGGCGAGCTTGCGGCCGGCGCACTGCTGGTCGCGGCGGCGCTCGCGGCACAGGCGTGGAGGCCGAGGCCCCGCTTCACCGGCCCGCTCGCGGCCGCCGGCATCGCCTGGCTCCTGTTCGAATGGAACAGTCCCAGCTCCGGCCCCGCTTTCACAGTGGGGCTCGTGCTGTACGCGGCCTGGCCGCCGCTGCTCGCCCAGGCCACCCTGCGCGGGCCGGACGAGCGTCCGCTCGGGCGACCCGCAGTGGCGCTCCTGATTGTCGCCTACGCGACGAGCCTGGGGATGCTCGGGCTGGCCGCCGCCGCGGCCTACGACCCACTCGCGCAAGGATGCCTCGACTGCCCGGCCAATCACCTCCTCGTGACGAGCGACGCCGGCAGCTGGCACGAGCTCGGGCAGCTCGGCCTGGTACTCAGCGTTATCTGGACGGCTGCCTTCGCGGTGCTCGCCTGCGGGCGGCTGGCACGGTTATCCCCGGCGGGCAGGCGCGTCGCGGCGCCCGTGCTCGTGCCCGCCGCCGCCGCGCTGGCGCTCTTCGGTGCGGCCGCCTTCCACGGCCGCGAGCGCGGGTTCATATCCAACGATCCCACGGACCGCGCGCTGTGGGTGGGCGAGATGGCCGCGCTCGCGATCGTGGCCGCCGGGGTCGGCTGGGAGCGCGTGAGGGCGCGGCGCGCACGCTCCGCGCTTGCGCGGCTCGTGGTCGATCTCGGCGCCTCGCCGCCGCCGGGTGGCCTCGAGGGCCAGCTTGCGGACGCTCTTGGTGATCCTTCGCTGAGGCTGCTCCACAGCCTCGACGGCGAGCCGGGCTGGATCGACTCGGACGGTCACGCGGCGGCCCTGCCGAGTGATGCCGACCGCGTAGCCACGAGCGTGGTAGCCGGAGGCCGCCAGGTCTCCGTGCTCGTGCACCGCCGCGGCCTGCTCGACGACCCGGGGTTCACCCAAGAGATCGCCGCCGCCGCTCGACTGGCGATCGAGCACGAGCGCCTGCACGCTTCGCGGCGCGCCCAGCTCGAACGGCTGCGGCTCTCGCGCGCGCGGCTCGTCGCGACCGCCGACGCGCAGCGCCGGCAACTCGAGCGCGACCTGCACGACGGGGCGCAACAGCGCCTACTGACGCTGAGCATCGCGGTCCGGCTCGCGCGCCGGCAACTCGGCGGCGGCGACTCGGCGCTCGAGCGCGAGCTCGCCGCCGCAGAGAGCGAGCTCGGAGTCGCCCTGGCCGAGCTCCGCGAGCTGGCGCACGGCCTCTTCCCGATGGTGCTCACCAACGAGGGCCTCGGCGCGGCGCTCGAGGTGCTCGCCGAGCGAACGCCCCGGCTCGTCACGGGCGCGCTGCCCGATGGCCGCTTCGCGGCGCCGCTCGAATCCGCGGCGTACTTCGTCGTCTCCGAGGCGCTGCGGCGCGGGCCCAACGGCGAGGTCACGATCGGTGCTCGCCGCGAGGGCGATCGGCTCGTGGTCGAGGTCCGCACCGAGACCGAGCTGACGGGGGAAGCGACCGCCATCGAGGA
>DATFQI010000204.1:0-9512 GCA_035264365.1 Solirubrobacteraceae bacterium
GAAGCGGCGGCGCAGCTTGTCCGCCACGGTCGCGGCGCCGGCGATGCCGGTGTCGGGCAGCAGCAGGCCGAACTCCTCGCCGCCGAGGCGGCCGAAGACGTCCGAGCGGCGCATCGTGGCGGCGACGATGTCGCCGATGCAGCGCAGCGCCGCGTCGCCGGCGGCGTGGCCGTAGGAGTCGTTGAGGCGCTTGAAGTGGTCGACGTCGAAGATCACGAGCGAGAGCGCGGTCGAGCCGCGGCGCGCGCGGGCCAGCTCTGACTCGAGCCGCTGCTCGAAGGCGCCGCGGTTGAGCGCGCCGGTCAGGGAGTCGTGGCTGGCCAGCGTCCGCAGGCGCAGCACCAGCGCGAGCACCTGCTCGCGCAGCATCACGATCACGGCGGTGGCGACGCCGACGATCGCCAGGACGGCCACGAACATCGCGGCGCGGAGGCCGGGCTCGACCCACAGCGCCAGGGAGACGGCGCAGGCGGCGGTCGCGAACGCGAGGTTGGCGGCGACCTCGCGGCGGTCGAGGAAGTAGGCGGCGACCAGCATCGGCCAGAGGTAGAAGCTCGGGGTCAGGCCGATCGGCTGGGCGAACGCGACGGCCGCGGTGGCGGCGAGCGTGCCCGCCGGGCAGATCGCGTGAAGAACGGCGCGCGGCGGGGTGCGCCACAGCAGCAGGACGGCCGCGAAGACGGCGTAGACGACGGCGCACGCGGCCAGCGCCGGGTGGTCGCTCGCGTCGGGGTCGGGCGCGAACAGCACCCCGGCCATGGTCATGGCGCCGGAGCCGAAGAGCAGCGCGCCGGCCATCCGCAGGCGGCTGCGTGCACGGGCGGCACCGTCCGGGAGGACGGCGCTCAGAGGGTCCGTGAACGGCTGGGGGACGGATCGGCCCACGCCCGCGTCATCGGCACAGAGCCGAGCGACCTGAGCATCGGTCACCGCGCGGACCGCGACGTGCATGCCTACGCGGCTCTCGCAGCCTCCTCGAGCCGGTCGTCGCCGAAGTACAGGCGGCGGCCGGCCTCGAGCGTCGGCACGCCCTGCACGCCTCTTTGCCACGCCTGGTCCGTGGCCTCGCGCAAAGCGCGCTTGATCTCGGGATCCGCGATCGCCTCGGGGATCCCCTCGACCCCGACCGAGCGCCCGATCTCGTCGAGCCGCACGACGTCGGAGATGTCCTCACCATGGGCGAACTCGCGCTCGAACACCGCGCGGGCGAACGCCTCGCCCGCGCCCTCGCGCTCCGCGTGGATCGCGGCGCGCATCGGCCCGAGGCTGTTCAGCGGCCAGCCGCTCGGCCACACGACCGGCGGCAGCCGGTAGGCCGCGGCACGGCGCTCGATCTCCGCCTCGCCGGCGTCCCGCTGGTCGGTCAACGCCCATGAGCCACGCCCGCGCCGGCCGAAGATCGCTCCGACGAGCACAGGCTGCAACCGCGGCGCCTCCCCCAGCACGTCGGCGGCACGCACGACCGCGAGGTACGCGTACGGCGATGCGAGGTCGTAGTAGAGGACGCTCGTCACGACCGTCACGGCGGGCCGGCCACTTCACCCGCACCCTCCGCGACGAAGCGCTCGAGCTCCTGCTTGAAGCCCGGGTCCCGGCCGACCGACAGGTGCCCGCGGCCCTCGAACACGCGCAGGCGGCTGCCGGGGATCAGGCGCGCGGTCTCGGCGAACAGGTCGGGGCTGTACCAGCGGTCCTCGCTCCCGGCGAGGATCAGCGTCGGCGCGCGGATCGGGCTCGCGCACGACGCCAGGTCGAACGCGTCCTCGGCCTCGATCGTCGTGGCCATGTCGGTCAGGTCGTCGCCGCCGGCGAGCACCCGCGGGCCGGCCAGCCACGCGACCGCCGCTGCCGGGGTCTGCCCGCGCCCGGGCGGGACGAGCCCGGTCATCGAGAGGGCGATCGCCTGCCGCAGGGCGCCGCGCCGTGCGCGGGCGGCGATGCGGCGCTGCAGCCGCTTGCCGTCCGGACCGAGCCGGCACGCCGTCGAGAGCAGCAGGAGGCGGCCGACGACGTCGGGATGGTCGGCGGCCATCTGCTGCACGATGCTGCCGCCGGTCGAGATGCCGGCGACGTCCACCGGCCCAGCGCCCAGCGCCCGGATCCCGTCGGCGTGCTCCGCGGCGATCTCGGCCATCGTCATCCCGCGCGGCATCGCCCTCCGGCGGTTGACGAACAGCACCCGCCGTCGTTCCGCGAACGGCTTGACCATCGACGCCGCCATCTTCTCCGTGCCGGGCGCCTCCACACCGGCCGAGAACGACAGCCCACCGGCGAACACCATCGGAGGACCGCTCCCAGTCGCGAGGAAAGGGATCCGGCCGATCGTGCCGCGCTCCATGCCCATGCGCCAATCATGCCCTGCGCGCGAGCTCGACGCGCGAGCGGACGCCGAGCTTGGCGTAGATGTTGCGGAGGTGCGCCTCGATGGTGCGCGTGCTGAGCACGAGCTGCTCGGCGACCTCGCGGTTCGTGCGGCCGGCGGCCACCAGCTCCGCGATCTCGCGCTCGCGCGCGGTCAGGGGTCCGGTCGCCTCGTCCCGCGCCGGGCGCGCGACGCGGTGGCCGAGCCGGCGCAGCTCGCGCGCAGCTTCGTCGCGGCGGCGTGCAGCGCCGAAGCCGGCGAACGCGGACTCCGCGACGAGCAGCGCCTCGCGGGCGGCCTCGCGGTCCCCGGCGGCGGCGTGCGCCCGGCCCTCGGCGAGCCGCGCCCGCGCTCGCGTGAGCGGCGCGCCCGCGGCGGCCGCGCGCGCGTCGCGTGCCGCGTCGGCCGCCTCGCGCGGTCGCTCCCGGACCAGCAGGAGGGCGGCCCGGGCGAGGCCGGTGATGGCCGAGGCCCAGGGCGTGGCGGCCATGCTCGAGGCCTGCGCGAGCGCGGCCTCGGCCCCGTCCACGTCACCGGAGGCCAGTCGCGCCTCCACGAGGTCAGCGGCGGCCGCGGGCCGGTCCGCCGGTGGTACCCGCGCGAGACCGTCGCCGCCGAAGGCCTCGAGCATCGCCGCCGCGGCCCGCTCCGGGTTGCCGGCGGCAGTCAAGGCCGCTCCGAGCGCCCAGCCGGGCTGGGCGGCCGACTGGAAGTCGGGCGCCGGCGCCCCCGCGACCGCCTCCTCGGCGACGCGCAGCGCGCCTGCGACGTCGCCGGCCGCGAGCGCCGCGTGCACGGTGGCGGTCCGCGCCCACAGCTCGCTGCGCGGGTCGGCGGGGAGCCGGGCGAGCTCCAGCCCCTCTGCAGCCGCCGCCACGGCCTCGTCCGTACGGCCAAGCTCCACCAGCACGGGGACCGATTCGAGCACGAGCCACAGGAGCACGGTCTCCCGGCCGGTGTCCGCGGCGATCGCCGCCCCGCGCCGAACGATCGCCAGCGCGTCCTCGAAGCGACCGAGCGCGCGCCACGACCGACCCAGCATCCAGAACGCGGGTAGGCGCGTGGCGACCTGCTCGCCGCTCAACCGCGCGAGCAGCGCCGAGACCGCCTCGACCTCGCCCGCGGCCGCCGGGCGGGGATCCGCCGCACAGCGGGCAACAGTTCCGAGGGCGAGCGCGGCGAGCTCGAACACGGGGTCGCCGATCGAGCGCGCGTCGTCGCGCGCGTCGGCGGCGCGGTCGCGCGCCTCCGACAGGTCGCAGGCCATCAGCGCCGTCAGGCCGAGCCCGAGCCGCAGCCGGATCCGGTCCGCGGACGGCTGCGCCGGCAGCTCCGCCAGCGCGACGTGGAGCCGTCCCCGGGCGGCGTCCGGGCGGCCGAGCAAGCGCTCCGCGTTGGCGATCGCGACCGTGAGGCGCATCCGCTCGGCGGGCCCCGCGCTCCGTTGTGCCTCCAGCAGCATCGCGTGGGCGGCTGCCGGGTCACCGGCCGCCGCGTGCGCCTCCGCAAGCAGCACGCGGATCCGGTTGCTCCCGCGGGCGTCGGGGAGGATGCGCAGCGCGGCCTCGAGGAAGCGCGCGGCGATCGCCGGCGCCGGCGCCTGCGACGCCTCCGCGGCGTCCACGAGAACCGCGGCCGTCTCCGCGTCGCCGGCCGCCGCGTGCTCGAGATGGTGCGCACGGGCGACCGGGCCCGCGCCCTGGCGCTCGAGCGCCGCGGCGGCCCGCGCGTGCGCCCCGAGGCGCCAGCCCGCGGGTGCCGCGACGTAGGCCGCGTGGCGCACGAGCGGATGCCGGAAGGCGAACCGCCCCGGTGCGTCCGACAACCGCACCAGCGCCTGCTCGATCAGCGCGTCGAGCGCCGCGTGCGCCTCGTCGCGGCCGAGCTCCGCCACCGCGGCCACGAGGTCGGGCTCGAACGGGTCGCCGGCGACCGCGGCCGCGTCGAGCAGCCGACGCGCTCCTGCGGGGAGCCGATCGAGCTCTGCCGCCAGCGAGGCGGCGACCGCCGGGGGCACGACGCCGTCCCCGCGGCCCAGATCCCCGGTGCCGTGCACGCGCGCGAGCTGCTCGAGGTAGAAGGGGTTGCCGCCGCTCTGCTCGTAGACGGCCGCCGCCCCGGCGCCGACGAGCTCGCCGGCCTCGCCCTCGCTGAGCGGCGCCGGCGCCAGCAGCACCGCGCGCTGCTCGCGCAGCGCCCGGTCGACCGCGCGCGGGAGCCGGCCCTCGCGCATCGCGAGCGCCAGCAACACCGGCGCGGCGGCCGGCCGGTCCAGGAGCGCCGCGAGCGCGTCGGCGGACGCCGGGTCGGCCCAGTGGACGTCGTCGAGGCACAGGACGAGCGGCCGGGGCGCGGCGAGCCGCTCGAGCAGGTCGCGTAGCGCCCGGTGCGTGCGATGGCGATCCGCCGCCGGCGGCGCGTCGGCCAGGCCGCCGAGCGACGGCAGCGCCGCGACGAGCGCGCCCGCGTCGATCAGGCCCAGCCGCGACAGCCGGCGCTCGCCCGCCGCGGCGAGGTGCGCGTCGAGCGCGTCGGTCCAGAGCGCGTACGCCAGGTCGCCCTCGAACTCCGACGCACGGCCCTCCAGCACCGTGCAACCCGCGTCCGCGGCCTCCCCGGCGAGGTGCGCGAGCAGCCGCGACTTGCCGATCCCCGGCTCGCCCTCGAGCGCGACGACGCCGCCCTGCCCGGCTCGTAATGCGCTCAGGGCATCGGCCAGCGCGGCTCGCTCGCGGGTCCGGCCGACCAGGCGGGAGGAGGACGGCACGGCGCGATTCTCCCCGACCTTCCGTGCTCGGGTTAGGTGGATCCACCGATGGCGGCGACGGGCCCCTCCGGGACGATGGCTCCATGAACGCTCCTGCCATCCACCCCGCGGTCCGCGTCGGCCACGTGCACCTGCGCGTCGCGGACCTCGACCGCGCGCTCGCCTTCTACCGCGACGGGCTCGGCTTCGGGGTGACCGCCGATGGGCGCGAGGCGGGGCTCCCCGCCGTCTTCCTGGCGGCGGGCGACTACCACCACCACATCGCCCTCAACACCTGGGAGAGCGCCGGCGCCCCGCCGCCTCCGCCCGGCCACACCGGCCTCTACCACGTCGCCTTCGTCTACCCCGACCGGCGCGAGCTCGGCCGCGCCGTCCAGCGCCTGATCGACCACGGCTTCCCGATCACGAGCGCCAGCGACCACGGCGGCACGGTCTCCGTCTACCTGTCCGACCCGGATGCCAACGGCGTCGAGCTCTACTTCGACCGTCCGCGTGCGGACTGGTTCGACGCCGAAGGCCGGCCCGTGCTCAAGGCCGAGCGCTTCGACTTCCGCACGCTCCTCCCCACCCCCGATCCCCCAACCGAAGGAGTCTGACCCCAAGATGTACGCCCAGCTCATCCAAGGCGGCACGCTCGCCGGCATCGCCGCGATCTCCACCGGCAACCGTAGCCCGATGTCCGTGTGGGAGGTGAACGCGCGTGCCTAAGCGAATGCTCCTCGCCATCCTGACGGTCGCCGCGCTGGCGCTCGCCGGCAGCGCCTACGCCGGCACGCCTGGCCCGCACGCGAAGCCGCACGGCCACGAGCGGACCATCCGCCTCGTCGAGGCGAGCGCGAGCCCGGACCCGGCCTTCCTCGACCTCGGCGCGCCCGGCCCGTCCGCCGGCGACCAGGTCATCGTCACCGACGGCCTCGAGTTCGAGGACGGCACGGCGGCCGGCAAGCTCAGCCAGGTCTGCACGCTCACCGTCCCCGGCACCAATCCGGTGACCGGCACCTTCGAGTGCGTCGGCTCGCTCGCGCTGGAGAACGGCACGATCACGATCGCCGGGCCGTTCTCGCCCACCGCGGCCGAGCAGGCCCAGGCCGTGACGGGCGGCACAGGCGCCTTCCGCGCCGCCGGAGGCGAGTCCTCGATCCGCGCCGAGGAGGACCTGATCCTCGTGCGGCTCGCCGGCTAGGAGGGTGTGGTCAGCCGCGGGCGACCGGGCAGGACATGCAGCGCGGCCCGCCGCGCCCGGTCCCGAGCTCGGAGCCCGCGATGGCCAGCACCTCGATCCCCTCGGCCCGCAGGCGGGCGTTGGTCTTGGTGTTGCGCTCGTAGGCGACGACGACGCCCGGCGCCAGCGCGAGCGTGTTGTTGCCGTCGTCCCACTGCTCGCGCTCGGCGGTGACCGGGTCCAGGCCGGTGTCGATCACGCGCAGCTCGGGGATCTCCATCGCGGCGGCGGCCGCGCGCAGGAACGGCTCGGGACCGGAGACGCCGTCCTCGGTGACGACGTAGGCCTCGAGCGAGCCGGCGATCGCCGGGTACATCACGACCGCGTCGCGGTCGACCATCGTGCAGACGGTGTCGAGGTGCATCGTCGCGCGGTCCTGCGCGATCGGGACGGCGAGCACGGCGTGCGCCTCGCCGGCGGCGAACAGCCGCTGGGCGAACGCCTCCACCCCGGCCGGTGAGGTCCGCTGGCCGACCCCGATCGCGAGCACGCCCGGCGCCAGCACGAGCACGTCGCCGCCCTCGAGCCACGCGCTGTGCTCGGTGTCGCCGCCGTACAGGAGCGGCGTGCCCGCGAAGCGCGGGTGGTGGCGGTAGATCGCGGCGGTGATCGAGGTCTCGCGCCGGCGCGCCGCCATCGCCAGCGCCGTCACCGCGACGCCCTCGCGCAGCCAGACGCTCGAGTCCCGCGTGAAGAGCAGGTTCGGCAGCGGCGCGATGAGGAAGTCCTGCGGCGGCGTCATCCGCTCCACCAGCCCGTTGCCGTCGCCGAGCTCCTCGCGCGAGAGCCCGGCGACCAGCACCTCGGCCAGGGCGGCCGCGTCCAGCGCGCCCAAGCGCTCGCGCAGGCTCGTCTGCAGCGACGGCCCGATCGACTGGACCCCGAGCGCCGCGTCGAGCATCTCGGCGGCCGAGCCCGGCGCCGCCGCGAGCGTCTCCTCGAGCAGCTCGCGGAGGTAGAGCACCTCCACCCCGCGCCCGCGCAGCGCGTCCGCGAACGCGTCGTGCTCCGTCTGCGCCCGCGCCACCCACGGCACGCCGTCGAACAGCAGCTCGTCGTTGTTGCGCGGAGTCAGCCGCAGCAGCTCGCTCCCGGGGCGGTGGAGCATCACCGTCGCCAGGGGCCCGACCTCGCTCGACACGCCGCGGCCGTCCACGCCCGGATCCTCTCATGCGCGTGGTCAGGAGGGTGCGATCCGCACGCGCAGCTCGCGGCGCTCGTAGTGCCGGCCCGCCGCGAGCTGGAGCTCGAGCGCCGGCCCGGGCTCGGGGGCCGTCGCCTGCGGCTGCATGGCGATCGCCTGCGCGCGTCCGCGGCGGGCGGAGCGCGGCTCGACCGTGTAGGCGCCGTGCCGGCTCTGCACCCGGAAGCGGCTCACCGAGCGCAGGGCCACGCCGGCCGCGCCCGGGACCAGCGCGATCACGCGGCCGTCGCGCATGATCGCCTCCACGGTGCTCTGCGACCCGCTGCTGGGCAGCACGACGCTCGCGCGATACCAGCGGTGGCCGCTGCGGCGCTCGACGCGCCAGCGCTCCACGATCGCGCGCTCGCTGAAGCGGTGGCGCGTCGTGAGCACGAGTTCGCCGCCGCGTCGGCGGCCGACGGCCTCGAGGGTCCGGAACGGGCCCGCATGGACCGACCCCGGAGTGGAGTCCGCGAGAGTCACGGCGCCCTCGGGTGACCGCGTGAGGACGAGCGGGGGCCGTACCGGGTCATGCGCCCAGCCGACCTGGGACGCCAGCACCAGCCGGCCGGTTGCGTCGCGCATCTGGATCCCCGGCGCCGAGGGCGCCGTGCCGCCGACGCCCGTGAGTGGCGCGCCGTCGCGGTCGAGCAGGCGCGCGAGCTCGATCCCGCCGTAGGGGAACGCGCCGCGGTTCACCGCGACCACCGCCGTGGAGTAGAACGGCGTGCTCACCGCGAGCCGCCCGACGTCCGGATCGAAGGCATAGAAGGCCGGCGGCTCCGCGCCCGCCATCCGGCCGAGCCCCATCGTCACGGCGCGCGCGGCGTTGGCGGCCATGCGCGCGGCGAAGATGCGAGCGTCGCTGGCGCTCTGCCGCGCCGGCTCGATCTCCATCAGCGCCGGATGGGGCAGGCCGTCGAGATGCGGCCCGAGCGCATCCAGACGCTCGTAGAGGCGCAGTCCACGGTCGAACAGGGTCTTCGCCCAGGCGCGCTGGCGCGGGTCCTCCTGGAACGCGGGCGACGCGGCGATGGCCAGCAGGCCCTGCTGCGCGTACGCCCACGTCTTGCCCTTCATCCACCGCCGCAGACCGAGACCCGTATCCCAGTTGAGCATGCCGGAGTGCGTCCAGTAGCCGAACAGCACGCGGCGCACCCAGGCCCGCAGCAGCCGGCGGTCGCCACGCGACAACGCGGTCATGCCGGCCGCCCGGGCCGCTTGGTACCAGGCGACGAAGTGCAGCGTGATGTTCGCGTACTCGGCACTGTCGAGATTCGTGCCGGAGCCGGGGATCTGGTCGGGCTTGTAATGGAAGCGCAGGCTCGGCGAGAGGTTCGTGGCGGCGTCCCGCGACGGCGCGAACCATGGATGACGCACCCCGGCGAGGAAGCGCCGCAGCTGCCGGCCGTAGTCCTCGCGCAGCAACTGCGCGTCGCCGGTCACCTCCGCCGCGTACGCGTACAGCTCCGCGCCCCAATTGATCTGGTTGAGGCGCACGCTGGGGAAGCGGAAGAACGGCCCGTGCGCGACGATCGTGATCGCCTCGCGGATCCGCGCCGCGGTCTCGGGCGCCAGTGCGAGGACGTCCCGCGCGCGCCACGCGAGCGCCAGCGCCTCGGCGACCTTGGGGTCGATCGCCTTGTCCATCGCCCCGTACTCGCCGACCATGTTCCCGGTCCAGCCCGGCGAGTGGAACATGGTGTCGAAGACCGGCGCGGCCGGTGCCGTCAAGAACGGCGGCGAGGCGACGAGGCGCTCCGCAAGCCGCCGCGCGCGCTCGTCGTTGCGCGCGGGACCCACGTGCCCCTGCAGCGCCGCGGTCGCGTGCACCGTGAGCAGCGCGGCGTCGTAGATCGAGTCGAGGCGGCGGTTGCCCATCAGATAGCGCGCGTCCTCGTCGTCCCACGTCCGGTCGAGGCGCTCGGCGATGCGATCGGCGAAGGCGAGGTAGTCGTCGTCGGTGAGGCCGGCCGCG
>DATFQI010000205.1:0-11348 GCA_035264365.1 Solirubrobacteraceae bacterium
CGCTGCGGGCGGCCGCGGATCGGTTCCGCGGGCGCGTGGAGGGGGCGGAGGGCCTCGCCGCATCGGAGGGCGCCGACTGGAACGATCTCTCCCCCGACGAGCAGATCGCCTACTACGCCCGCGCGCGCCTGAACGAGGAGAGCTGACAGTGAGCAAGATCGAGACGCTGCACGCCCGCCAGATCCTCGACTCGCGCGGGAACCCGACCGTCGAGGTCGAGGTCGGGCTCGCCTCCGGCGCGCACGGCCGCGCCGCGGTGCCCTCCGGCGCCTCGACCGGGGAGTTCGAGGCCACCGAGCTGCGCGACGGCGGCGACGCCTTCGGCGGCAAGGGCGTCACGCGCGCGGTGGGCAACGTCAACGGCGAGATCGCCGACGCGGTGCGCGCTCGCGACGCGTTCGACCAGGAGGGCCTGGACCGCGCCCTGATCGAACTCGACGGGACCGACAACAAGGGCCGCCTGGGCGCCAACGCGATCCTCGGCGTCTCGCTCGCCGCGGCGCGCGCGGCGGCCGCGGAGGAGCACCAGCCGCTGTGGCGCTACCTCGGAGGCGAGGCGGCGCACGTGCTGCCCGTGCCGATGATGAACGTGCTCAACGGCGGCGCGCACGCCGACAACTCGGTCGACTTCCAGGAGTTCATGGTCGTTCCCGTCGGAGCGCCGTCGTTCGCCGAGGGACTGCGCACGGGGGCGGAGGTCTTCCACGCGCTCAAGAAGACGCTCGGCAAGCGCGGCCTCGGCACCGCGGTCGGCGACGAGGGCGGCTTCGCCCCCGATCTGGACTCAAACGAGGCGGCGCTGCAGGCGCTGATCGAGGGCGTCGAGGCGGCCGGCTACACGCCCGGGGAGGACGTCGCGATCGCGCTCGACCCCGCCACGAGCGAGATCTTCAAGGGCGGCAGCTACGAGCTCGAGCACGAGGGCCGTTCGCTCTCGCCCGAGGACATGGCCGCCTACTGGGCCGACCTCTGCGAGCGCTACCCGATCCTCTCGATCGAGGACGGCATGGACGAGGAGGACTGGGACGGCTGGAAGGCGCTCACGGACCGCCTCGGCGAGCGGATCCAGCTCGTCGGCGACGACCTGTTCGTGACGAACACGGAGCGGCTCAAGCGCGGCATCGACTCCGGCGTCGCCAACTCGATCCTGATCAAGGTCAACCAGATCGGCACGCTCACGGAGACGCTGGCGGCGATCGACATGGCCCGCGAGGCGGGCTACACGGCCGTGATGTCGCACCGCTCGGGCGAGACCGAGGACACCACGATCGCCGACCTCGCGGTGGCGACGGGCTGCGGGCAGATCAAGACCGGCGCGCCGTCGCGCTCGGACCGCGTGGCCAAGTACAACCAGCTGCTGCGGATCGAGGAGGCGCTCGGCGCCGACGCGACCTACCCGGGCCGGAGCGTGTTCCGCAGCTAGTGCAGGTGGCGCAGCTTGTCGGGGTTGGCGACCGACAGGAGCTCCGTCACGCGGCCGTCGGCGACCTCGAGGCAGAGCGTGCCCACGACCCGTCCGTGCTGGCGGATAAGGGCGCCCGGCCGGCCGTTGATCTCGCAGAAGTCGAACACGTAGCTCTCGCGCCCCGCGAGCCGCATCAGCCCGAGCATGAAGCGGGCGACCTTCGCGCCGCCGCGCAGCGGGGTCTTGCGGGCGGCGGCCTTGCCGCCGCCGTCCCCGGTCGCGACCGCGTCCTCGGCCAGCAGCTCGACGAGCCCGTCGAGGTCGCCCTCGCGGATCGCCTCGAAGAACCGCCCGGCCAGCGCCTCGCGCTGCTCGCGCGAGGGCTCGAAGCGCGGCCGGCGGGCTTCGACGTGCCGGCGCGCGCGGACGGCCAGCTGGCGGCAGTTCTCGCGCGTCTTGCCCACGATCTCGGCGATCTCGTCGTAGCCGTAGTCGAACACGTCGTGCAGCAGGAAGACCGCCCGCTCGACCGGGCTCAAGGCCTCCAGCGTGACCAGCAGCGCCATCGAGACCGACTCGTCGTCGGGCCGGGAGTCGGTGACGACCGGCTCCGGCAGCCACGGCCCCACGTAGGTCTCCCGCCGCGCGCGGGCGGAGCGCAGCTCGTCGATCGACAGCCGCGTGACGACCGTCGCCACGAACGCCTTCGGGTGCTCGACCGCATCGGCGCGGTGCAGCCGCAGCAGGCCCTCCTGCACGACGTCCTCGGCCTCGCTCACGCTGCCCAGCATCCGGTAGGCGATCGAGAACGCGAGCGGCCGCAGCGACTCGTAGGTCTCGGTTGTCACGGGAGGCCCGCCCATCTCGTCTCAAGGGTTGCAGTCGAACCTCAAGGAGACCAATCATGCGGATCTTCATCGCAGGAGCAAGCGGAGCGGTGGGCCAGCCGCTCGTACGGCAGCTCGCCGCGGCGGGTCACGAGGTGACCGGGATGACGCGCACGCCCGAGAAGGCGGCCATGCTGCGCGAGCTCGGCGCGGAGCCCGTCGTCGCCGACGCGCTCGACGCCGCCGCCGTGATGGCGGCGGTGCAGGACGCGAAGCCCGAGGTGGTCGTGCACCAGCTGACCGCGATCGGGCCGATGAACACGCGCAACCTCGACGCCGCGTTCGTGGCGACGAACCGGCTGCGCACGGAGGGCACCGACAACCTCGTGGCGGCGGCCCGCGCCGCGGGCGCCCGGCGCTTCGTCGGCCAGAGCTTCGCGCCGTGGAGCTACAAGCGCGAGGGCGGCCCGGCGAAGGCCGAGGACGACCCGCTCGAGACGGACCCGCCGAAGCACGTCGAGGAGACGCTCGCGGCGATCCGGCACCTGGAGGCGGCGGTCACCGGCACGCGCGATTTCGAGGGGATCGTGCTGCGCTACGGCGGCTTCTACGGGCCCGGCACCGGCATCGCGCGCGGCGGCGACATGCTCGAGATGATCGTCAAGGGCCGCTTCCCCGTCGTCGGCGACGGCGGCGGCGTCTGGTCGCTGATCCACATCGAGGACGCCGCGGCGGCGACCGTCGCGGCGATCGAGCGCGGCCGGCCGGGCGTCTACAACGTCGCCGACGACGAGCCGGCGCCGGTGCGCGTGTGGCTGCCCGCGCTCGCCGAGGCGGTCGGCGGCCGCCGGCCGCGGCACCTGCCCGGCTTCCTCGGTCGGCTGCTGCTGGGCCAGGCCGGCTACGCGATGATGACGAGCCTCCGCGGCGTCTCGAACGCGAAGGCCAAGCGCGAGCTCGGCTGGACCCCGGCGTACCCCAGCTGGCGGCAGGGGTTCGCCGCGCTCTGACGACCCAGTGGGGTCAGACCGGTGGGGTCAGATCTTGCATTCCAGCATTCCGGAAAACGGTTTGCTGGATTGCAAGATCTGACCCCGGAGGAAGGGGGATGGGCTTGTCGAACGAAGGGCGCAGGCATGGCTGCCACTCGCATACGCTGGGATCGCTTGGGGCGGTGGGCCCTGATCGCCGTCTTCGCGTTCGTCCTCTACCTCTATGTCGGGCCGATGGTGTCGTGGGTCTCGACCTACCGCGAGGCGGGTGAGAAGCGCCAGGAGGTCGCCGCGCTGAAGGCGCGCAACAGCGAGCTCAAGCAGCGGCGCAAGGAGCTGAAGGACAAGCGCGCGCTGGAGCGCGAGGCCCGCCGGCTGGGCATGGTCAAGGCCGGCGAGAAGGCCTACGTGGTCCGCGTCCCGTGAGCTTCTAGTCTCGAACGGATGTCGTTCGAGACCTCCCTGGAGCAGTGGCGCGAGGGCGAGCGCCGGCTGGCCGAAGCTCCCGCCGGCCAGCAGGACGCGCTCGAGCGCGTGACCCGGCGGATCACCGCCGAGCTGCGGCGACGGCTGGGCGGCGCGTTCACCGCCGAGGAGCTGTCGGACCTCTACGAGGAGCAGGGGACGAGCTGGTGCGTCGACCTCGCCGTCGCCGCCGCCCCTGAGCATCCCTACGCGTGGGACGCGCGGATCGTGGCCGACGCCGCGTTCGCCCGCTACCTGCGCGGCGCCGTCGACTTCGCCGGCGGGCGCCGCCGCGTGTAGCCGGCGGGCGCAGCCGCGTGGAGCCGCCGGCGGCCGCGCCACACGGGCGCGGCCGGCGCCGCGCTCACGGCACGCGCGTGAACACGTGGCGCACCCACACCGTGCGGAAGCCGAGCCGCTCGTAGAGGCGCTTGGAGTGCCCATCGTCGTCGGCCTCGATCAGCGCGTGGCGGGCCCCGCCGGCGTGCGCCTCCTCGAGCGCGCGGCAGACGAGCGCGCCGCCGAGGCCGCCGTTGCGGCGCTCCGGCCGGCAGAAGACCTGCTCGACCTCGCCGGTGTCGCCGTGGGCGGAGAAGGAGGCGAAGCCGGACGGCTCGCCGTCGTGGGCGCCGAGCACGGCGCGCGTGCCGCGGCGCGCGGCCACCTGCTCCTCGACGCGGCCGAAGCCCTCCGCCTCGTCCCAGATCGACTCGCCCTGCCAGGCCTCGCGCAGCCCGCGCGTGGCCTGAAACGGCTCCACAGTGAGGACGGCGCGGTGCGCGCCACCCGAGGACGGCGGGCCGGGGAGCTCGCGGTGCAGGAACGCCAGCCGCTCGGCGATCCAGCCGAGCGCCGCAAAGGCCGGCGCCAGGCGCTCGCCTGCCGCGGTGTCGTCGACCTCGATCCGGCGGTGGCCGAGGCCGGCGAGCGCGGGCTCGGCGGCCGCCGCCAGCGCCTCGGCGTCGAGCCCTGGATCGGAGCCTTCGACGCGGGCCAGGTTGTAGTCGTAGTACGTCGGCACGTCGCCGGCGAGCACGACAGTGCCGTGCTCCCACGGCTCCACGCGGTCGCAGACGACGGCGTGGTACCCGTGCCGCCAGGCGATCGCGCGCTCCGCGCTCATGGCGCGTCTTTGACGAGCCAGTGCAAGACCGTCAGCGGCTCGAAGCCGAGCCGCTCGTAGAGCCCGCCCGCACCGCCGACGGCGTCCGTGGGCACGAACACGAGCTCGTGGCGCTCGGCGCGCGCGGCGTGCAGGACGGCGGCGCACACCGCCGTCGCCAGGCCGCGGCCACGTGCGGACGGGGTCACGTAGACGTCCTCGAGCATCGCGTCGCGGCCGCCGTCGACCAGCAGCGCGTAGGCGAGCGGACGCCCCTGCTCGAACGTCGCGAAGGCCCGCGTGGGCGCGGCCGAGAACATCCGGCGGTCGGCCTCGTGGGCGTCGGCGACCTCCTCCTCGCCCTTCGCCCACGGCGACGAGCGGATCCACTCGTCGCGCAGCCCGCGCACGTGCCCGTA
The DNA here is from genome assembly GCA_035264365.1 of Solirubrobacteraceae bacterium. Lineage (GTDB taxonomy): Bacteria > Actinomycetota > Thermoleophilia > Solirubrobacterales > Solirubrobacteraceae > DATFQI01. The sequence continues at coordinate 5,211 of DATFQI010000205.1, forward strand.
CGGCACCTCCTCGGCGAGCGCGCCGGCCGCCGGCGGCTCGAGCGCGCCCTCGCGGCCGAGCAGCAGCACCGGCTCCTCGCGCCAGCCGCGCGCCGTCAGCGGCTCCACGAGCCCGTCGTCGACACCCAGCAGCCGCCGGACAGGCAGCCCGCCCAGGTGCTCGTCCGCGAGCGCCTCGGCCTCGCCGGCCTCCAGCGGCACGTGCGCCACGACGCCGTGCAGGTGCGGGACGTGCGGCAGCGACGGGGTGCGGAACAGCGTGACGCGGTCGCCGCGCACGACCTCGTCGGCCGCGCGCTCGAAGAACGCGAGGTCGAGGGCGCGGGCGCGCCCGGCGAGTCCGTCAGTCCTCGTCGTCGCCCCCGCCCGAACGGCGGATCACGATCTGGTCCTCCTCGATCGTGACCTCGACGGGGCGGTGGCCGGCCCAGTGCTCTGCGTAGACGGGATCGTCCTGCACGTCGGGGTCCAGCCAGAGGCCGTAGCCCTCCTCGCCGTGGTCGAACGTGCCCTCGAGCGCCTTGCCGGCGGGACGGCGGCGCGAGCGGCCCCCGCGCGAGCGCGAGCGCTTCGGCTTGGGCTTCTCCTCGTCCTCCTCGGCGGCGTCGCCGGCCTCCTCGGCCTCGGCGGCCTTCTTGGCGGCCTCCTCGGCGGCCTTGGCCTCCTCCTCGGCGCGGCGCGCGGCCTCGGCCTCGAGCTCCGCGGCGATCGCGGCGTCGTCCTCGGCGCGCAGGTCGATCTCCTGGTCGGCGCCGGAGGCGTCCTCGCCACCGGGCTCCAGGCCCTGCTCGCGCTTGAACGCCTGGATCTGCTGCACGGTGACCTCCAGCTGATGGGCGATCCACGCGTCCGTGCGCCCTTGGCGCACCCACCCGCGGATCTGGTTAAGCTGAGGACGCAGGGACCTTCGGCTCATCGCGCGGCGCAGACTAGCAACACGCGGCGGGTGGCTCGGGTGCAGGCCCCATGGCGCAGGCGGCGAAGAGGGTCTAAGCTCGCCAGTGCCTCAGAGGGGGGCGATGGAGCGGGCATCGCGCCCAAAGATGAAACCTGCTGCCAGGGAGGCGGGTTCGAGGAACATGCTGGTACTGACAAGAAAGTCCAACCAGTCGATCATGATCGGCGACGACATCGAGGTGTCCGTCCTGTCGATCATGGGCGAGAAGGTTCGCATCGGGATCCAGGCGCCCCGGGACATTCCCGTGTTCCGCAAGGAGGTCTATCTCGAGATCCAGCAGGAGAACGTCGCCGCGGGGGCGTCGGCTCGTGCCGAGGTGGACGATGCCCTGAAGCGGCTCAGCTCGAAGGGCTGAAACTCAGCCCATCACGTAGTAGAGCGTCTGGAACATCGCGATGGTCACGATGACCGCCGTCGCGATGAGCACGAACACCAGCAGCCAGAAGCGGTTGGTGCCCTGCCGCCTGGTCCGGGTGGTGTGACGGCGCCGCGTGCGCTCCTCGGCCTGGGCCCTGAGGCGCTCCCGCCGGTGGCGGTCCTCCTCGATCTCGTCGACAAAGGCCTCTTCGATCTCGGCCAGGCTCTGACGCATGCGCATGGAACGGGCAAGGCTACCACCGGGCGCCGCTTCATAACTCGGGGGCTGAGCGGTCACTCAGCCCGCACCCTCGCACTTGCTCCATAGTCCGCGTCCGGACATTCGGGCCTTTCTCGCCAGCCGCCGGAAGTCGTTTTCGTGGGCGACGTTGGGCGGGAACGTCGCGACGGTCGCGTAGCCGCCGCGCACGAGCTCGGCGTTGACGAACAGGCCGTCGCGCTCGCGGTAGACGTAGGCGAGCAGGCGGCCGAAGCGGTCGCGCTCCTCGACGTCGCGCACCAGCCTCACGCGCTCGCCGCCCACCAGGCGCTCGTTGAAGGCGCTCGCGCGCTTGGCGAAGCACTCGACCGGCGAGCCGGGCTTGACCGACTCCGGCGTGTCGATGCCGATGTAGCGGACGGCCTCCTCGCCGGACGGCAGGTCGACCCGGATCGTGTCGCCGTCGACCACCCGCACGACGCGAACGGTCTCCGTCTCCGCGGGCTCGTCGGACGGCGAACAGCCGCAAACGGCGCTGCAGAGCGCCAGAGCGAGCGCCGCGAGGGAGTGTCGGAGGGCGCTGCGCATCGTGCTGCGGCGCTCGGGCGGCCGCGCTTCGTACTCTACGCCGCCGAATGGACGCCAAGTTCAGCGGGCCGAGCTACACGCTCGGGGTCGAGGAGGAGCTGATGATCCTCGACGGCGAGACGTTCGCGCTCGCCAACGAGATCGACGCGGTCATCGAGGCCCACGCCGGCAACACCGACGGCGAGGTCAAGCCCGAGCTGCTGCAGAGCGTGCTCGAGATCGCCACTCCTGTGTCGAAGGACCTCGAGGAGGTGGGCCGCCACGTGCGCCGGCTGCGCCGCGAGGTCTCGGAGGCGGCCGCCACCAAGGGCCTGGCGATCGGCTCCGCCGGCACGCATCCGACCGCGCTCTGGGAGGAGCAGCGCGTGTCGGCCGACCCGCGCTATCGCGAGCTGATCGCCGCGCTGAAGTTCATCGCGCGCCAGGAGATCATCTTCGGGCTGCACGTCCACGTCGGCATCGACGACCCCGAGAAGGCGATCCACGTCGCCAACGGGATGCGCGTCCATGTCCCGGTCCTGCTCGCGCTGAGCGCCAACTCGCCCTACTGGCGCTCCGACGCCACCGGCCTGGCCTCGACGCGGATGCCGATCTTCCGCGCCTTCCCGCGCGTCGGGATCCCGCCGCACTACGAGGACTGGGCCGACTACGAGAACCGGATCGGCTTCATGGTCGACGCGGGCGTGATGTCCGACGAGACCTACCTCTGGTACGACGTCCGCCCGCACCCGCGCTTCGGCACCGTCGAGGTCCGCGCGATGGACGCCCAGACCCACGTCGAGCACACGCTCGCCCTGACCGCGCTGATCCAGGCGATGGTCAAGGAGCTCGCCGAGCACTACGAGGCCGGCCAGCAGCTCGGCGCCTACCCGTACGAGATGCTCGACGAGAACAAGTGGCTGGCGGCCCGCCATGGCCTCGAGGGCGAGCTCGTCGACCTGCCCGAGCGCCGGATGGTCCCGACCAAGGAGCTCGGCCGGCGCCTGTACGACCGGCTGCGCGAGCACGCCCAGGACCTCGGCGGCGCCGACGAGCTCGAGGGCATCGCCGACCTGCTCGAGAAGGGCACCGGAGCCTCCCGTCAGCGGGTCGTCTACGAGGCGAACCACGACTGGGCGGAACTGCTGCGGGAGATCGTCAGCGCCACCACTGGCGATTGAGAACGGTTTCGCCTGCCAGGCCCCGGACCCGAGCGGGTCGGGGCGCGGGGCGGGCCAAAGAAGCGCGGGCCCGGGGCCTTCGGCGACGTATCCTTCTCCCATGGCAAGCGGCCCTGACCTCTTCGTCGTCTGCCGCAGCTGCGGGCGGGAGGTGTCGCCGTACATCACCGAATGCCCGTACTGCGGCAACCGGCTGCGCAAGCGCGCGCCGAAGCTGGAGCGCGGCGGGACGCCGAAGCCGCCCAAGCCTCCGCGCAAGCGGCCGTCGCTGGGGCGCCTGAGGCCCGGGGAGATACCCGGGATCCGCGCCGAGCGGCGGCCCTACGCCACGGCCGCGCTCGTCCTGACGGCGATCGTCGTCACCATCCTCTTCAACGCGGGCCTGTTCTTCCTCGACGATCTCGCGCTCGGCCAGGGCGTCACCGACGAGTGGTGGCGCTGCGCCACGACGCTGTTCGTCTACAGCCAGAACGGCTACGAGATCGCCGTGCTGGCCGCGGTGTTCCTGTTCGGATGGCTGCTGGAGCGCCGCCACGGGTGGTGGGCGACGCTGCTGGTGTTCTTCGTCGGCGGAGCGGGCGGGATGGCGCTCGCGATCCTCGCCGGCGACGCGATGCGCGCCCAGGGCGCCAACGGCGCCGCGCTTGCGCTGCTGTGCGCCTGGGCGGTCCGCGACCTGCTCGGCCGCCGCCGCGGCGACGAGGACGACAGCGACATGCTCGGCGTGCTCGCGATCGCCGTCGTGCTGCTCCTGCTGCCGCTGGCCGCCGAGGAGGCCAGCGCGGTCGCCGGCGTCGGCGGGGCCGTGATCGGCCTGCTGCTCGGGCTGCCGCTCGCGCGGCTGCGCGAGCGCTGAGCCCGGCTAGAGCACCGCGATCGCGCCCGGCGTCCCGGCCCGCAGGCGCCCGACGACGTGACCGCCGGCCTCGCCGGTCCGCTCCGGCGCGACGGCCGCCAGCAGCCCGCCCGACGTCATCGCGTCGCAGACGAGCCGCCGGCGCGGCTCCGCGACCGCGTCCGCGAACGTCGCGAACGTCTCCGCGTCTGCGCGGTTGCGTCGCGAGCCGCCGGCCACCGCGCGCTCGTCGGCGAGCAGCTCGAGCACGCCGTCGATCGCGGGGACCGCCGCCGCGTCGATCTCGGCCGCCAGTCCGCTCGCCTCGGCCAGCTCGTGGACGTGGCCGAGCAGGCCGAAGCCCGTGACGTCGGTCAGCGCGCTCGCCCCGGCGGCGCGCGCCCGCTCCGAGGCGTCGGCGTTGAGCTCGCACATCACCGCGATGGCGCGCTCCACGAGCGCCGCGTCCGCCAGGCCGCGCTTGAGCGCGGTCGCCACGGCGCCGGCCCCGAGCGGCTTGCTCAGCACGAGCGCGTCGCCGTCGCGGCCGCCCGCGTTGGTGAGCACGCTGCGAGGGTCCACCACGCCGGTCACCGCCAGGCCGTACTTCGGCTCCGGGTCGTCGATCGAGTGACCGCCGACGATCGACGCGCCGGCCGCGGCGACGGCGTCGGCGCCGCCGCGCAGGATCTCGCGCAGGATCTCCGGGCCGAGCGTCTCGAGCGGGAAGGCGACGAGGTTGAGCGCCGACACGGGCCGCCCGCCCATCGCGTAGACGTCCGAGAGCGCGTTGGTGGCGGCGATCCGGCCGAACGCGTACGGGTCGTCGACGATCGGCGTGAAGAAGTCGGCGGTCTGCACGATCGCCAGGTCGTCGGTGAGCTGCACCACGCCGGCGTCGTCGGCGGTGTCGGCGGCGACGAGCACGCGCGGGTCGGTCGGCCGCGGCAGGCCCGCGACGATCGGGCGCAGGTCGGCGGCGGACAGCTTGCAGCCGCACCCGGCGCCGTGTGAGAGGGAGGTCAGGGCCGGGGGCATCTGGAACCTATGATGCCTGGGTGCCGCTCCGCCGCGAACACTCGGAGGCCGCGATCGAGGCCGCCGTGCAGCAGCTCAGCGAGCCGGAGCGGCTCGACGAGGCCCAGCGCGTGGTCGCGGCCGCCGCGCCCGCGCTCCAGGGCATCCTCGCGGCAGCGCTCGAATCGGCCGACTGGTTCGACTCCGCGCACCGCGCGCAGGTGATGGAGGCGACCGGCCACGAGGAGCCGATCGATCGCGCGGACGCCGTCCAGCGCCTGATCGCCGAGGAGACCCGCGTGGCCATGCTGATCGGCGTGGCCGTCGGGTACGAACTTTCTAACGTGCTCAACGAGAACCGAGGAGAAGACTGAACAACATGGCCGTCGACGTCCGCTTCCTGGGTCAGTCCTGCTTCGAGCTCACCGCCGGCGGGACGACCGTGCTCACCGACCCCTTCCTGACCGGCAACCCCGTCGCGGCGGCGTCCGCCGACGAGGTGAACCCCGACGTGATCCTGCTCACCCACGGCCACGCCGACCACCTCGGCGACACGGTCGACATCGCCAAGCGCACCGGCGCCACCGTTGTCGCGATCGTCGAGCTCGCCAACGAGATCGCCGAGTCCGGGGTCGAGAACGTCAAGGACCCCAACTTCGGCGGCACGATCGGCTTCGACTGGGGCTGGGTCAAGCTCGTCCCCGCCTGGCACACCGCGGTCTCGCCCTCGGGCACCGCGCACATGCCGGCCGGCCTGCTGATCCACATCGGCGACCGGCTCGTCTACCACCTCGGCGACACCTGCCTGTTCTCCGACATGCAGCTGATCGCGCGCCGCGGCGACAAGGTCGACCTGGCGCTGGTGCCGATCGGCGGCCACTACACGATGGACCGCTTCGACGCGGTGACCGCGGTGGAGCTCATCAACCCGTCCGAGGTCATCCCCTGCCACTACAACACGTTCCCGCCGATCGAGGCCGACGCCGAGGCGTTCAAGTCCGAC
>DATFQI010000206.1:0-21045 GCA_035264365.1 Solirubrobacteraceae bacterium
TGCTGTTCGTCACGCCGGTCGCGCCGACCGTGGCCGTGCCGGCCGCGAGCGCGACGCCGATGACCGGCAGCGCCTTGGCTGCGGTCACCTCCGAGAGCGTGGCGAGGATCTTCGTGAGCATTGCTTCGTCCCTGGTCCCGATGCGGAAGAGGGTCCTTCCCCTTCGCACCATCAACATCGGCGAGGCCCCTGAGGCCCTCGATGGAGACTGGACGGGTGTCCGGTCAGGCGGGCCGGGCCATGCGGCCGGCCTGCGGCGCGGTGCTGGCCCAGGGCGGACCGGGGCGGCCGAGGCGGTAGCCCTGGCCGAGATCCACCCTTGCGTCGACGAGGACGGCGAGCTCCTCGTCGGTCTCGATCCCCTCCGCGCACAGCAGCGCTCCAGTACGGGAGGAGAACGCCGCGAACGACTCGATCAGCGCGAGCCGCTCGGCGTCCGCGTCGACCCCGCGCACGAGGCTGCGGTCGAGCTTGATGATGTCCGGGCGGATGCGGACCACGTGCTGCAGGCCCGCGTAGCCGGCGCCGGCGTCGTCGAGCGCGATCTTCGCACCGCGCCCGCGCAGGTCGTCGAGGATCCGCTGCAGCGCCTCGTCGTCGGGCGGCAGCTCCTGCTCGGTGATCTCGATCACGATCCCCTGCAGGTCCGCGGGCAGCGCGCCCTGGACCGCGTCGGTCGCGAGCGCGCCCGCGTCGAGGTTCAGCGACAGCCACGTCCGGTTGGGGCGCCCGGGCACCTCGATCATCCGCCGCAGCGCGAGCGCCTGGAGCAGCGGCCCCAGCCCGCAGCGGCGCGCGAGGTCGAACCACTCGTCCGGCCGGCGGCCGTCCTCGGCCGGGAAGCGCGACAGGCCCTCATAGCCCGCGACGCGGCCGGTCGCCAGGTCGACGATCGGCTGGAAGACCGGCGTAACGAGCTGCGGATCGTCGAGCACGCGCCGCACCGCGGCGCGCTGCTGGTCGACCGCCGCCTCGCCCGAGTCGGCGTCGACCCGCCGCGTCTGGCCGCGGCCCAAGCGCTTGGCCTGGTAGAGCGCGGCGTCCGCGAGGTCGAGCAGGCGCGCCGGCGAGTCGGTGTCGGTCGGCCAGGCGGCGACGCCGGCGGAGCAGTCCAGCGAGAAGCCGTCGATCGGCAGGCCGCGGATCAGCCCGCGGGCGCGCTCGGCGACGCGGAAGGCCTCCTCGGCGTCGACGTCGGCCAGCAGGATCCCGAACTCCTCGCCGCCGAGCCGGCCGACGAGGTCGTGCGCGCCGCGGACCGCCTCGCGCAGCTTGGCGGCCACCTCGCGCAGCACCTGGTCCCCGTACGGGTGGCCGCGGGTGTCGTTGAGGAACTTGAAGTGGTCGAGGTCGAGCACGACGACCGCGGCCGAGCGGGCCGCGCCGATCGTGTTCCCGAGCGCCTGGTGGAAGCGGCGATGGTTGGCCAGGCCGGTCAGCGGGTCGCTCTCGGCGAGCGCCTGCAAGCGGTCGCGCTGGGCCTCCACGAGCGTGGCCATGTCGTTGAAGCCGCCGACGAGCGTGCGGATCTCGCCCGCGCCCGAGGGCGCCACGCGAGCCGCGTAGTCGCCGCCCTCGACCTGCTGCATCGCGGCCCGCAGGCTCTCGACCGGCCGCACGACCGAGCGGCGCAGGAGCTTGGAGAGCACGAGCATGAGCGCGGCGACGATCAGCACGCCGGCACCGCCGACGAGCAGCAGGCTGGAGACGGTCGCGTCGCGGCGGGCGTCGGCGGCGACCGAGACCTGCACGCGCGAGCGCGAGCCGTCAGCAAGCGTCAGTGGCCACTCGAACCCGACCGTGCCGCTCGGCGAGGAGATGTGCGCCCGGTCGATCGTCTCCAGGCGCACGAGCACGCCGGTGGCGCGCTCGACCTTTGCGAGCACCCGCCGGTCGATCGAGCGCCCGACGAGCACCGCGCGGCCGCTGTCGGTCCACGTGGCGGCGACCACGAACGGCTCGCCCTGCGCGGAGCGCCCGGTCCCGGCGGTCGGCCGCCCGGTGCGCCGGGCCTGCTCGAGCAACGCGCGGGTGAACGGGAGCCGCGCCCACGCCAGCCGCCCGTCGCCGACCGCCGGCCCACCCTCGTCGAGTGCCGCCGCAAGCGTCAGCCGCTCCCGGCGCGAGAAGGCCATCAGCCGCTCCTCGAGCGCCCGCCCGTGTCCCGATGCGCGCGATTCAGCATCGTCGCCGAGCTCGGTGACCTCGGCGGTCAGCCGCTCCTGGATCGTGCCGATCTCGCCGGCGACCAGGTGGCGGGCGGTCTCGGCCTGCGCTGCGAGCTCGCGATCCACGGCCGAGCGCGCGACCAGCGCCGCCCCGGCCGCGGCGAACGCCACGACCAGCGCGAGCGCCAGCGCGAACGGCACCAGCGCCTGCGCACGCAGGGGCAGCGTCGCCGTAGGCGACGAGGGCGCTCGGGGAGCGAGCCGCATGTTCGTGACGTCGGCCTCCCCCGAGGAGCCTCGATAGCCACTGGACGCTTGATCGAGCGTGCAGTTCCCCTGTCTATGACGCACTAAGCAACCCGTCGCGGTGCGCCAGCGTCCCTGCAGCGTCGCAACGTGCCTCCCGGCTGCGTGACGGCCTGTGCCCAGGTGACGCGGATCACCCGGTACCCATGGGCCTCGAGCAGGCGCTGGCGTTCGCGGTCCGCGGCGCGTTCGAACGGGTCATCGTGGTGCGGCCCGTCGGCCTCGATGACCAGGCGCTCCGCGGGCCAGAGGAAGTCCGGCACGATCCGGCGGCCCGCGATGAACAACGGCTCATTGACGAGGGGATGAACGAATCCGCCCCGCAGGATCAGGTCGAGCACGACGTCCTCTAGCACGCTCTGGGTCGGCGCAGCCCCCGTGGCGAGGAGCTGCGCGAGCTTCTTCCTCCCGCGCGCGGGCCCGGGTCCGTGGAGTGTCTCGACCAGGGAGCGGACCGTGGTGAGCTTGAGGAACTGCGCCTGGCGGACCGCCCGCTTGAGCCGGTGCTCGGGCAACACGCCGGCGAGATCCAGCAGTGTTCGCTCCGCCGTCGTGACCGGGATCCCGCGCACGGTCGTGACCTGCTCGCGGGGCAGGTAGGAGGTGCGGTGGCCGTTGATCCGCGGGTGCCGCGGAACGCTCTCACCGAGCACGAGCACGTGGGCGTACCTGTCCTCCCACGTGATGATGTTCTGAAGGGCGGCAGACGACCACAGACACAGCGCCGCCCCGGCCCCACACGCCTTGACCGCCGCGAGAAGCCACCCCTCGCGGGTCGGGTTCGGGTGCCCGACCGCGTACACCCCTCTGTGCATCGGGTGGAGCCGGCCGATCGCGACGCGATAGGCGATCGCCTGCGACGTGAGACCGCAGGCGAGCAACTCGGCCGTACTGAGGACGCCATGCTCGCCGGCGGCCGCCCGGGCGACGCGCACGTCGGCGCGAGGGGTTGATTCCTCACGCCCTGGATGAACAATCGACCCGTCGATCTGCATGGGAGGAGCGTCGCGCGGGTCCCTGCAACGGAACAAGACGCGCGTGTGACGGAAGCGCTACGCGTCTTCGGCGGGGCCGCGCACGTCGGAGGGCGGCACGTCGTCCCGGAGGCCCTTGTAGGAGGGGGCGCGGAGGGTGTTGGAGCTGGTCCACATCGAGTAGTCGACCGCCGCGACGAGATCGGGCTCGACGAAGTGGGCGAGCTTGGGCGGCTGGCGGCCCTCGAACGGGCTCGCGTCGCGGGGGCGCTCGGCGAGCAGCCTGCCGAGGCGGTCGAGCTCGCGGTCGTCGAAGCCGGAGCCGACGCGGCCGGCGTAGCGCAGCGTGCCGTCGTCGTCGTAGTAGCCGACGACGAGCGCCCCGAGGCGGCCCGCACGGCCGCCCTCACCGCCGAGCCAGCCGCCGATCACGACGTCGGTGCGGCGGATGTTCTTGACCTTGACCCAGCCCTGGGAGCGCCGGCCCGGGACGTAGGGGCAGTCGAGCCGCTTGGCGATCACGCCCTCGAGGCCCTGCGCGCGCGTCGCCTCGAGCAGCGCGGCGCCGTCGCCGACCCGGTGCGCCGGCGTCTGCCAGTTGGGCCCGCTGAGCGCCAGCCGCGCCAGCGCCTCGCGCCGCTCCTCGTAGGTGAGCTCCATCAGCGAGTGGCCGTCCAGGAACAGCAGGTCGAAGACCACGTAGGCGACGGGGTGCGCGGCCGCGAGCCGCCGCTGCGCCGCGTCCGAGACCACGTGCATGCGGCTCTGGAGCACCTGGAAGCTCGGCTTGCCGTCCGGCCCGAAGGCGACGACCTCGCCGTCGAGCACCGCCTCGTGGGAGCCGAGGGCCCGTCCCAGCTCGCGCAGCTCCGGGTAGCGCGGCGTGACGTCGTTGCCGTTGCGCGAGACCAGCTTCAGCCGCCCGCCCTCCGCGTAGCCGATCGCGCGGATCCCGTCCCACTTGACCTCGTAGGCCCAGCGCCCGTCGTCGGGCGGGAGCGGGCCCGTGCGCGCGAGCATCGGCTCGATCCGCGACGGCATCGGCTCCCGGTCCGCGTCCTGCGGCGGGTCCATCCGGTGGATCATCCAGTTCTTGCCATCGGTGCGGAACAGGACGTAGCGGCCCTCCAGGCGCTCGCCGTGGAAGGTGACCATCACCTCGTCCTCGCGCCACTTGTGCAGCTCGAAGGTCCCCTGGTCCCAGATCTTCATCGTCCCCGCGCCGTACTCGCCGGCCGGGATCTCGCCGTGGAAGTCGAGGTACTCGAGCGGGTGGTCCTCCGTGCGCACGGCCAGGTTGTTGCGCTTGGGATCGGGCGGGATGCCCTTCGGCACCGCCCAGGAGGCGAGCGTCCCCTCGTGCTCGAGCCGCAGGTCCCAGTGCAGCGCCCGCGCGTGATGCTCCTGGACGACGTAGCGCCGCTCGTCCCCGCCGGAGCCCTCCGCAGGGGGCGGCTCGGGTGTGGCGTCGAAGTCGCGCTTGGCCCGATACGGCCCCAACCGGTCGCCCATCGGCTCCAAACCGTAACCGAGCGCCGCACCGTTGGGTAATGTGCCGACCCGATGGAAGCGAATGCGATCGTGCTCGACGACACGGCCGGCGATGTGATCGTCGTCGTCGTGGAGGGCGAGCACGACATCTACACCGCGCCGACGCTGCGCGAGCGCCTCGACGAGGCGCTGGGCCGCGGCGGCGGGATCGTCGTCGACCTGACGGCGGCCACCTTCGTCGACTCCTCGGTGCTGGGCGCCCTGCTCGACGCCCGCCGCCGCGCCCTCGAGGCCGCCCAGGGCTTCGTCGTGTGCGTCGGCGAGACGGTCGAGCCCGGCGTGCAGCGGATCCTCGACATCACGGGGCTCGTGCCCGTGCTGCCGGTCCTGCGGGGCCGGGAAGAGGCGATCGAGGCAGCACGCTCGAACGGTTCGGGCGGCGCATCCGGATGAGCGAGGCCGGCCCCGCTCCCGAAGTCGTCCTGAACATGCCCGCCCGGGCCGAGGGCGTCGGCGTCGTCCGGCAGGCCCTGGCCGGGATGGCCGACGCGCTGGCCTTCGACGCGGCCGTGCTGTCGGACATGAAGATGGCCGTCACCGAGGCCTGCACCAACGTCGTCGTGCACGCCTACGACGAGGAGGCGGGCGAGCTCGAGGTCCACATGCTCGCCGGCGAGGACGACCTGACGATCGTCGTGCGCGACCACGGCAGCGGCATCCAGCCCAAGCCCGCCCGCACGGAGCCGCCGGCGCTCGGCCTCGGCCTGCCGCTGATCGCGGCGCTCTCGGACGCCTTCGAGCTGCGCGGCACCGCCGGGCAGGGAACCGAGGTGCGGATGACCTTCTCCTACCTGCGCGACGGCGACCCCGTCGACGCGAACCCCGTTCCCGGCCAGGTTGGCGAGGACGGCCGCTGGGAGCCGGGCGAGCCGCCCGCCTAGCGGCCGGGCGGCCTACGCGGCCTGGCGCAGCGCGTCGAGCTCGCGCATGCGCCCGAGCCGCCCGAGCGCCTTGGACTCGATCTGGCGGACCCGCTCCGGCGTGATGCCGAGCTGGCGGCCGATCTCGCGCAGCGGCGTGGGGTCCGAGCCCGCGATCCCGTAGCGCATCTCCACGACCGTGCGCTCGCGCTCGGGCAGCTCGCCCAGCGCGCGCCGCAGCATCTCCTCCCGCAGCGAGATGTGCACGACGTCCTCCGGCGGGGGCGCGTCGGACGGGAGCAGGTCGCCGAAGGCGGCGTCGTCCTCCTCGCCGAGCGGGCGGTCCAGCGAGGTCACCGTCCGCGCCGCGTCGCGCAGCGCGAGCAGCTCGTCGACCTGGATGCCCGCCTCCTTGGCGATCTCGGCGTCGGTCGGAGCGCGGTCGAGCTTGAGCGCCAGCGCGTTCTCGGCGCGGGCGACCTTGCGCTGGCTGCGCACGAGGTTGATCGGCAGCTTGATCGTGCGGGCCTTCGCGTCCATGCCGCGCTCGACGGCCTGGCGGATCCACCAGGTCGCGTAGGTCGAGAAGCGGTAGCCGCGGCGCCAGTCGAACTTCTCGACGGCGCGGATCAGGCCGAGGATGCCCTCCTGGATGAGGTCGAGCAGCGTCAGCTCCGAGCCCTGGTACTTCTTCGCGATCGAGACCACGAGCCGCAGGTTCGCGTTGATCATGCGGTCCTTGGCGGCCATGTCGCCGCGCTCGATCCGCTTGGCGAGCTCGATCTCCTCGGCCGGAGTCAGCAGCCGGTGGCGGCCGATCTCGTTGAGGAACAGCTGCAGCGTGTCGGTGGTGACGGTCGCGAGCGCGGCGTCGTCGACCGGGGCGGCGACGGCATCCTCGCGGCCGCAGTCGTCGCGGAGGTCGATCCCGCGCAGCTGCAGCTGCTCGTAGAGCGCGCCGAGGTCGTTGTCCTCGAACTCGAGCGCCTGCGCGAGCTCGTCGATCTCCGACAGGGCCAGGCAGCCTGCTTCCTCGCCCCTGTCGATCAGCGCGGCGACGGCGCCGCCCGATGCGTCACTCGCTGCTGTCATCACTGTGAATGACTCACCGGAACGGCGAGTGATGAAACGTCGGCTGGACGCTCGTGCGTTTGGTCACAGGCGCAGCACGGGAATCCCCAGTAAGAAAGACCTTCAAGGGGGGATTCGGTGTTCGAACGATTCAAGAGGGACGACGAGGGCACGCAGCGCCGCGCCGCGGCCGACCGCGAGACCGCGCCCAACGGGCGCACCGCCGTGGCCGATCGGCCGTCCGAGTCGCGCACGACGGCGATGGAGTCGGACCGCGGCGCCACGCGCACGCGTGACGAGGCCGTGCGCGAAGAGCAGGCCACCCGCCGCCACGCACCGGCGCGCGGTGCCACGGCGACCGCCGCGGGCGGCACCGTCGCGGGCCGCGAGCACATGCACGCCGCACGCGAGCGCCAGCGCGAGGAGTACGGCGGCGTCAACTGGGGCGCGGCCTTCTTCGGCTGGCTCGTGGCCGTCGGCCTCGGCTCGCTGCTGGTCGCGATCCTCGCGGCCGCCGGCGCCGCGGTCGGGCTGACCGAGAACGTCTCGGAGACGGACGCCACCAGCAACGCCGAGACGCTCGGCCTCGGCGGCGCGATCGCGCTGCTCGTCGTCCTGATGATCGCCTACTACTGCGGCGGCTACGTGGCCGGCCGGATGTCGCGCTTCGACGGCGCGCGCCAGGGCTTCGGCGCCTGGCTGTTCGGCATCGCCGTGACGATCGTGCTCGCGCTCGCGGCCGTGATCCTCGGCTCCGAGTACAACGTGCTCGACCAGCTCAACCTGCCGTCGCTGCCGGTCGGCGACGCGACGCTCACCACCGGCGGAGCGATCGCGCTCGCAGCGGTCGTCCTCGGCACCCTCCTGGCGGCCGTGGTCGGCGGCAAGGCCGGGGAGCGCTACCACCGCAAGGTCGACCGCGCCGGCTTCGTCGACTGAACCCGGCACGATTCTCACCCCACCGGCGTCTTCTTTCTGGCGCCGGTGGGTAATCCCAAGTCGTGACTGGCGTGGCGATGCGGATGGTGAGAGCACCCGGGGCGGTGCAACTGCTCGAGGCCGATCCCGACCTCGGGGTGATGCTGTCCCCCGCGCGGCGCGCCGAGGCCGAGCGCGAGCTCACGGTCCGCACCTACGAGGTGCCGACCGGGCCTTGGGACGTGACGCGCCTGAGCGGGACCTCGGCCGACCACGTCGGCCTGCTGATCCTCGACGGCGTGCTCTCGCGCGAGCTCGTGGTCGCCGACCAGGTGAGCGCCGAGCTGCTCGGCCCCGGCGACGTGATCCGCCCGTGGCAGGCCGCCAACCGCGCCAACCTGCTGCCGGTGGAGGCCGTCTGGTCCGTGCTCTCGCCGGTCACCGTCGCCGCGCTGGACCGCCACTTCGCGGTCGAGCTGGCCCGCTACCCCGAGATCACCTCGGTGCTGCTCGACCGCTTCGGCGAGCGCTCGATCCGCTTGGCGACCACCCAGGCGATCTCGCAGCTGACCCGTGTCGACCGCCGCCTGCGCGCGCTCTTCTGGCATCTCGCCGAGCGCTGGGGCCGGGTCTCCGGCCAGGGCGTGATCGTGCCGCTGGCGCTCACGCACCGGATCCTCGGCCAGCTCGTCGGCGCCCGCCGCCCGACCGTCTCGACCGCCCTGGCCGAGCTCGCCGAGCGCGGCGAGCTGGTTCGCCGTCCCGACGGCTCGTGGCTGCTCCAGGGCGACCCGCCCGACGCGGAGACGCTCGCGCGCCGGCCGACCGCCCCGCAGGCGGACTTGATGCGGCCCTCGCGCCGATTCGAGCGAGGCGACGCGGTCTCCCGGGTAGCACCGGACTGAGCACCCGGAAACGAACGCAAGGAGTACCCGAATGCCGGTCCGATCCTCTTCCGAGGGCATCCTCTCCGACGAGCGCGCCGAGGCCCGCGCGGAGCTGATCGAGATGCTCAAGAAGGCCTACTTCATGGAGCTCGAGACGGTGACGAGCTACATCACCAACTCGATCAACCCGGACGGCGTCCGCGCGCAGGAGATCAAGGAGTCCCTCCAGGGGGACGTCCAGGAGGAGCTCGGCCACGCGCAGGAGTTCGCCAACCGCATCAAGGAGCTCTACGGGACCGTCCCCGGCTCGCTCGAGTTCACGCCGGAGCAGACCTACCTGCAGCCGCCCGAGCAGGCGACCGACATCGTGCACGTGATCAAGGGCGTGATCGAGGCCGAGACGGGCGCGATCGAGCACTACAACCGGATCATCGAGTTCACCGACGAGATCGACCCGGTGACCAACGACATGGTGATCGCGATCCTCCGCGACGAGGAGGGCCACCGGCGCCTGTTCGAGGGCTTCCTGCGCGAGTACGAGCTGGAAGGCCTCGCCTAGCCATAGACTTGGGGGCATGACGGTCGAGACCGGCTCGCTGACGCAGCTCGAGCCGGTCCTCGACGCCGTTCCCACCCCCCTGCTGCTGATCGAGCCGGGCACCGCGCGGGTGCTGTACGTCAACCCCGCCGCGCACCGGCTCGCCGGCGGCCGGATGGAGAAGGCCCACGACAGCGACTACGCCTCGGTCTACGGCGTCTTCGACCCGTCCGGGCGCCGGCTGGCCAGCGAGGAGCACCCGGGCGTGCGGGCCGCGCGCGGCGAGCAGCTCGAGAACGTGGCGGTCGACTGGGTCACCCCGGCCGGCCGGCGCTCGATCGTCGTCTCGGCGCACACCGTGTCGCTCGGCGCGGCCGGGGAGGTCGCGCTGCTCACCTTCGAGGACGTCACCGAGCTCGAGGCCGCGCGCCGGCGCTCGACGTTGCTGGCGGAGGCGTCCGCGCACCTCGGCCGCTCGCTGGACCCGCGCGAGGTCGCCGTCTCGATCGCCGAGCTGATGGTGCCCGGCTTCGCCGACTGGGGCTTCGTCGAGCTGCTGCAGCCCGACGGGGGCATCCTGCGCGAGGGGATGGCGATGGCAGACCCCGCCAAGCGCCCGATCGCCGAGGCGTACGACCGCCTCTACCCGCTCGATCCCGACTCGCCGATCGGCTCCCCGCAGGTCATCCGCAGCGGCGAGCCGCAGCTGCTCGCCGAGCTGCCGCCGGAGTTCGTGGACGTCGCCGCGCCCGACCCGCGCCAGCGCGAGGTGTTCGAGAGCATCGGCTTCAGGTCGATCATGATCGTGCCGCTGCGCGCCCGCGGCCGCGTGATCGGCGACCTCGCGCTCGCGATGGCCGAGTCCGACCGCCGCTACTCCGAGGAGGACCTCGAGCTGGCCCAGCAGCTCGCCGACCGCTGCGCGCTCGCGCTCGACAACGCGCGGCTGTTCACGGAGCTCAGCGAGGCCGTCGAGGCCGCGCGCCGGGCCGGCGACGAGGTCAACACGATCCTCGGCGGCGTGGCCGACGCCGTCACCGCCCAGGCGCCGGACGGATCGCTGGTCTACGCCAACGAGGCGGCGGTCGCGATCACGGGCTACCACAGCGTCGGCGAGCTGCTCACCGCGACGCCCGGATCGGTCGCGAGCCGCTTCGAGATGACCGACGAGCACGGAGGGGCACTCGACATCGAGCAGCTGCCGGGCCGCCGCGCGATGGCCGGCGAGCGGCCCGAGCCGCTGGTCGTCCGCAGCCGCCTTGCCGGCACGCGCGAGTGGCGCTGGTCGCGCGTGAAGGCGACGCCCGTGCTCGAGCCCGACGGCCGTGTGCGGCTGGCGATCAACGTGATCGAGGACATCACGGAGCTCAAGCGCGCCGAGCAGGGCCAGCGCTTCCTCGCCGAGGCGGGCCGGGTGCTCGCCGGCTCGCTCGACTACGAGGAGACGCTGGCCGCCGTCGCCCGGCTCGCGGTGCCCGACATCGCGGACTGGTGCGCGGTCGACGCGATCGTCGACGGCGAGCTGCGGCGGCTCGCGACCGCCCACTCGGACCCGCGCAAGGTCGCCGAGGTGCTCGAGATCGCCGAGCGCTACCCGCCCGACCCGTCGGCGCCGACGGGGGTCCACGCGGTACTGCGCAGCGGCCGCTCCGAGGTCTACCAGGACATCAGCGACGAGCTGCTGGTCTCCGCGGCCCGCGACGAGGGCCACCTCGCGCTGCTGCGCTCGATCGGCATGACCTCGGCGATGGCCGTCCCGATGATCCTGCGCGGCAGCGCGGTCGGCGCGATCACGTTCGTGAGCGCCGAGACCGGCCATGCGTTCGACGACTGGGACCTCGAGCTGGCCGAGAGCCTCGCCTCGCGCGCGGCGA
The DNA here is from genome assembly GCA_035264365.1 of Solirubrobacteraceae bacterium. Classification (GTDB taxonomy): domain Bacteria; phylum Actinomycetota; class Thermoleophilia; order Solirubrobacterales; family Solirubrobacteraceae; genus DATFQI01. Next base: position 11,148 of record DATFQI010000206.1, read on the forward strand.
CGGCGATCGAGAACGCCCGCCTCTACCAGGCCCGCTCGGCGATCGCGCGCACGCTGCAGGCGTCGCTGCTGCCGCCAGCGCTGCCCGACGTGCCGGGCTTCGAGCTCGCCGCGGTCTACCGCTCCGCGAGCGAGGGAACCGAGGTCGGCGGCGACTTCTACGACGTCTTCAACACTGCCGAGGACCAGTGGTACGCGATCGTCGGCGACGTCTGCGGCAAGGGCGCCGAGGCGGCCGCGGTGACGGCGATGGCGCGCTACACGCTCCGCGCGGCCGCCGTGCGCCGCCGCTCGCCGGCCGCGATCCTGCGTCTGCTGGGGGAGGCGATGCTGCGCCAGGAGTCGCCCGACCTGGTCGGGCGCTTCTGCACGATCGCCTGCCTGCACCTGGACCTCTCGCGCACGCCGGCGCGCGCGACGGTCGCCGTCGGCGGCCATCCGCTGCCGGCCGTCCTGCGCGCCGACGGCACCGTCGAGGAGCTCGGGACGCCGGGGACGCTGCTCGGGCTCGTAGAGCGGCCCGAGCTGCACGACCGCGCGGGCGACGTGCACCCCGGCGACACCGTCGTGCTCTACACCGACGGACTCACCGAGGCGGGCGCGCCCGAGCGCGTCTGGGACTCCGCCGATCTCGCCGAGGCGCTGCGGGGCGCCGCCGGCGGCTCGCCGCAGCAGGTCGTCGACCATGCGCTGCGCGAGGCGCTCGGCGTGCAGCCCGCGCCGCGCGACGACATCGCGGTCGTCGCCTTGCGCGCGCGGGCCTGAGCCGGGTCAGCCGGCCGAGCGGGGGTTGCCCGTGGCCGTGCCCTCGTCACCGCGGTCCGCCGCGTCGGGCTTGTCGGACTCGCGGTCGTCGCGGTCGCCGTCCCCGGCGACCTCGTCCGGCTGCTCCTCGGGGTAGCCCTCGGAGCCTTCCTGCGGCGGGGTCTCCACCTCAGGCGGTCTTGCGCTCGAGGTTCGTGACCTCCTCGGCCTTGCGGTCGGCGCGCTCCTGATCGCGGGCCAGCTCTTCCTTGGCCTCGCCCTTGCGCTCCTCCTGGCGGCCCTCGCGGCGCAGCGAAGCGTCGTCGGTGAGGTCGCCGGCGGCCTTCTTGACGCGGCCGGTGATCTTGTCGGTGATGCCCATTCCAGGTACCTCCAATCGGGGGTGCTCTGAAAGCACTACCCGGGGAACGCGCCGGGAAACGGTCAGCCGGAGTGCTCGGCGACGGTCCGCAGCCGCTCGAGCGCGCGCCGGATCAGGCGCGAGACGTGCATCTGGGAGACGCCGACGCGCTCCGCGATCTCGGCTTGCGTGAGGTCCTCGACGAAGCGCAGGTGCAGCACGATCCGGTCGCGCGCCGGCAGCGCCTGCAGCGTCGGCGCGATCGTGGCCCCGTACTCGACCAGCTCGAAGCGGTCGTCCTCGACGCCGATCGACTCCGCGTAGGTCTCGCCGTCGCCCTCGTCGCCGAAGCGGTAGGCCTCGAGCGAGACCGCGTCGTAGGCGGTCGCGGCCTCCATCGCCTCCAGCACCTGCTCCGTGCCGAGGTTCAGCGCGGTGCCGATCTCGTGCACCGACGGCGAGCGCCCGATCTTGCGCGACAGGTCCTTGACGCAGTTGTCCACCTGCATCACGCGCTCCTGCATCCCGCGCGGGACGTGCACCGCCCAGCCGTTGTCGCGGAAGTAGCGCTTGAGCTCGCCGAGCATCGTCGGCACGGCGTAGGAGGAGAACGCGGTCTCGCGCGCCGGGTCGAAGCGGTCGATCGCCTTGATCAGGCCGAGCGTGGCGACCTGCACGAGGTCGTCGAGCGGCTCGTCGGAGCGGCGGTAGCGCCGCGCCATCCGCTTGGCCAGGGGGAGCAGCCGCTGGACCAGCGCCTCGCGGGCGGACTGGTCGCCGTGTCGGTGGTAGCGGATGAGCAGGCGCCGATCCTCGGCAGCCCGGCTGATCCCCGTTCCGTCCGGCTCGTTGACGGCTTGCAGGCGCCGTCCTACGGGTTCGGTGCTCATGCGGGTGGTCGTCGCTCCTCGACTCGACCACCCTACCGGTCCCGTAAATCGGGGACCGTCGCTCGAACCTGACTAGGCCAACGGGGTCGAGTCGAGGTCCTGCCGCAGCGCGACGAGCGAGTCGAACACCTCGACGGCGCCGGCGTCGCGCAGCTCGGACTCGGAGAAGCCCCCCATCAGCACCGCGACGACCGGCACGCCGGCGCGCTTGGCCGACTCGCAGTCCCACGTCGAGTCGCCGAGCATCACGGCGTCTCCGCCGCCCGCCTTCTCGACCGCCGCGGCGACGAGGTCCGGCTCCGGCTTGGTCCGCTCGACGTCGTCGGAGGTCGTCCAGCCGTCGACGAGCTCGCGCGCGTCGAGCAGGTCGAGGTAGTGGTCGACCTCCTGCGCCTTCGCGGAGGACGCCAGCACGACGGGGTGGCCGCGCTCGCGCAGGTCCGCGATCAGCTCGCGCGCGCCCTCGAGCGGCTGGACCTCGACGATCAGCGACAGGTAGAGCGCCTTCTCCGCCGCCCGCACGTCGTCGCCGTGCTCCTCGTCGAAGGCCTCCGAGACGAGGGAGGCGACCAGCTGGTCGCCTCCCATCCCGATGTGGCGGTGGATGCGCCAGATCGGCAGCGCCACGCCGTGCTGGCGGAACGCCCGGTACCACGCGAGCGCGTGCTGGTAGTTCGTGTCGACGAGCGTCCCGTCGACGTCGAGGATGGCGGCCGGCGCGGCCACTACGCGCTGCGGGCCTGGGCGGCGTGCTCGCCCTCGCAGATCTCCTCGACGGCCTTGGCGCAGAACGCCTCGAGGTCGTCGGGCTTGCGCGAGGTGACGAGGCCCTGGTCGACCACGACCTCCTCGTCGACCCATTCCGCGCCCGCGTTGCGCAGGTCGGTCTGCAGCGACGGCCAGGAGGTGAGCTTGCGGCCCTCGACGACGCCGGCCTCGATCAGCGTCCACGGGGCGTGGCAGATCGCCGCCACGGGCTTGGCCTGCTCGAAGAACGCGCGCACGAAGGCGACGGCGTCCTCGTCGGTGCGCAGGAAGTCGGGGTTGGCGACGCCGCCCGGCAGCACGAGCCCGTCGTACTCGGACGCCTCGGCCTCGGCGACCGTGCGGTCGACGGGGAACGTGTCGGCCTTGTCGAGGTGGTTGAACGCCTGCACCTCGCCGGAGTCGGTCGAGAGCAGCTCGGGCGATCCGCCGGCCGCCTCGACGGCCTTCCAGGGCTCGGTCAGCTCGACCTGCTCGATCCCCTCGGGGGCGACGAGGAAGGCGACGCGCTTGCCGGAGAGCTTGCCTGTGCCCTCCGACGAAGTCGGCTGGGTATCTGAAGCCATTGGTCTGAGCTCCTTGGTCGAAGGTCGTTGCGATGGGGGCTACCCGGGGCCCCGAGCCGTTTACCGCCGCCGACGCGCCGGGTAGCGCCAAACGCATGGGCTATGTCATCGCCGCCATCGTCGTGCTGCTGCTCGTGGCCGGCTTCGTGACCTTCTTCGTGCTCAACGCCACCCGCCGCTCGGGCGGCGCGGGGCCTCAGGAGCCGTCCGACGAGGGCCATCCGACGGGCATCGCAGCCCCCGACGAGTCGCCGCTCGGCGACACCACCCAGCACTCCGACGCGACCGAGACGGAAGGTCGCCCGGAGAGCGAGGGAGGCGAGCCCCGCCCGCGGGTCGGCGACCCTGGGCCGGAGGCTGCCGCGTCGCGTTCTGACGAGCCCGCCGACCGTTCCCGCTGAGCTGGTTTGCACCCGGCGAGGTGCGGGCATGAAATGCAGCGTCGCGCTTCGCGGATGCCCTCCACTCTTCCGTTTCGGGGCGAGACGAACCCTCCTCCTCATCGACCGGGGCGCCGACGGCGCCCCGGTTGCGTTAACGAGCGGCGCGGGTAAAGCGGGTCCCATGACCGCCTTCGGCGTCCCCTCACCCGGCCCCCCGGCGCCCGAGCCGCCGGCGCCCGCGCCGCCCGGGCCCGAGCCAGACCCCCGGCCGCCGGTGCCCTCACCGGAGCCGATCCCGCTGCCTCCCGACCCGAACCCGCGCCCGATCTGACGTGCGCCCCGTCTCGCAGACCCCGACGGAGTCGAGGGACTACGCGCTGCTGTCGACCGCTTACGCGGCGCTGCTGGCCGGTACTGCCGTGTCGGCGCGCCGCCGCGGGCCGATCGCCCCCACCGAGGTCCCGGCGCTGGCCGCCGCGACGTTCACGCTGTCGAAGCTGATCGTCCACGAGAAGGTCGAGACGTGGCTGCGCGAGCCGTTCGTGGAGGAGCATGAGGGCGGGCGCCGGCGCCCGCGCGGGCGGCGACTGCGCTACGCCGTCGGGGAGCTGCTCACGTGCACGCGCTGCACGGGCGCCTGGACCGCGCTCGCGCTCGTCGGCCTGCGCCTGCACGCCCCGGCGACCGCGCGCACGGTCAACACCGTCCTCGCCGCGTCGGCCGGGAACGACTTCCTGCACGCCGGCTTCAGCTGGATCTGCGCCCGCGCGACAACGCAGGAGCGCGAGGCCGAGCAGGGACCGCCCGCCCTCGCGGACGCCGGCCCCCGCGCCGCCTAGGTCCAGCCGCCCGCGCCCGGCGCGCGGCTAGGGGTCGACCAGCGCGAGCGCGGCGGCGCGATCGTCGGCGAGCGTGAACAGGTCGGTGGTGCGCGTGAGCTCGAGCACCCGTCGCACCGCGGGCGAGATCCCCGCGAGCACCAAGCGGGTCTCGAAGCGGTCCAGCTCCGCGCCAGCGCGCAGGAGCTCCTTGAGCATCGAGGAGTCGACGAACGTCGCGCCCGACAGGTCGAGCACGAGCGCGCGATGCCCCGCAGCCTCGTCGACGCACGAGCGAACCGCCGCCGTGGCGGCCATGTCGAGCTCGCCGGCGAGCTCGACGAGCGAGACGCCCGCGGGGGCGGGTCGCGGCTCGACCGTGAAGGCACCGGCCGGCTCTACGCCGCCCTCGATGTGCGCTTCGTGCAGCCGGTGGCCCTCACTCATGCCGGGGTCCTTGCTCCTCAACTTGGACAATGGCGGCAAGATGCTCGCCAGTACACGCCGGATCCGCGGATCATGTCATGCTTCGGACGACGATGGCCGAACATCTGACCCAGCTCGACCCGGCCTCGCCACACGGTTAGGGCCGCTCCGAGGCTGGGTATTGCCCCCTTGTTGATGAGTGACAATCGATTCTCGCCCGGGCTCGGCGAGGGTGAGCAGGAGAGCCGTGGCTCCGACGTCCGGCTGACGCTGCCCGCCCGGCCTGAGAACGTTGCAGTGGTACGCCACGTGCTCGGCGCCTTCGCGGAGGCGCTGCAACTGCCCGACCCGCTGATCGAGGACATGCGGCTCGCGGTGACCGAGGCCTGCACCAACGTCGTGCGCCACGCGTACTCCGACGGCGAGCCTGGCCCGGCCGAGATCCTGATCCGGCCCGAGGGCGACTCGCTGCTGGTGGTGGTCACGGACAAGGGGCGGGGACTCGGCCCGAGCGCCGACAGCACCGGCCCCGGCCTCGGGCTGCCGCTGATCGCGGCGCTCTCGCACTCCTTCGAGATCGAGCAGGTGCCCGACAACGGCGCGCGGCTGCGGATGTCGTTCCGCCGCGGCTCCGAGCTGGAGTCCGTGTGACGGCGGGCCCGCAGAGCTCCGGCGAGCCGCAGACCACCGTGTCGATCGTGGCGGGGCCGCTCGTGGGCCCCGTGCTGCGGCGCGTGGTCGGCATGCTCGCCGCCCGCGCCGACCTGCCGCTGGACCGCCTCGACGACGCCGTGCTGGTGGCCGACCTGATCGCCGCCCGCGCACCCGCGCACGTCTCCGGCAGCCGCGTCGACGTGGCGCTGGAGCCAGGCGCCCGGTCGCTGTCGCTGAAGGTCGGCCCGCTGCGCCCGGGCGGGGGCCAGGCGCTGATCATCGACGCCGCCGTGCCCGGCGTCGGCAACGTGATCGAGCAGCTGGCCGACGAGCTGTCCGTCTCGCCCGAGGACAGCGGCGAGTACCTGCACGTCCGCCTGGCCTACGCGGCCACGACGGCGTAGAACGCGATCGTGGTCGGGTAGGACACCGCGGCTATGGCGGTCGAGTTCGAGATCACCGACCGGAAGGTCGACGACGAGACGCACGTGATCGCGGTCACGGGCGAGATCGACCTGTTCACGGCGCCCGAGTTCAAGCAGCGCATCTCAGAGCTGATCGACGCCGGCCGCTCGCGGCTCGTCGTGGACCTCTCCGAGACCACCTTCATCGACTCCTCGAGCCTCGGCGTGCTGATCGGCGCCCACCGGCGGCTGAAGCTGCGCGGCGGTGCGCTGCTGGTCGTCTGCGACAGCGAGGCGATCGCCAAGACGTTCAAGATCACGGGGCTCGACGGCGTGTTCACGCTCGCCGGCTCGGTCGACGAAGCGCTCTCGGACGACGCCACCGCCGCCTAGGCGCGACGCCCGGCCGCGGCCTCGCATAATGGGCGCGTGGCCTCCGGGTTCTCCCAAGCCGATGCACAGGGCGACTTCTCACGCGCCCGCCGCGCCCGCCTGCTCGCCGACATCGGCCGGAGGCTGCGCCGCGAGCCCGACGACGTCGGCCTGATCCTGCCCTTCGAGGAGGTCGTCGACGCGCTCGGCGTGGTCGGGCGCGAGGATCGCGGCCTCCAGGTCGTCCCGCTCGACGCGATCGTCGGCACCGTCGACCGCGCCGCCGACTTCGACCGCGGCTTCCGCCCCACCTCCCCGCGGCTGCGCTCGCGCTGGGAGCGGATCGCGGCCGCGCAGCGCCGCGGCGAGTCGCTGCCGCCGATCTCGCTCTACAAGGTCGGCGACCTCTATTTCGTGCGCGACGGCCACCACCGCGTGTCGGTCGCCAAGTCGCTCGGCCGCCAGGACATCGACGCCTACGTGGTCGAGGTCACGACGCGCGTGCGGCTCGGGCGCGACGTGCGCGTCGGCGACCTGCCGCTCAAGGACCACGAGCGGCTGTTCCGCGAGCGCGTGCCGCTCGGGCGCGAGGAGCGCGCCCGGATCTCCCTCACCGACCCGTGGGACTTCGGCCGCCTCGCCGAGTCGATCGAGGCGTGGGGCTTCCGCGCGATGCAGGACCGCGGCTCCTACATGGACCGTCGCGAGGTCGCGCACGTCTGGTTCTCCAACGAGTACCTGCCGGTCGTCGAGATGCTCAAGGCGGGCGACCTGATCGAGCGCGGGGAGACCGAGACGGACGCCTACATGCGGATCTCGGGCATGCGCTACCGGGTGCTGCGCACCCACGAGTGGAGCGACGAGGTGCTCGAGGAGCTGCGCCGGCAGGAGGAGCGCGCCCGCCGGCGGCGCCGCCGTCCACCGCCGGACCGCACGCGCCGGCGCAAGATTTAGGGAGCGCGCGGAGGAGCCGCTCCTAGGCTGGAGCGGTGGAGCGCACCAGCCGACGCCAGTTCCTCGCGGGCGGGGCGCTGCTCGCGGGCGCCGCCGCGCTTGGCGCCGGTGGGGCCGCGCTGTCCTCGCGCGCGACGAGCCCCCCGGCGCCCGGCACGCCGAAGCCGCTGCGCAAGCTGCTCGACATCGGCCCGGCCGGGGTCATCCAGCCCGGCTCCGCGCAGGACCTGCGGGTGGCCGGCAACGCCGGCTACTTCACCGACACCGGCACGCGCTGGATCCGCATCTGGGCCGATTGGCCGAGCCTGCAGCCGAGCGCGGACCACGCGCCCGACGACCCGCTGAACCCTGCCGCCTTCAAGCTGCGCGCCCTCGACGAGCAGATCGCGCTCGCGAACCGGCTCGGCGTCCACGTGCTGCTGATGCCCTACCGCTTCCCGCGCTGGGCCAACGGGACCCAGGACGGGGTGCCCGGCCCGCGCGGGCAGGCGCCCGAGTACCGCCTCCAGCCCGGCGCCTACGGCCCGGACGCGGCGTGGGCGGCCTTCTTCACCTTCCTGCACGATCGTTACCACGCCGGCCGCGAGTCCGGCCCGCGCGTCTCCGGCTTCGAGCTCGTCAACGAGCCCAACCTGCAGCTGTGGCCGCAGCCGCGCGTGCCGCGCGAGGTCGCGCAGCTGCTCAAGACCGCGCAGGGGATCTCCGCCCGCCGCGCGCACTCGACGATGCTCTACGCGCCCTCGATCTCCGACGACGACGCGCGCAGCAGCGAGCGCTACACGCGCTGGGACGAGTTCGTGCTCGCGCTGCTCGACGAGCTCGAGGCGATCGGCTACCTGCCGCACTCCGGCCAGGCCTGGTCGCACCACAACTACACCGACGTCGAGAAGCGCCAGACCGAGACGCGCAGCCAGGCGATCCGGGCGCTGCTGAAGGGCCGCTGGGGCGGCCACGTCGAGGGAGAGGCGCCGACGGTCTACGTGACCGAGGGCGGCGCGCGGCTCTCGCGCATGCCGGACCTCTACCCCGGCGAGGACCCGCGCGAGGCGCAGGCCCGCTGCCTGCGCGAGGCGTGGGCGCTGCACGAGCGCGCCGACGGGGCCGGCGCCGGCGTCGCGATGTTCGCCCAGTACCTGCTGCACTCCGACCCCAACTTCGACACCGGGCTGCTCGACCCGTACCCGAGCACGGTGAAACGCCCGGCCTACGAGGCCTGGAGGGCGTTTCCCGTGTTCGCGTAGATCCGGCTAGGCCGGGGCGGCCGCGCTCGCGGCCTTGGCGCCGGCGCCGTTCGCGCCGCCACCGGTGTAGGTCAGGCTGCGGCCCCCGTCGGGGTCGAACAGCTTGATCGTCGTCGCGTCGAGCACGAGCTCGATCTCGCCGCCCGCCGCGGCCTTGGAGTCGGAGTCCAGACGGGCGACCACGTGCTGGTTGGCGCCGCCGCTGGGCAGGTCCTCCATGCCGGCGTCCTTGGCCAGCTCGGCCAGCTCGTCGGACTCCAGCTCCTGCTTGGTCTCGATGTCGAAGTAGGCGTAGAGCTCGGAGCCCATCGACTCGAGCACGTCGATCCTGGCCTTGAACTTGTGCAGGCCCGGCCGGTCGGGCTCGATCGCCGCGTCCTCGAAGTGCTCCGGGCGCACGCCCGCGATGACGTCGCGCGCGCCCCCGCCGCCGCCGCTCTTCTGCAGCGCCTGCTTGAGGTGGTCGGGCAGCGGCATGTTGCCGAACGGCAGCTCGAGCTTGTCGCCCTCGAGCCGGCCGGGCACGAAGTTCATCGACGGCGAGCCGATGAAGCCGGCCACGAACAGGTTGATCGGGTCGTCGTAGAGCGTCGCCGGCGAGTCGACCTGCTGGATGATCCCGGCGCGCATCACCGCGACCCGGTCGCCGAGCGTCATGGCCTCGGTCTGGTCGTGCGTCACGTAGACCATCGTCGTGCCGAGCCGGCGCTGGATGCGCGCGACCTCGGTGCGCATCTGCACGCGCAGCTTCGCGTCGAGGTTCGACAGCGGCTCGTCCATCAGGAAGCACTTCGGGTCGCGCACGATCGCGCGGCCCATCGCGACGCGCTGGCGCTGGCCGCCGGAGAGGTTGGCGGGCTTGCGCTCGAGGTGCTGCTCGAGGTCGAGGATCCTCGCGGCCTCGGTGACCTTCGTGTCGATCTCGCCTTGATCGGCCTTGGCGAGCTTGAGCGCGAAGCCCATGTTCTCGCGCACGGTCATGTGCGGGTAGAGCGCGTAGTTCTGGAACACCATCGCGATGTCACGATCGCGCGGCGGCAGGTCGTTGACCCGCTCACCGCCGATGATGAGGTCGCCGTCCGTGATGTCCTCCAGCCCGGCGATCATCCGCAGCGCCGTCGACTTCCCGCAGCCCGACGGACCGACGAGGATCATGAACTCGCCGTCGGCGATGTCGAGGTCGATCGCCTTGACCGCCTCGAAGCCGTCCGGGTAGCGCTTGGTGATCCCCTTGAACTGGATCTCAGCCATCCGGTCTCCCCTCTCCTCTCTCTCCTGACACCCCAGGTGGAACCGGTTCCAGCGCGGAGCCTACAGCCGT
>DATFQI010000207.1:0-2513 GCA_035264365.1 Solirubrobacteraceae bacterium
CGAGGATGACCCAGGTCCGTTCACCGTGGCGATCACCGGCGGAACCGGCGCCTTCCGCGGGGCGGGCGGCGAGGCGGTGGTCCGAGACGTGAGCTCGACGATGAGCGTCTATAAGCTGCGTCTCGACTTACCCAACAAGCACCACTCACGGGGGCACCACAGGCACTAGCACGACCGTGGTGCTGGCGGCCGGGCCGCGAAACACCTGGTCCGCGGCCCGCCACAGCCCAAAGCGAGCACGGCAAGCCGCGCCGGAGCATGTTTTCAGGATCTTCGAGGTCCTGGGGCCGGTCAGGCCCTTTCGCGTGCCCAAATGACCATGCCTGCGCAACTGCGGAACCTGGGTTGGCCGAGTCGCGCACCGCCGCCTTCGCCTGAGAGCAGCGGTCTCGACCTGCGCTCCCACTGCTCGTCCGGGGCGGGAGTCGAGACGCGGTCGGCAGCGACCGCCGTTCCTGCGTCGATGCAGCAGCGCGGCTAAACCCATGGTCCGGCTCATCGCCGCGCTGCCGCGTGTTGTTCGGAGCGGGCGTCCGCCGCCGAGACTCGCCGACGTTGAAGTAGTACGTGGACTGGCTCGGGGAATGCGGCCGCTTGGCGCGCGATGTCCGCGCCGGATACACGCGTCGGGCCACGTTCGGCAAAGGCTCGGGTGCCCGCGTCCGGCGGCGCCCGCCGGCGTCTGCTCGCCGGCGCGCGGCGCTCGTGGATCGGCGTGGTGTCTCACGCGTTCTGGCGCGTCATAGGAACAACAAGTCGACACGGCGGGGCTTGCGGCGGTTTGCCGCCGCGAGGCGGTCGGATCGCCGCCGCGACCTTGGCGGCGATCCCGATCGTCGCTCGAGCCCAGTGATGGAAGGCTGGACTCGCTCCCCGACAAGCACCTGAAAGCGAGTCCTCATGACCAGCTACCAGCCCTCGCCGGCGACCGACGCGCCAAGGCGCGCGCGGCGGTGGCCCGTGCGGCATCCGGTCACTGGCCGCGCGAGCTCCGATCTGCTGCGGCGACCGCTGCGCGCCGACGGCCGGCCCGCGTGAGATGAGTCTCTGCGTCATCTGCCACGGCCCGCTCGAAGGGCCAAGCCTCCTCGCCGACGACGCCCGCCGGGAGCTGCACCCCGCCTGTCTCGCCGAGCGTCTCCCCTACGACGCGGGCGTCGCGCTGGTCGCGGCGGCTGCGCTGTTCGTCATCCCGTTGATCCGCGTGTGGTCGGCGTGACCGCCCGCCGAAGGAGCCTGGACCCATGATCGTCCCCCTCACTACGCAGGACTTTCTCGCCCGCGGCGCGACGGTCTACCCCGATCGGGTCGCCGTCGTCGATGAACCCGAGCAGCCGGCGGGGAGCGTAGGAGAGCTCACCTTCGCCGAGGTGCAGGCACGCGCGCGAGCGGTCGCGGCGGGGCTGGACGCGATGGGCGTCGCGGCCGGCGAGCGGATCGCCGTCGTCAGCCAGAACTCCGCCAGGATGCTCGACCTCTTCTACGGGGCGACCGGGTCGGGGCGCATCGTGGTGCCGATCAACTTCCGCCTCGGGCGCAACGAGGTCGACTACATCGTGCGCCACAGCGGGGCGTCGCTGCTGCTCGTCGATCCCGAGCTCGAGCTGCCGCTGGCGGCCGTGCGAGCGCCGCGCCGACTGACGCTGGGTAGCGAGTCCGACGCCGCGCTGCTGCGCTTCGGCGTCGAGCCGCGGCCCTGGAACGATGTCGATGAGAACGCGACCGCGACGATCAACTACACGAGCGGAACGACGGCGCGCACGAAGGGCGTCGAGCTCACGCACCGCAGCATCTGGCTCAACGCCACGGTGATCGCCCTGCACCTGGGCGTCACCGATCGCGACGTGTACCTGCACAGCGTGCCGATGTTCCACGTCAACGGCTGGAGCCTGCCGTTCTCGCTGGCCGCGCTCGGCGTGCCCCAGGTCGTGCTGCGCAAGGTCGATGGCCCGGAGATCCTTCGCCGCATCGCACGGCACGGCGTGACGCTGCTGGGCGGCGCGCCCGCCGTGCTGGAGATCGCGCTCAACGCCGCCTCACACGGCGCATCGACCGGAGCGAACCGCGTGCGCGTCGTGACCGGCGGCGCGCCGCCGCCCACCCGCACCATCGCGCGGGTCGAGCAGGAGCTCGGCTGGGAGGTCATCCAGATCTACGGCCTCACGGAGACCTCGCCGCTGCTGGTTAGCAACCGCGCGCGCACCGAAGACGTCGCCGCCGGCGACGAGGAGCGCCACCGCCGCCTAACTCGCGCCGGCGCGCCCGCGCTCGGCGTCACCCTGCGCGTCGCCCCCGACGGAGAGATCCTCGCCCGCTCCAACCACGTCCTGAAGGGCTACTGGCGCCAGCCAGACGCCACCGCGCAGGCGCTCGCGGGCGGGTGGCTGCACACCGGCGACGGCGGCCAGCTCCAGGACGGGTACCTCAGCGTCCACGACCGCAAGAAGGACGTCATCATCACCGGCGGCGAGAACGTCAGCTCGATCGAGGTCGAGAACCGCCTGCGCAGCCAT
>DATFQI010000208.1:0-7957 GCA_035264365.1 Solirubrobacteraceae bacterium
TCATCTGCGGCGACGCCGGCGGCATGGTCAACGTGCCCAAGCTGAAGGGGATCCACTACGCGATCGAGTCGGGCCGGCTCGCCGCGGAGACGATCTACAAGCAGCTCAAGGCCGGCTCCTCGGACTTCTCGGAGTACGAGACGGCCGTGCACGAGGGCGACATCGGCAAGGACCTCTACGAGTCGCGCAACATGAAGCAGCCCTTCGCGAAGGGGCTGATCGTGGGCGGCGCGATCGTCAACGCGATGACGGTGACCAAGGGCCGCTTCCCGGCGGGCCACTGGCCGACGCACCGCGACGCGGAGGCCGGCCTGCTGATGACCGACCGCCACAAGCGCTATCCCAAGCCGGACGGCAAGTACACGTTCGACAAGCTGTCGGGCGTCTTCCTGACCGGCAACGCGACGCGCGACGACGCGCCGAGCCACATCCGGATCCAGAAGCGCGTGCCGCGCGAGATCGCGGAGGCCTGGCAGTGGATGTGCCCCGCGGGGGTCTACGAGATCCCTGAGGACGCGCCGGAGCAAGGTCACGTCGACCTGATCGTGAACCCGTCCAACTGCGTCCAGTGCGGCGCCATCACCGCCAAGGGCGGCCGCCTGACGCCGCCCGAGGGCGGCGACGGGCCGCTCTACCAGATCACCTGACGGCCGCCGCGGGCGGGTGCCGCAACTCGGCGCCCGCTCGCGCGTTCTTTGTGCGCGATGCCGCTCCGCGCCGCCATCCTCGCCCTCCTGCTGCTCGCGCTCGCCGCGCCCGCGGCGAGTGCTGCCGTCCCGCGCTGGGCCGCCAAGGCCGTGCTGGTGGACTGCGAGCGCGGGACGGCCGTCGACGACACGGCCGACCGGGCAGCGGTCTTCGAGGGCCAGATGCGCTCCCTGCGCGGCGCCGCGCGGATGCAGATGCGCTTTACGCTGCAGGCCCGGACGCCCGACTCGTCGCGCTGGCGCTCCGTCGCGGCGCCGGGCTTCGGCAGCTGGGTCAGCTCGCAGAGCGGGACGTCGCGCTACGTCTACACCAAGCGCGTCGAGGGCCTGCTCGCGCCGGCCTCCTATCGCGTGCAGCTGCGCTTCCGCTGGCTGTCCGCGAGCGGTCGCACGCTGGCGGACGCGCGCCGCAACTCTGCGACGTGCCGCCAGCCGGACCCGCGGCCGAACCTCGTCGTGAGCTCGCTCTCGGTGCGCCCGGCCGCGCGCGCGGGCCGCTACCGGTACGTCGCGTTCGTGCGCAACACGGGCCGCTCGGCGGCGGAGGAGAGCGAGCTGCGGGTGGCGCTCGGCGGCGTCGCGCTTCCGTTCACGCCCGTGATGGAGCTCGAGCCCGGCGAGGGCGTCGAGGTCGCGGTCGAGGGCCCGGCGTGCGAGGCGGGCGCGACCGTCGACGCGGATGCCGACGCGGGCGACACGGTCGACGAGCGCGACGAGGCCGACAACCGCTTCACGCGGCTGTGCCCACCGCCGTCCTGAGCAGCCAGCTCTCGACGGCCTCCCAGTAGCGCTGCGGCTGCTCGGCGAACGGGAAGTGCCCGCAGCCGTCGAGGATCAGCAACTCGCCCCGCGGCGCCGTGATCGCGATCCGCCGCGCGGCCACCGGGTCGATCGCGCGGTCGAGCTCGGCGCCGATCGAGAGCACCGGCTTGTCGGTGAAGGCGAGCGCGGTCAGCGCCCCGAGCTCGCCCCACTCGCGCGGGCGCGCGATCTCCGGGCGGAAGAGCACGTCGCGCAGCATCCGCATCAGCGCCGCCTCGCTGACGGTCAGGCGCGGCGCCTGATCCATCCAGGCGTCCTTGAGCTGCTGCGGCGAGCTCGCCACCTGCTCGCGCGCGAGGCCCTCCGCGACGCGCTCGCGCTCCTCCTCGCCCAGTCCCGCGAGCGGGTCCTCGGGCTCGCCGGGCGGCGGCGTCTCGCTCGCGTCGGTGCAGGAGGCGATGATCCGCGCCGCGCTGTCGGGAAAGTCGACGAGGTGCTGCATCGCCACGAAGCCGCCGAACGAGTGCCCGAGCAGCGTCCAGTCGCGCAGGTCGAGGTCGCGCGCGAGCTTCTCGACGGCGCGCGCGAAGCCGGACAGCGTCCACTCGTTGCGGTCGCCGTCGGGCGAGTGGCCGTTGCCGGGCAGGTCGGCGAGCAGCACGCGGTGGCTGCGCGCGAGCAGCTCGACGCCGGGCAGGAACACCGTGCCGTCGAGCCCCGGGCCGGGGTGCAGCAGCAGGACGGGCGGGCCGTCGCCGAGCTCGCGCACGTACATCATCGCGGCGCCGCCTCGGCCAGGAACGAGGCGAGCGCCTCGGCGGCGGTCTCCGGCGCGTCCTCGTAGACGAAGTGGCCGGTGCCGGGGATGACCTGCACCCGGGCGCCAGCGATCTCGCGGGCGAAGCGCTGCGCGCCGGCGACGGGCGCGAACGGGTCGTCCTCGCCCCACAGCGCCAGGAACGGCACGCCGAGCGCGGCCAGCGCGCCGTCGTAGGCCTCGAGCTTCTCCCAGTCGCCGGACCGGTAGAGCTCGAGCTGCCCGCGCCGGCGCGGCTCGTCGGCGAACGCCTTGAAGTACTCGCGCGCGTCCTCCGGCCCGATCCCCTTCGAGAGCGAGCCGAGCATCCCCGTGAATCCCTCGAGGGTCATCCCGTCCACGAGCTCCTCGCCCTGCCCGGGCGTGCGCAGCGCGTCGGCGAGCCCGTGCCATCTGCCGTCCGGGAAGAAGCCCGTGTCGCTCGCGACGATCGCCCACACGGCGTCGGGGTGCTCGCACGCCCAGCGCAGCCCGATCAGGCCGCCCCAGTCGTGGCAGACCAGCCCCACCCGCCCGAGTCCCTCGGCGGTTCGCAGGGCCTCGAGCGCCTCGACGTGACGCTCCCATGTATTGGTCCCGCCCGGCCCGGGCTCGCTGTCGCCGAAGCCGGGCAGGTCGGGGGCGATCGCGTAGAGGCCGCGGGCGGCGATCGCACCGAGGGCCGTGCGCCACATGTGGGACGACTCCGGATAGCCGTGGACGAGCAGCACGGCCGGATCCGCGGGGTCGCCCGCGCTCTTGAAGACTGGTAGGCCCATCTACACTGGAAGGACCATGAAGACCGACATCCATCCCTCCTACGTCGAGGCGACTGTGACCTGCACCTGCGGGAACACTTTCACCACGCGCTCGACCAAGGGCGACATGCACGTGGAGATCTGCTCCAACTGCCACCCGTTCTACACGGGCAAGCAGAAGCTCGTCGACACGGGCGGTCGCGTCGAGCGCTTCCAGCGCCGCGCCGCCAAGCGGCAGCGCTAGCGCTGAAGTTCGGATCCGGTTCTGCCGATTCTCTAGGCGTGCCGGATCCCTCCTCATCCCTCGAGACACAGCGGGACGCCCCCGTGGGCGGCCAGGCTGTCCTCGAGGGCGTGATGATGCGCGGCGTCTCCACGTGGGCCGTCGCTGTCCGCAAGCCGCTGCCCGAGCAGATCGCCGGCGGCCGCGAGCTCGAGCTCGGCGAGGCCGCCGAGGGCGAGATCGACGTGCAGTCGTTCCCGCTCGTCTCCTGGGCGAAGCGCCACCGCGCGCTGCGCCGGCCCGTCATCCGCGGCGTCATCGCGCTCGCCGAGTCGCTGAACATCGGCTTCAAGGCGCTCAACATCTCCGCCAACGCGCAGCTGCCGGAGGACGAGGAGGAGATCTCCGGCGCGATGTGGGCGGGTGCCGTGGTCGCCGGCTTGGCGCTGGCGATCGGCCTGTTCTTCGTCGTCCCGGTCGCGCTCACGAGCCTGTTCAAGGAGCAGCTCGGCTCCGCCATCGTCTTCTGGCTCGTCGAAGGCGTCCTGCGCACCGCGATCTTCCTCGCCTACCTCTCGCTGCTCTCGCGCATGCGCGACCTGCGCCGCGTGTTCGAGTACCACGGCGCCGAGCACAAGGTGATCTCCTGCTACGAGGCGGGCGAGCCGCTCGAACCCGAGCGCGCGCAGCGCTTCTCGCGCCTGCACCCGCGCTGCGGCACGAGCTTCCTGCTGATCGTGATGATCGTGGCCATCTTCGTCTTCGCGCCGATCGGGCTGCCGGCCTGGTACCTGCTGCTGGGCACGCGCGTGCTCGGCGTGCCGCTGATCGCCGGCCTCTCCTTCGAGGTCATCAAGTGGGCCGGCCGCAACCGCGGCAAGGGCTGGGTCCAGACGCTGATGTGGCCCGGCATGCAGCTCCAGCGCCTCACCACCCGCAAGCCCGACCTCGAGCAGCTCGCCGTCGCGTGCGCGGCGATGGAGGCCGTGCTCGCCGTCGAGGATCCGCGCGCCGCGTCCGCCGAGGACAAGGTGGGCATGGAGGTCGTCGCCTAGAAGGCCACACCGCCTTGCGGCGCGGTGGAGGTGAACGTAGTGTCGCGCTGAGGAGCGTTGAGCGGAGTTCGCGTCGGCACCTACGAGATCGTGCGGATGCTCGCCAGGGGCGGGATGGCGGTCGTGTACCTCGTCCACCAGCCGGCGCTCGACCGCGACGTCGTGCTCAAGCGCCTGGATCTCGAGGGCCGCGACCCGGCGCTCGCCCAGCGCTTCGTCCGCGAGGCGCGGCTGGCGGCGACGCTCGACCATCCGAACATCGTCACGCTGTTCGACTTCTTCGAGCATGACGGCGTGCCCTACATCGCGATGGAGTACGTCGCGGGCGGCTCGCTGCGCGAGCTCGTCGGGCGGCTGTCGCTGCCGCAGGTCTGCGGCATCGTCGAGGGCGTGCTCGCCGGGCTCGGCCACGCGGAGCGCCAGGGGATCGCGCACCGCGACCTCAAGCCGGAGAACCTGCTGCTCACGCGGCGGGGCAACGTCAAGATCGCCGACTTCGGGATCGCTCGCGCGTACACGCACGCGCTGACCCAGCGGCTGACCGCGCCCGGGATGGCGATCGGCACGCCGGCCTACATGGCGCCCGAGCAGGCCACCAACGAGTCGCTGGGACCCTCGACCGACCTCTACTCGCTCGGCGTGATCGTCTACGAGCTGCTCGCCGGTCACCCCCCGTTCACCACGGACACGCCGGTCGGGCTGCTCTACGCGCACGTCCACACGCCCCCGCCGCCGCTCGCGGCGCTCGTCGGCCCGCCGCACGCCGCGCTGGCCGGCTGGGTGGAGTGGCTGCTCGCCAAGGACCCGGCCGAGCGCCCGCAGTCGGCCGCCGAGGCGTGGGACGCGCTGGAGGAGGTGGCCGTCGCCGAGATGGGGCCCTACTGGCGTCGCACCGCCGCCATCACGGCGCCGGTGCCGGCCGTGGCCCCGCCGGCGGACGCGCCCGGCGGCGCCGATCTGCCGACGACGGAGGAGAGCGGGCCGCGCGACGAGGCCGAGGCGGCGGAGGACCGGACCATCAAGCTGCCGACGCCGACGCCGCTGGCGCCCCCGGCAGCGCTTCCGCCGGAGCCGGTGCGCCGCCGCCGGGTCGCGGTCGCGCTTCCGGCCGCGCTGGCCCTCGCCGGCGCGGTCGCCGTCGCGGCGTTCGTCATGCCGCGGGATCCGAGCCGGACGGGGGGCGGCGTGCCCCCGCACGAGCCGTCGCGGACGCCCGCCGCGACGCCGTACGACTTCAACGCCGACGGGCGCCAGGATCTGGTGATCGCGCTGCTGAAGGGCGCGCCGCGCGGCCGCCGCGTGCACAGCGGCGCGGTGCTGGTGCAGGCGCGTGGCAAGAAGCCGGCGTGGGACCTGATCACCGAGGCGCGAGCCGGGCTCGAAGGCAGCCCCCGGCCCGGCGACGACTTCGGGTCGGGGCTGGCGAGCGCGGACTTCGACCGAGACGGCCACGCGGACCTCGCGATCGGCACGCCGGGCCGCGAGCGCGTGTCCGTGATCTACGGGTCGCAGACCGGGCTTGACGACGGCCGCGTGCAGCAGCTCAAGGGCGGCAACGCGCGGCTGCCCGCCGGCGCCGGCCGCTACGGCTACACGATCGTGGCGCGCGACCTGGACGACGACGGCTTCGGCGACCTCGTGGTCGGGGCGCCCGGCGAGCGCGACGGGCAGCCGCGAAGCGGCGCGCTGCACATCGTCTACGGCGGGCAGGAGGGCCTGGACCCGGAACGGACGCGGGTGATCCGCCGCCCGGGGCCCGGGGTGTCGAACTTCGGCCAGCGCCTGCGCACCGGCGACGTCGACGGCGACGGGAAGCACGACCTCGCGGAGGGCGCGCCCGCCCGCGGGTCGGGCACGGGACATGCGACCTGGTGCCGCAGCGGCGAGCGCGGGCCGCGGCACTGCCGGCCGCTGCCCTCGGCCGGGAGCACCTCGGCGCTCGCCATCGGGGACATCGACGGCGACGGGTACGCCGACATCATCCAGGGCGACTCACAGCACGTGGCGCCGCCGCTTGTGCCGACCGGCGGCGGGCTCGTGCGCGTGTGGATGGGCTCGAAGGCGGGTCCGAGCCGGCTTCCCCGGGTGATCACGCAGAACGACCCGACGATCCCCGGCAGCGACGAGCCGGGCGACGAGTTCGGCGCGGTCGTCGAGGCGGGCGACGTGGACACGGACGGCTTCGACGACATGATCGTCTCGGCGCCGCGCGAGGACGCCGGCGCCGGCCAGTTCACCGTCATCCGCGGGGGGCACGGCGGCCAAGCCCGCAGCGGCCACGCCATCTTCCACCAGGACCGGCCGAACGTGCCCGGAGTCGCCGCGCCGGACCGCGAGTTCGGCTCCACGCTGTCGGTGCTGCGCGTCGCCGGCGACCGCCGGCCGGACGTGGTGCTGGCGGCCCGCGGTGTTGGCTCGGCCGACGAGCGGGTGATGGTCGTCCTGGGCGGCCGCGGCCTGATCAACCCCGACGAGACCATGACGATCACGCTCCCGGGCGTCGAGCGGTTGGTGGACGCGCCACCGGGCGGCCGGATCCGGCTGGCCCGGCCGGCGGGGAGCTGAGTCACGAGCGCGACGGGCCGGGGGACGGCGGACGCTCGTAAGCTTGCGGGCGTGATCGAAGGGCTCGTGGAGCAGATCGAGGCGCGCTACGCCGACGTGC
The DNA here is from genome assembly GCA_035264365.1 of Solirubrobacteraceae bacterium. GTDB lineage: Bacteria > Actinomycetota > Thermoleophilia > Solirubrobacterales > Solirubrobacteraceae > DATFQI01. The sequence continues at coordinate 6,967 of DATFQI010000208.1, forward strand.
AGGAGCAGATGTCGGACCCCGAGGTGATCTCGGACCGCAAGCGCTACGCCGACGCCGGCCGCCTGTTCAACCAGCTGTCCCCCGCCGCCAAGCTCGCGGAGGAGTGGCGGCTGGCGCGCTCCGACGAGGAGGGCGCGCGCGAGCTGCTCGAGGAGGGTGGCGAGGACCCCGAGCTGCGGGCCGAGCTCAACGACGCGCGCGAGCGGATCGAGCGCCTCGAGGAGGAGATCCGGCTCGCGATGGTCGAGCGCGACCCCAACGACGACAAGAACGTGATCGTCGAGATCCGCGGCGGCGCGGGCGGGGAGGAGGCCGGCCTATGGGCGGGCGACCTCTACCGGATGTTCACCCGCTACGCCGAGCGGCGCGGGTTCTCGACCGACACCATGGACGCCTCCGACGGCTCCTACACGTTCGAGATCAAGGGCGACGGGGCGTACTCGGTGTTCAAGTTCGAGGGCGGCACGCACCGCGTCCAGCGCGTTCCCGAGACGGAGTCGCAGGGCCGCATCCACACCTCGACGGCGACGGTGGCGGTGCTGCCGGAGGCCGAGGACGTCGACGTCGAGATCGACCAGAACGACCTCCAGATCGACGTCTACCGCTCCTCGGGGCCCGGCGGGCAGTCCGTCAACACGACCGATTCGGCCGTCCGGATCACGCACAAGCCGACCGGCATCGTCGTCTCGATGCAGGACGAGAAGTCCCAGCTGCAGAACCGCGAGCGCGCGTTCAAGGTGCTGCGCGCGCGGCTCTACGAGGCGAAGGTCGCCGAGCAGCAGGCCGAGCTGGCCGCCGACCGCCGCTCGCAGGTCGGCACGGGCGAGCGCGCGGAGAAGATCCGCACCTACAACTTCCCCGAGCGGCGGGTGACCGACCACCGCGTCAAGCTCACCGTCCACAACCTCGACGCGCTGCTCGCCGGCGAGCTGGACGAGATGACCGCCGCGCTGCAGGACGCCGAGAAGCGCGCGCGGCTCGAGCAGGCCTC
>DATFQI010000209.1:0-3032 GCA_035264365.1 Solirubrobacteraceae bacterium
AGGGTGCCCAGCGACCGCACCGCCACTACGACGAGTGCGCCGAAGCCGAGCAGCACGAGCAGCGTGCGCACGGGACGACGATCTCAACACCCTGCGGCGAGCGGTTCATCGCGCGACGTGCCCTAGCCGCAAGGATGCGGGCTGCTCTCGCCCGCGCCCGGTGAACCTGGCCGGCGCAGCCGCGGCGAACGGAACACCCCATCTTGCGGTCGCATATGACGGCCCCTTTCCTGCTCGCTAGTGGACGCCGTGAAGCGTGTTGAACGCGCGGAGCCGGTCGCCGCGGCGGTAGGAAGTCGTGAAGCTGGAGCTGCTCGTCCTGCGCTCGGACCCGATGCCAGGCGCTATGCACGAGCCGACGGTTGTGCGCCTCGAGCTCCATGACCACGGCGACAAGACGCGCATGACCCTCATCGACGGACGTTCCTGGGCGCTGCCGCACACGCCGAGGCCGGCTACAACGCCGCCTTCGACAAGCTCGCGACGCTGCTCGGCGCAGTCTGACGCGCGCGACCGGAATTTCTCGGGACGGTTGCGATGAATCTCGGCGACGCCGTCGGTATCAACGAGCGAAGTGGTCTTGCTCACCCACACCAACACCGAGGAGGAACCGATGCAGACCATCACGTCCGCGGACGGCACCCAGATCGCCTACGAGCGCTCCGGCAGTGGACCGGCGCTCATCCTTGTCGGTGGTGCGTTCAGCTACCGCCGGTTCCCGAAGACCGTCCAGCTCGCCGAGCTGCTCGCCGACCGGTTCACGGTCTTCAACTACGACCGCCGCGGGCGCGGCGACAGCAGCGACGCCGAAAGCTACGCCGTCGAGCGCGAGATCGAGGACCTCGCGGCCGTCATCGACGCGGCCGGTGGGCGCGCGTTCGTGTGGGGCTGGTCGTCGGGCGCGGTGCTCGCGCTTCGTGCGAGCGCGGCCGGGCTCCCGATCGAGCGGCTGGCGCTGTACGAGCCGCCGTTCGTCGTCGACGGCAGCCATCGGGTGCCGCCGGCCGACCTCGGGCGCCGCCTCGACGAGTACCTCGCGGCGGGCAACCGCAGCGCGGCGGTGCACCTGTATATGACCGAGGCGATGGGCGCGCCCGGTTTCTTCGTGCGCGCGATGCGGCTGATGCCGGTCTGGAAGCAGCTCAAGGCGGTCGCGCACACGCTGCCCTACGACTGGGCCGTGCTCGGCGACGCCGTGTCGGGCCGGCCGCTCGACGGCACGCTGTGGGGTCGCGTCATCGTGCCCGCGCTCGTGATGGCCGGGAGCAAGTCGCCGGCGCTGCTCCAGGACGCCGCGCGCGCGATCACCGCCGCGCTGCCCGCCGGCGAGCTGCGCATCCTCGAGGGCCAGAGCCACAACCCGTCGATGAAGGTGCAGGCCCCGGTGATCGCCGAGTTCCTCGGCGCCACGAGCGCCCGCAAGCCGGCGCCCAATCCGGCCCCCAACATCGGCGCGGCCTGACCGTGATGGAGTCGGTCGTCTCCGCGGACGGGACCCGCCTCGCCCTTGACCAGGTCGGGGCGGGCCCGCCGGTTGTGCTCGTCGGCGGCGCGCTCAGCCATCGCCGCTCGAACGGCTTTGCCGAGCTGGCGGCCCTGCTGGCCGAGCGCTTCACGGTCGTGAACTACGACCGCCGCGGCCGCGGTGACAGCGAGGACGCTCCCGCTTATTCGGTCGAGCGCGAGCTCGAGGACCTCGCAGCGGTGATCGGCTGGGCCGGCGGGTCGGCTCACGTCTACGGGATGTCGTCGGGCGGCGTTTTGGCGCTGCGCGCTGCCGCCGCGGGCGTCGCGATCGATCGGCTCGTGGCCTACGAGCCACCGTTCGTCGTGAGCCACGAGGCGCATGTCCCGCCGCCGGACTTCGGCGAGAAGCTGCGCAGCCTGCTCGCAGACGGCGACCGCGACCGCGCCGCGGAATACTTCATGCGCCACGGCGTGGGCGCGCCGGCACCGGCCATCGCGATGCTGCGGCTCGCGCGGCCGATCTGGCGCCAGCTGACGGCCGTCGCCCACACGCTCCCGTACGACCACGCCACGATGAACGGTTGGTTGACTGGCACGCCCCTCGCCGCTGAGCCGTGGGTGTCGCTGGCGACTCCGACGCTTGTCATCGACGGTGCACGGAGCCCCGCCTCGCTGAAGGCGGCCAGCGCCCAGCTCGCGGAACGCCTGCCGCACGCCCGTCGCTGCACGCTCCCGAGCCAGGCACACGACCCGGCTCCAGAGGCGCTCGCGCCGGTCATCACGGCCTTCCTCGCGGGAGAACACGCATGACACGCCTCATCAAGGCCGCGCAGCGCGGCGACGACGACGCGTTCCGCGCGCTCGTCGAACCGCACCGTGCTGCGCTCCACGCCCACTGCTACCGGATGCTCGGCTCGCTCCACGACACCGAGGACGCGCTGCAGGACACGCTCCTGCGCGCCTGGCGCGGCCTCGAGCACTTTGACGCGAGCAGGCCGATGCGGCCCTGGCTGCACCGGATCGCGACCAACGTCTGTCTGGACCAGCTCGCGAAGCGGCCCGGACGCGCGCTCCCGTTCGAGCGCTCGCCGGCCTCTGCGCCCGCGGACGGACAGGGCCGGCCGCTGACCGAGCTCGAATGGCTCGAGCCCTACCCGGACGGCACCGTGCCGGAGGGACTGGCGGCGCCGGACGCTCGCTACGAGCAGCGCGAGAGCGTCGAGCTGGCGTTCGTCGCGGCGCTCCAGCACCTGCCGCCGCGCCAGCGCGCGGTGCTGATCATGCGCGAGGTGCTCGGGTTCTCGGCACGCGAGGTCGCCCAGGCGCTCGAGACGACCGCGTCGTCCGTCAACAGCGCGCTGCAGCGCGCCCGCAAGACCGTCGAGGACGAGCTTCCGGATCGCAGCCAGCAGCAGACGCTGCGGACGCTCGGCGATGAGCAGGCGGCCCAGGTCGTGCGCGACTACGTCGCCGCCTGGGAGACGCGCAACGTCGACGCGATGGTCGCGATGCTGGTTCGGGAGGCGACGTTCGCGATGCCGCCGCACCCCAACTGGTTCCAGGGC
>DATFQI010000210.1:0-7956 GCA_035264365.1 Solirubrobacteraceae bacterium
CTCGCTCGCCGCGGCCAAGGAGAAGCCGCGCACGCCGCGCCGCAGGCCGGCCGCCGAGCCGCCGAAGGGCGCCGAGCTCGTGACGACGGCGGTCCAGGCCACGGGCGAGCTCGCGAAGATCGGGCTCACGCTCGGCTCGCAGGCGCTCAAGCGCGCCGCGCGCCGCCTGCCGAAGCCCTAGCCGGCGCGCCCGCCGGCGCCGCTCCCACGGGGTGCGGCGTCATAAGTCTGCCCGCGTGCTAGGTTTTCGCGCGCCGAATCGCCGCGGCCTCACCGCGGCGAGCGGGGGACCCAATGTGACCTCGGGGGAGGTCACGGGGGCGAATCGGACGCGACCAGTGGTCCGTAGCGCTGCTTTCTCTGCGCGAGCCCGTCAGCTCACCTCGTAGGCACCGGAGAAAGCTCGAATGAGGCTCGTCACCCGCACCCGGCTCCTGCCGGCCTTCGTGGCCGTCGGCATTGCGCTGCCCGCTTCGGCGGCCGCGCAGTCGACCGGCGGCTCGGCCGCGCCCGAGCCGCAGCCGGCCTCCGACGTGGCGCTCGTCGCCGCGCCGCAGGCGCTGCTCGGCCGCGAGTCCGTCCTGCGGGGCACCGTCGCCCGCGCCGCCCGCGGACGCGTACTGCGGGTGCAGCGCTTCGACGAGGCGGCGCAGGCCTGGCGCTCCGAGGTCCGCACGGTCGTCGGCCGCAAGGGCCGCTTCCGCGTGCGCTGGAGCCCGACCACGCTCGGGGCGCAGCGGATCCGCGCGACGCTCCAGCGCCGCCGCTCCGCGACCGTGACCAGCGCCTCGCCCGAGGTCGCCGTGCGGGTCTTCAAACCCGGCATGGCCACCTGGTACGGGCCCGGCCTCTACGGCAACAAGACCGCCTGCGGCCAGGTGCTCACGAAGGACCTGGTGGGCGTCGCGCACAAGTCGCTGCCGTGCGGCGCGCTCGTCGAGGTCGCCTACGGCGGCACGAGCATCGTCGTGCCGGTCGTCGACCGCGGGCCGTTCGTCAAGGGCATGACGTGGGACCTCACCTCGGCGGCCGCCGAGCAGCTCGGCTTCACGGAGACGGCGCGCATCGGCGCGCTCGTCCAGCCGTAGCCGTAGCGCTCAGCCGGGCGTCGGGGCTCACTGGTCGAGATAGCCGACGATCCGGTTCGTCAGCGACGTCAGCGCCGGCACCGGCGCCTCGAACGCGAGCGGGCGCTCGCGCAGCATCCCCTCCAGCCGCTCGCCCTCGGCCGCGCCGGCGCGCGCGGCCAGCGACGCGCCGACGAGCGCCGCGCGGCGCACGACGCGCGGGTCGAGCGTCCACAGCGCCTCGAAGCGGCGCTCGCGGTCGGGCAGGTGGTCGTCGCGCTGGGACTCCGGCGTCTCCCACGCCAGCAGGCAGGCGGCGTACCCCGGCGCGTCGATGACCACCGCCCACTCGTTGCCGAGGACCTCGTGCGGCGCGATCGGGACCTCGGTCGGGTGCTCGGGGCGCTCGCGCAGGGAGTCGAAGTCGGCGAACACGACGCAGGCGTCGGCGGCGCGCGCGAGCCGGTCGTACCGGTGCTGGACGCCGTGGAAGTTGCGCACGGACTGGAAGGCGCCGATCACGACCGGCCCGGCGGCGCGGGCCAGGGTCTCGTCCTCGATCGCGCGCGAGATCGCGAGCAGCGTGCGCTTGCGGAGCCGCCGCGCGGGGACCGGCTCGTCGCCACCGGCGATCGCGCCGTAGATCGACGGCCGGTCGGTCGAGCCGGAGGCGGCCCGCGCCCGCTCGAGCGCGGCCGGGACGGACAGCCCGGCGTCCCGCAGCGTGCTGACGCGGCGCAGCGCGTCGACGTCCTGCTCGGTGTACATGCGGTAGCCGGAGGGGGTCCGCGCGGGCTCCGGGAACCCGTAGCGCTGCTCCCACATGCGGATCGTCCCGGCCGCGATGCCGGTGCGCTCCGCGACCTCTTTGATGGCGAGACCCTTCACGGCGTGATCAATCTTCCTTCGACGTGACGTCCAAAGCTTCCTCCCCCGGCACGCCACTCCTACGAGCCAGGCGCGGGGCGAGATCGAATCCCGGAGCTGCTTGGGTACGTACTTGGCGCGATGACCCGACACCGCGAACCAGATCCCACGCTCGTCACGGGCGCCTCCGGCTACGTCGGCGGCCGCCTGATCGAAGAGCTCCTCGGCCGCGGGCGCCGCGTGCGCGCGCTCGCCCGCGATCCCTCCAGCGCCCGCCAGCCCGCCGCGGTCGACGTGCGCGGCGGCGACGCGGTCAGCGGCCGCGGTCTGCGCGAGGCAATCGACGGCTGCCACACCGCCTACTACCTGATCCACTCGATGGGCCGCGGCGGCGACGAGGCGTTCGCCCGCCGCGACCGCGAGGCGGCCGTGAACTTCGGCGAGGCCGCGCGCGAGGCCGGCGTCGAGCGCGTCGTCTACCTCGGCGGGCTCGGCCCGACCGGGCCCGAAGCGTCCGAGCACCTGCGCTCGCGGCACGAGGTCGCTGAGCTGCTGCGCCAGCGGGTACCGGGGTTGATCTACGTGCGCGCGGCCATGATCATCGGGCAGGGCAGCACCTCCTTCGAGATGCTCCGTCACCTCGTGACCCGACTGCCGGTGATGATCACCCCGCGCTGGGTCGACACGCGCTCGCAGCCCGTGGCGATCGCCGACGTCGTGACCACGCTGGCCGACGTCGCCGAGCTCGAGGACGCCCCCGAGGAGGTGCAGCTCGGCGGGCCCGAGGTGCTGAGCTACCGCGAGATGATGGCCCGCGCCGCGCGCGTGATCGGGCGCCGCCCGCCGGCGATCGTCAAGGTGCCCGTGCTGACGCCGCGGCTGTCGTCGTACTGGGTGAGCCTGGTCACGCCCGTCGAGACCGGGCTGGTGCGCCCGCTCGTCGACGGCATGACCTCGGAGACGGTGGTCGAGCGCCGCCCGCCCGCCCCGATCAACGAGCACCCGCTCTCCTTCGAGGACGCCGTGAGGGCCGCGCTCTGAAGCTGCTCAACCGTGCCCGGGAGCAGCGCATCGCGAACTCGGTGATCGCCGATCCCGAGCAGCACACGACGATGGACGCCGCGGGCGCGGTGCGCTCGGTCCAGGCCGCCGACCTCACGATGCCCGAGGGCGAGCTGATCGAGATCTGGGACCCGATGCACCTCGAGCGCCTCGCGCGCACGTACTGGAAGTACCTCTCGCGCGTAACGCTCGGCCTGATCCGGGTCGAGTACACCGCGGCCGAGCGCGCGGTCGTGCTGCTGCACCGCCCGCTCGTGCTGCTGCGCTTCAAGGCGCCGGACTACACGCTGACCGACGGCCGCGGGATCGTGCGCTGGACGATCCGCGACGGCATCCTGGTCGCGCGGCCCGGGCGCACGGGCGACGGCTACCTGGAGATCGACGTCAGGCGCTGCCCGGCCGATCAGCCCGGCTACGAGAAGGTGCACGTCGAGGTCGAGGTCGCGAACTTCTATCCCGCGCTGGCGACCTGGGTGGCGCGCTGGTTCTACAGCAACACCCAGTCGCGCATCCACGTGCTCGTCACGCACGGCTTCCTGCGCTCGCTCGCGCGGCTGGAGCTCGAGGAGTCCGCCGTCGGGCGCTTCGCCCCGCCCAAGGACGCCGCGCCGGCCGGGCCGCACCCGGTCGCCGGCGAGCCGCCCGTCAACGTCGGCGACACGCCGTGGCTGGCCTGGGGCGGCATCGCCGCGTGGGTCACGGCGGCGAGCGCCTGGCTGTACCTGCGCTTCGGCACCCGCCGAAAGAAGCGCCGCCGCCCGGCCCGGGCGCGCCTGCCGCGCCCGCGCCGCTAGCCGTAGCGCGACCCGGCGAGCGCGCGCAGCTTGCCGCGGTCGTGGCGGGACTGGATCCGCCGCACCGTGCCCGAGCGGCTGCGCATGACCAGCGACTCCGTCGTGGCGCCGTGGCTGCCCTCGTAGCGGACGCCCTGGAGCACGTCGCCGTCGGTCACGCCGGTGGCCGAGAAGAAGCAGTTGTCGCCCTTGACGAGGTCGTCCTGGGTGAGCACGCGGTCGAGCTCGTAGCCGGCGTCGAGCGCCGCCTGGCGCTCCTCGTCGTCGCGCGGCCACAGGCGGCCGATCAGCCCGCCGCCGTAGCACTTCAGCGCCGCGGCGGAGATCACGCCCTCGGGCGTGCCGCCGATCCCCCACAGCAGGTCCACCGGCCGGTCCGGGGCGACCGCCAGCAACGCCGCGGAGACGTCGCCGTCGGTGATCAGCCGTACGCGCGCGCCCGCCGCGCGGATCTCGTCGATGCCCTGCTCGTGTCGCGGGCGGTCGAGCACGACGACCATGACGTCGCCGATGTCGGTGCTCTTGCGCTCCGCGACCAGCCCGAGCGTCTCGCCGAGCGGGCGGTCGAGGTCCATCAGGTCGGCGATGTCGGGCCCGCCGGCCATCTTCTCCATGTAGACGCACGGGCCCGGGTCGAACATCGAGTCCTTCTCGGAGAGCGCGATCACGGCGAGCGCGTTCGGGCGCCCCTGCGCGCACAGGCGCGTGCCCTCGAGCGGGTCGACGGCGATGTCGACCTCCGGCGCCGACCCGTCGCCGACCTGCTCGCCGTTGTGCAGCATCGGCGCCTCGTCCTTCTCGCCCTCGCCGATCACCACGACGCCGTCCATGTGCACGGTGTGCAGCACCGCGTGCATGCCGTCGACGGCGGCCTGGTCGGCGGCCTCCTTGTCGCCGCGGCCGACCCAGCGGGCGGCCTGCAGCGCGGCGGCCTCGGTGACGCGGACGAGCTCGAGCGCGAGGTTGCGGTCGGGCGGCGGCTGGCTCTCTGACATCTACAGGACCCCCGGTGGTTTGCGCGGCCGCTCGGAGCTGCCCGCGCGCATCGCGCCGCCCACCGCCATCAGGATCACGCCCGCCATCGACATGAACCAGCCGATGCCGAGTCCGATCTCGCCGGGCGGGTCGCCCGGCCGGTCGACCACGCCCAGGTAGCCGATGATGCCGAAGGCGGCGATCGCCACCACGGCGGTCATCTCCCCGCGCGGCCACGAGAGCTCGTGGTCGCGGATGATGATGTAGGCGAGGATCAGGGGCGCGACGGCGGCGGCGAGGAACAGGAAGCGCAGCAGCGTGTGGGCCTCCCACGCGCTGACCGCTTCACGGCTGCCGGCGACGATCGCGTTGCGGTTCTCCGTGTTGGGCACGTACCACGGCAGGAAGATCCCCACCAGGAGCAGGAGGCCGCCGAGCACGGCGATCCACTCGCTGCGAGAGAGCTTGGACGGGTGCATGCGGAGCCGCACCCTACAGAGCGTCAGAGCGAGAAGCGGCGGTGCGAGAGCGCCTTGCGCAGGGCTGCCTTGGAGCGCGGATAGCGGTTGAGCCGGAACGGCCCGTCGGTGAGCTTGCCCTGGTTGTAGAGCACCATCCGCACGCGCGGATGGCTCCCGATCCAGGAGAACAGCCGCTGCACGAAGCCGGGGTCGTCGGCGCCCCACAGCGCCCACTCGCCGAACGCGAACGGCTTGCCGCCGAAGTCGCGGTAGAAGTCCTCGAGCCAGTGGAAGTTCGGGAAGCGGCCGTAGAAGTCGGTCCCGACCCAGTCGACGTAGGCGCCGCCGGGCCAGTAGGCGCGCGGCATGTTGGCCGGGATGTCCGGCGTCCCGCGCGTCTGCGGCACCCACAGCATCGCGATCGCCGGCTGCGGGAGCTCCTCGGCGTCCGTCTGCACCGGCGGCAGCCCGAGCGCGCGCAGCTTCGCGTCGATCGCCTCGACCGGCCCGCCGCGCAGGATCAGCGTGGAGCGCCGCCAGGCCTGCTTGAACATCGCCGTCGTGTGCGCCGCACCACGCGGGCGCCCGCTCGCGTCGAACGCGGCGTAGCCGTTGTTGGCCTGGTTCATCTCGGCCAGCAGCCGGATGTACGCCGGCTGCCCGTACTCGGCGATCCGCCGGTTGAGGTTGACCAGGTAGCGGTCGCCGTCGCCCTGCGCGATCCCACGCGGCGTCACGACCTCGCGCGTCCCGTAGCCGTCCTGGGTCGAGATGTGCAGCATCAGCCGCGAGCCGGCCTGCTCGGCGCTGCGGAAGATGAACTCGTTGGACCCGTAGAACTTGGTGAAGAACCCGAACACCGCAGGGTGGTTGCCGGTCTGGCGCTGGAAGAGGTCGATCGAGAGCCCGCCGCTGAGCCCGCTGAAGACCTTGCCGCGCGGCGGCAGCAGCGGGTCCGACGCGGAGGCGGCGGGCGCGAGGGTCAGCGCGAGCAGCACAGCCAGCACGGCGATCAGGGGACGGCGCATGATCCGATCATCGGCAACTCGGCCCGGCCGCGTCAACCGTCTTGCAGCCAGGTAGCCTCGGCCGCCATGAGCGACGGACTCGCCGAGGGCCCCGACGGGCGGCTGCGCTGCTGGTGGGGCGCGAGCACGCCCGACTACGTCGCGTACCACGACGAGGAGTGGGGCAAGCCGGTGCGCGACGACCGCGGGCTCTACGAGCGGATGTGCCTGGAGGCGTTCCAGTCCGGCCTGTCGTGGCTGACGATCCTGCGCAAGCGCGATGGCTTCCGGGCCGCGTTCGCGGGCTTCGACCCGCAGCGGGTGGCGGCGTTCGGCGACGAGGACGTCGCGCGCCTGATGGCCGACGCGGCGATCGTCCGCAACCGGGCGAAGATCGAGGCGGCGATCGCCAACGCGAAGGTCGTCGCTTCTATGGAGCGCGACGGCGAGTCGCTGGCCGAGCTGCTGTGGTCGTTCTCCCCGGGCGAGCGCCCGGCGCCGCGCTCGCTCGCCGAGGTGCCGGCCGTCACGCCGGAGTCCACGGCGATGGCCAAAGAGCTCAAGCGCCGCGGCTTCCGCTTCGTCGGCCCGACCACTGCCTACGCGCTGATGCAGGCGTGCGGGATCGTCAACGACCACATCGACGGATGCCTGGCGAGGTGACCTACTCGCGCCTGCTGTCCGCGGGCGAGGAGGCGACGGCGACCGAGCTGCTGGCCGAGGTGCGCCCGCGCGAGCGCGCGCCGGAGGGCCGTCCGTTCGTGTTCGTGAACATGGTGTCCACGATCGACGGCCGGGCCCAGGTCGGCGGCAGCACGGGCGGGCTCGGTGAGGCGGCGGACCTCGAGATGCTGCTCGAGCTGCGCGCGCTCGCCGACGCGGTGCTGATCGGGACGGGGACGCTGCGCGTCGAGGGCTACGCGCGGCTGATCGGCTCCGATGAGCGACGCGCCCGCCGCGAGGCGGCCGGACTGAAGGGCGATCCGGTCGCCGTGCTGCTCTCGCGCTCGCTCGATCTGCCGTGGGACGCCGGGCTGTTCGCCGACGCCGAGCAGCCTGTGCTCGTCTACACGCGCGCGGACGCCCAGGCCGAGGCCGCGGAGACCCGGGCGCCGGTCGAAGTGGTGCGGCTCGAGGACGCCTCGCCCGCCGCGATGCTCGCCGACCTGCGCGCCCGCGGCATCGCCGCGCTGCTCTCCGAAGGCGGCCCGACGCTGAACTCGGCGATGCTCGCCGCCGGCCTCGTAGACGAGCTGTTCCTGACGATCGCCCCGCAGATCACCGGCGAGCCGGAGGCGATCCGCATCGTCGAGGGCGACGCCCTGCCGGTCCCGTTGCGCGCCCGGCCGGTGTGGGTCCTGCGCGCCCGCGGCGAGCTGTTCCTTCGTTACGCGCTCCAATAGGGGTCGAGGCGGGCGGTTCCGGCGGGCACGCGACCCGTTAGCGTCCGGCCCATGCGGATCGACGGAACGAGCGCCCTCGTCGCGGGCGGCGCCAGCGGGCTGGGAGCGGCGACGGCGCGAAGGCTGGCCGCGGGCGGCGCGGAGGTGACGATCGCCGACATCGACGAGCGGGCCGGGCAGGCGCTCGCCGGCGAGCTCGGCGCGGCGTTCGTGGCCTGCGACGTCACCGACGAGGCGCAGGTCGAGGCCGCGGTGGCCGCGGCCGAGGGCCTGCGGCTCTCGGTCTGCTGCGCGGGGATCGGCCATGCGGAGAAGGCGGC
>DATFQI010000211.1:0-6826 GCA_035264365.1 Solirubrobacteraceae bacterium
CCGCCCTGCCCGACGTCCACGACGAGCTCGTCTCGCTCGCCCTGCGCCGCGCGCGCATGTGCGAGATGCTCGGCGGCAGCGCGCTGCCCGACGAGCGCGAGACGCTGTTCACGATCGGCCTCTTCTCGGTCGCCGACGCGCTGCTCGACAGCCCGATGGCCGAGGTCCTCGACTCGCTGCCCTTCACGGAGGAGATCCAGCTCGCGCTGCTCCGCCGCGAGGGCCCCAAGGGCGAGCTCCTGAGCTCCGTGATCGCCTACGAGCGCGGCGAGTTCCCGAACGCCCGCAACGGCGGCGTCTCGCTCGCCGGCGCGTACCGCGCGGCCCTCGAGTGGGCCGACGACGCGGGCCGCGCGATCCAATAGCCCCGCCGCGCACGCGCTCCGCGCGTCACAACGTCCGCGCGTACGTCGCGGCGACGACCCAGCGGCTGCCGCCGGCCGTGAGCGCCCGCGCGCAGGCGTCGAGCGTGGCGCCGGTCGTGTGGACGTCGTCCACGAGCAGCACCCGCTCTGGCGGTGGCGCGGTCGCTCGCACCGCGAGCCGCCCGAGGTCCCGCCGAGCGCTCTGCGTCGCGCCGACCTGGCGGTGGCCGCCGCCGCGGCGCAGGCACGGAGCGAGCGGCAGCTCCAGCCGCTCGGCGAGCGCCTTCGCGAGCGCGCCCGCCGGGTCGAACCCACGCCGGCGGCGCCGGCCCCGGTGCGGCGGCACCGGCACGACCGCGTCAACCCCGCGCAGCGCCGGCGGCAGCCCGGCCGCGAGCTGCGCCGCCATCAGCCGCGCGACGGGCAGCGCGCCGCGGAACTTCAGCGCCTTCACGAGCTCGCGCGCCACGCCGTCGTAGGCCAGCGGCGCCCACGCCAGCGCGAACGCCGCTCCGGCCGCCGGGCAGCCCTTGCTCCGGCGGTGGCGCGGCAGGCCGCAGCGCGGGCAGCCCGGCCCGCGCAGCCAGGGGAGCGCGCGGGTGCAGGCGGGGCACAGCAGTGGGCCGGCGGCGTCGGCGAGCGGCTGGCGGCAGGCCGTGCAGGCCGGGGGCGCCAGGAGGGCCAGGAGCTCTTGCAGTGCGCGCACCGTGGGAGCGTCGCGCGCGTCGTTGCGCGTGTCTGTGGCGCTGCGCGACGAATCTGCACCCGGTCTGTGACGTTTGAACGGCGGGCAGGGAAAGGGGGTGGGGGAACCGGCCGCGTGCGCGCTCGCGCGTCGAGGAGTGGATAAGTCGGGCTCAGGCCGACTTATCCACCGCTCGGCGGCGCGGGTGGCTCCCTCGCTCCCCTACCCAGCCGCCGTTGACGTTCGCTCGCGTCACAATGAGCCACCGTGCCCCTCGCCGCGGCCGTCCCCGTCGACGCCTCGTTCACCTTCGCGCCGATCGTGCTGATCGCGCTCGCGGCCTATGGCTACGTGTACACGCGCCGCTGGCGCACCGCGCATCGCGAGGGCGGCGAGCGGGCCGCGCCGAGGTGGCGGCTGGCGATGTGGTGGCTCGGGATCTTCGCGCTGTTCGTCGCGCTGATCTCCCCGGTCGACCGGCTGGGGGAGCAGTTCGCGACCGCGCACATGGTGCAGCACCTGATCCTCGCCGACATCGCGCCGATCCTGTTCACGGTCGCGCTGACGAAGTGGATCCTGCGACCGGTCACGAAGCACGTGCACCGGATCGAGCGGGCGGCCGGCCCGTTCGGGCACCCGGCGTTCGGCGTGGTCGCCTACGTCGCGGCGATGTGGCTGTGGCACGTGCCGGCGCTGTACAACGCGGCGCTCGAGCACAGCGCGATCCACGTGCTCGAGCACCTCAGCTTCGCCGCCGCGGGCCTCCTCTACTGGTGGCACCTGCTGTCGCCGATCCGCTCGCGGATGCGGCTCGGCGGGATCGGGCCGATCCTCTACATGGCCTCGACGAAGATCCTCGTGGGCTTCCTCGGGATCCTGCTGACGTTCTCCTCGGTGGTGCTCTACGACTTCTACGAGACCGGCGGCACGCGCTGGGGCCTGAGCGCGCTCGACGACCAGCACGTGGCGGGACTGGTGATGGCGCTCGAGCAGTCGCTCGTCATGGGGGTCGCGCTCGCCTACCTGTTCTTCCGCATGCTCGCGGAGTCCGAGGAAGAGGACCGGCGGGCCGAGCGCTACGCCGCGTAGGGCTCTTGCTCGGCCAGCACCCGCAGGTTGCGCGCGGCCCGCCACAGCAGCCCGCCGAGCATCAGCGCGGCCGCGCCGAGGCCGATCGCGTCGAGCAGCGTGACGCCGAGGCCGGCGACCGTCGTCTGCAGCCCGAGCCCGAGCGCGAGCGCCGTGTTGAGCGCGATCAGGCCGAGCCGCGCCTCGGTCGGGCCGAGCCGCCCGTAGCCGAGCGAGAACACGCCGAACGCGTTCGTCTCCAGGTACGTGTTGATCGAGAGCACCAGGTAGGCGATCACGATTGCGAGCCCCGTCGCGAGCAGCACGTACGGCGAGAGCCCGAGGCCGAGCCCGATCAGCGCCGTGGCGACCGCGTCGACGAGGTGGTCGAGGTAGTAGCCGTAGGTCGGCCGCTCCGCCTTGCGCACCCGCGCGAGCGTCCCGTCGAGCGAGTCGCCGAGCCAGTGCACGACGAGCAGCGCGCTCGCCGCCCACAGCCAGGCGGGGTCGCGGTTGGAGAGCAGATAGGCGGCCGCGATCCCGAATGCCGCGAGCACCCCGAGCGCGGTCATGTGATCGGGCTTGACGCGCGCGGGCAGGCGGCGCGCGAGCCACTCCAGCGCCCGCGCCTCGGGGCGGGCGAGCAGGAAGGTCTTCTCACGGGCGGCGGACATGGTTGACGGCTCCTTGTTGACCGACGTTCAACAAGAGGTACGCGGGAGCCTGCCGGTGGTTACGCCGCGGCGGCCGCCGCCGCCTGCACCGCGGCGAGCAGCGCGCGCGTCGAGGGGCGCTCGGCGTCGACCGCGCGCGTGGCCGCGAAGATCGAGCGGTCGACCGACCCCTCCGCGATCGCGCGCACCGCGAACGGCACGCGCGGCGCCCCCGGGGCGGCCGGGCCCAGCGCGGACGGGGCGCCCCGGCCCGGCAGCGCGGCGCCACGGCCCGCGAGCGGCATCTCGGGCAGCAGCGTCACGGCCAGCCCGCGCTCGACGAGCGCGAGCGCGACGGTCGCGCCGGCGCAGCGGTGGCGCACGTCGGGGTCGAAGCCGCCGAGCGCGCGGCAGGTGCGGCGGGTCATCTCCTCCCACCCCATGCCGGGGTCGCCGGTCGCCCACGGCTCGCCGGCGAGCTCGGCCAGCGGCACCGCCTCCGCGAACCGCGCCGCCAGCGGGTGCGCCGCCGGCAGCACGACCCGCACGGGGTCGCCCGGGAGCGTGTGCCGCACGACGCCGTCGGGCAGCGACCGCGGTTGCGGCCCCCACTCGTCGGCGAGCACGAGGTCGAGGTCGCCGCGCGCGAGCGCGGGCAGCGCCTGCTCCGGCTCGGCCTCGACGATCTCGCAGCGGAGGCGCGGCGCGGCGCGCACCAGCGCCTCGATCGCCGGCAGCGCGATCCCGAGCGCCACCGACTCGAACGCCGCGATGCGCCCCCGCCCCGCGACCGTGCCCGCGGCCGCCGCGAGATCGGCCTCGGCGACCGCGGCCCGCTCGAGCAGGGCCGCCGCGTGCCCGACGAGCACGAGCGCCGCGTCGGTCAGCCGCAGGGACCGGCCGGCCTTCTCCAGCAGCGGCACGCCGGCCTCACGCTCGAGCACCGCGAGCTGCTGCGAGACCGCCGACGGCGTGTACTGCAGGGCGTCGGCGACTGCCGCCACTGTCCCGCGCTCGTGCAGCTCGTGGAGCAGGCGCAGGCGGCGAAGGTCGAGCACGATGAAGCGATGCTACATCTCGAACACGAGGAAGCCGTATCGCTCCTCACTCCTCGGCCCGTCACGATGCCCTCATGACTCCGAACCTCGAAGGCACGATCGCCCTGGTCGCCGGCGCCACGCGCGGCGCCGGTCGCGGCATCGCCGTCTCGCTCGGCGAGGCCGGCGCCACCGTCTACTGCACCGGCCGCAGCACGCGCGCCGCCCGCTCCGAGTACGACCGTCCCGAGACACTCGAGGAGACCGCCGAGCTCGTCACCGAGGCCGGCGGCGCGGGCATCGCCGTCCCCACCGACCATCTGGAGCCCGAGCAGGTCCGGGCGCTCGTCGAGCGCATCGACTCCGAGCAGGGCCGGCTCGATGTGCTCGTCAACGACGTCTGGGGCGGCGAGAAGCTGTTCGAGTGGGACACGCCCGTCTGGGAGCACGACCTCGGCAACGGCCTGCGCCTGCTCGACCTGGCGATCAAGACCCACCTGATCACGAGCCACCACGCGCTGCCGCTGCTGATCCGCCACCCGGGCGGGCTCGTGGTCGAGATGACCGACGGCACCGCGGAGTACAACGCGACGACCTACCGCATCAACGCCTTCTACGACCTCGCCAAGACCGCGGTCATCCGGCTCGCGTTCGCGCAGTCCAAGGACCTCGCGCCGTACGGCGCCACCGCAGTCGCCCTCACGCCCGGCTGGCTGCGCTCGGAGATGATGCTCGACACGTTCGGCGTCACCGAGGCGAACTGGCGCGACGCGACCGAGCGGATCCCCCACTTCGGCATCTCCGAGACGCCGCGCTACGTCGGCCGCGCCGTCGCCGCGCTCGCCGCCGACCCCGACAAGCAGCGCCACAGCGGCGGCTCGCTGTCCAGCGGCGGCCTCGCCCGCGAGTACGGCTTCAGCGACCTCGACGGCAGCCGGCCGGACGCCTGGCGCTACATGGTCGAGGTCCAGGATCCCGACCTGCCGGCCAACCCCGGCCCCTATAGGGTCTAGCCCTCGAGCACCTCGCCGTCGGGGATCTCCTTCGGCCCCTCGAGGCGCACCGTGCCGCGCACCACGACGTCGCGGCCGAACGTCACGGGCCCCTCGAGCGACAGCCGCTCGCACTCGACGAGCGACGGGGCGCCGGCCGGGAAGTGCTCCTCGAAGTCGCGCAGGCGCTTGTAGTGCTCGTCGTCGAGGTCGATGATCGGCGGCTTGTTCTCGCGGCGCGGGTCAAGCTCCACCCGGGCGTCGTCGGTCAGGACGTAGGCATCGGAGCGCAGCCCCAGCAGGTCCTCCGTCGACTTCACCGGCGAGAAGCGGCTGCGCGGCACCCGCAACGGCCGGGCGCCCTCGAAGACGCCGACGGCGGCTCCCATCGCGGTCTCGAGCTGGAACACCTCGGGCGAGGACTTGTCGGCCGGGTCGACCGTCTTCTTGTTGACGATCAGCGGCAGGCCGAGCACGCCTTCGCGCTCGGCCATCAGCGCCTTCAGCGCCTCGAGGTCGACCCAGAGGTTGTTCGTGTTCACGTAGCGGTGGCGCGAGA
The DNA here is from genome assembly GCA_035264365.1 of Solirubrobacteraceae bacterium. Classification (GTDB taxonomy): domain Bacteria; phylum Actinomycetota; class Thermoleophilia; order Solirubrobacterales; family Solirubrobacteraceae; genus DATFQI01. The sequence goes on from DATFQI010000211.1 coordinate 5,360, forward strand.
TGTCCTGCAGCGCGTCGAGGTCCTCCTCTGGCGTCTGCGCGGTCTCGCGCAGCAGGTAGCCGCCCTCCGGGCGCTTCGCGATGTGCCCGCCCTTGCGGTCGGCCTCGGTGCGGTCCGTGACCTCCATGACGAAGGGGATCTCCTCGCGGGCGATCCAGGCGAGCACGCGTGGTTCGAGCACCGCCGCGAGGTTGTCCGAGTTGGACATGAACGCCCAGCGGAAGTTGGCCTCCAGGAGCGCGTCGAGCATCCCCGAGGTCAGCAGCGCGGTGTAGAGGTCGCCGTGGCCGGGCGGGCACCACTCCTGGGAGGGGTTCGCGGGCCACTCCACCGGGGTGAGGTCGTCCACGCGCAGCTTGGGCTCCTTGTGCTGGACGAAGTCCGGCGGCACGGGCGACTCGAGCTCGGGGTGCTCGGCGAGCTTGGCCAGCGAGTCGTCGCGCGTATAGAAGGAGTCCATCAGCACCAGCGGCACTGGCGCTCGGGCACGCTCGCGCAGCGCCTCGACCTGGCGGGCGATGACGTCGAGGAAGGCCAGCCCGTCCTTGGCCTCGATCAGCGACTTCGCCTGGGTCATGCCCATGCTGGTGCCGAGCCCGCCGTTGAGCTTGAGCACCACCGCGCGGTCCAGCGGACCGTCCTCCTCCGGCAGGTCGCCGAACTCCACGACGTCGTCGACGGGCTCGATCGAGTCCTCCGGGAGCATCCCGGTCTCGCCGCTCTCGAGCTGCTCGTAGTAGTGGCGGAACGTGTCGATGGCGGCCTGCGGGATCCCCTCGGCCTCCATCTTCTCCACGCTCGCCTTCAGGCCGTCCGCGCTCATAGCGCGGGCACGCTAGCGAACGGGCGAGCCGGCGCGTGCGGCGGTGAGCGCCTCCTGCAAGGCGGCCGAGAGGCGGTCGACGTCCTCGTCGGCGGTCGACCAGTTCGAGAACGCGACCCGCGCCGCGGTCATGCCGTGCCAGACGGTCCCGCCGAGCCACGCCTCGCCGCCGCGCTGGAGCTCCTCGATCACCCGCGCGGTGCACGCGTCGTCGCCGTCGAAGCGCAGCAGCACCTGGTTGAGCACCACGTCGTTGAGGACCTCGGCGCCCTCGACCTCCCCCATGCGCCCCGCAAGCCGGGAGGCGTGCGCGCAGCAGCGCTCGACGAGCTCCGCGAGCCCGCGCCGGCCAAGGTGGCGCAGCGCCGCGTAGACCGGCACCTGGCGGCCGCGGCGGGACATCTCGGGCGTCCTCGTGAGCCCGTCGTCGCTCGCCATCAGGTACTCGGCGGTGGCGGACATCGCGGCCGCGTGCGCCTCGCCGTCGGCGACGATCGCCACGCCGCAGTCATAGGGCACGTTGAGCCACTTGTGGGCGTCGAGCGCCCACGAGTCGGCGGCGTCGGCGCCCGCGACGAGCGGGGCGAGCCGCGGCGAGGCGGCCGCCCACATCCCGAAGGCGCCGTCGACGTGGACCCATGCGC
>DATFQI010000212.1:0-18404 GCA_035264365.1 Solirubrobacteraceae bacterium
ACCAGGACGGCAGCAGCACACGGTTCTGCGTCCACGCGAACACCCACGGGATCGCACGCAGGGCGGAGACCCCCGCGGCCACGCCCGCGCGCGACGGCGGGCGGGAGCCGATGTTGAGCCGGCCGAGCTCCGAGATCGGCGTGATCTGCTCGAAGAAGCGCAGGAAGTCCGGATCCTCGTAGACGAGCGCCCGGTAGACCTCGCGCGAGCGCGCGGCGATCCCGTTCAAGGCGGATCGCCACTCCGGCCGCACCTCGGTCCCGACCCCGTTGGACGCCAGCAGCACGGCGCTCGCCGTCTGCTCCAGGGAGCGCACGGCCAGCTCCGGGTGCCCGTAGCGGGCGGAGATCGTCTCGCCCTGCTCTGTCAGCCGCATGCGCCCGTGGACGGTCCCGAACGGCTGCGCGCGAATCGCCTGATAGGAGCGACCGCCGCCACGCGAGGTCGAGCCGCCGCGGCCGTGGAAGAGCTCGAGCGCCAGCCCGCGCTCGCCGGCCTGCCACGCGAGCCGCTCCTGCGCGCGGTGCAGCGCCCACTGGCTGGAGAGGAAGCCCGAGTCCTTGCCGGAGTCGGAGTAGCCGAGCATCACGCACTGGCGGTCGCCGTGCCAGCGCAGCGCGTCGCGGTAGGGCGCGCAGGCGTACAGCGTCTCCATCGTCGCGGGCGCGCCCTCGAGGTCGGCGAGCGTCTCGAACAGGGGGACGAAGCGCAGCCGCGGCGTCCCGTGGCCGCCCTCGAGCCCCGCCCGGCGCGCGAGCCACAGTGCCGCGAGCACGTCGCTGGGCCGCTCGACCATCGAGATCACCATCGTCGGCACCGCGCTCCGCCCGTACGCGTCGCGGGCTAGCGCGATCGTGTCGAGCACCCGCACCAGCTCGCCCGCGGGGCCGTCGGGCGGCCGGAACAGGCCCCCGCGCCCGCTCGCGATCGCCTCCTCGAGCACCGCCACGCGCGCCTCCTCGCTCTCCGCGCCGGCGAAGCCGGGCAGCAGCGCGCCGGCCGCCTCGCGCACGACGCCGGAGGACTGGCGCACGTCCAGTGAGGCGAGATGGAAGCCGAACACGTCGACCCGCCACAGCAGCCGCCGGATCGCCCCGCCGGCGACGTGCTCGGAGCCGAGGCACTCGCGCACGAGGGCGAGGTCGCGCCGCAGCTCCTCCGGGTCGGCGTAGCCGGGCTCGCGACCGGAGGCGACCAGCGTGTTCTCGAGCCGGTGCTCGACGAAGCCGAGCTTGGCGCGCAGCGGCTCCCAGGCGCGGTGGGCGCGGCGCAGCACGGGCGCCGACGGCAGCTCGCGCTCGTCGCGCGCCAGCGACTCCTCCAGCGCGGGCGTGACGACGACGCGCCGCTGGGCGTGCGAGTAGCGGCGCGCGAGCTCGCGCACGCGGTCGCGCAGCAGCCTCACGGCGGTCCGCCGGTGCAGTCGCAGCGCCCGCGCGAGCGTCTCCGCCCCGACCTCGGGATGGCCGTCCATGTCCGAGCCCGCCCAGGACCCGAAGGCCAGCACCGGCGCCTCGACGCGCGTGCCGAACGCCCGCTCGACCTCGCCGAGGACCTCCGGCACCGCGTCGAACAGGGTCGACTCGAACACGAACAGGTTGCGCCGCACCTCGTCGTCGACGCGCGGCCGCGCGCGCCGGATCTCGTCGGTCTGCCACCAGATCGTGAGGACCTCCTGGACCTCCTCGAGCACCGCCCGCCGCCGCCCTGGGCCGCAGCGCGGGTCGTCCAGCCGGTCGAGCAGGTCCATCAGGTCGGCCTGGTGGTCGAGCACGGAGCGGCGCGTCGCCTCGGTCGGGTGCGCGGTCAGCACCAGCTCGAGGTGCAGCGCGCGCAGCGCCTCGCCCGCGTTCACGCCCTCGCGCGCGAGCAGCTCGGCGGTCTCGGCCAACGACTCGCGCTGGAGGTCGCCCGAGGCGTCGTACTCGCGCCGGCGCCGAATCCGCTCGCGCTCCTCGGCGATGTTGGCCAGCTGCAGCTGCAGCGAGCAGGCGCGGATGTACGGCTCGACCTCCGCATCGGCGAGCCCGTGCAGGAAGTCCATCAGCGCCGCGCGGGCGCCCTCGTCGCCGTCGCGCAGCTCGGCCGCGTTGCGGTGGATCCAGCGCACGCGCTCGGCGAGCTCGGGCCCGTGCTGCTCGGTCAGCACCGCGTCGAGCGCGCGCGACAGGATCTCGGTCTCGCGCGCGACAGGGGCGGCGGCGGCGGTCATCGCCATCGATTGTCACAGCCCGCGTCTGAGAACCGCGAGCCGTGGGGATCCTCATCGCGAATCGGGAAGGAGCGCGCGGACGATGAGCTGGATGCGGATGGCGGCGACGGCGGCGCTGGCGGCGCTGGCGGCGCTGATCTGGACGGCGCCCGCGGCGGCGCAGTCGCCCGGCTACGGCGGCGGGAGGCTGCCGTCGGCGGCGGTGCCGAGAACGGGCTACGTCCCCACCCTCGGGATCACGCTGCAGCCGCGCGGCGACCGGATGGCGCTGCGCTTCGACACCAGCCTGCGCTGCGGCCGCACCAGCTACGACGTGGTCGGCCGCACGCTGGGCGCGTTCGACGGGCGCATCTTCAACGCCTCCGCCGCGCGCCGGCTGCGGATCCCCGGCGGGCGGATCGACTACGCGTGGACGCTCGCCGGCCAGGCCGATGGCACCGTCGCCTCCGGCACCCTGCGGATCACCGGCACGCGCGTCGCCGGCGGCCGCACGACGGGCTGCAACCGCAAGCCGAGCCGCCGCTTCAACGCGCGCGTCGCGGCGCCGGCGCCCGCCGGGGCCCCGCGCCCGCCGGGCGGCGCGGCGTACGGTGGCCTGAGCGCGATCCGCGTCGCCGACGGACTGCGCGCGCCCGTGATCCTGAAGGCGACGAGCAGCGGCCGCCGCGTCGCCGCCCGCTGGACCGCCCTCGCACGCTGTGGCCGCGGCCCGCGCGCGGAGCTCGTGAACTTCACGCCCTCGATGCGGATCGGCCCGCGCGGCGGCTTCAGCCGCGCCGAGCGCTTCGCCGTCCGCTACAGCGACGCACTCGTGCGCTACCGGGTCCGGTTCGCGGGCCGCGTGTCCGGTGAGCGCGCGCGCGGCACGCTGCGCATGCGCGCCCGCGTCTTCACCCGCTCCGGCGGCCGCCTGCTCACCCGCTGCGATACGCGCACGCGCGCCTGGACCGCGGGGCTCCTCCACACGCTGGCGCCCGCGCCCGGCACGACGCCGCCTCCGCCCGGCACGCCCACGCCGGCGCCGGCGCCGGCGCCCACGCCCACGCCGCAGCCGCGCACGCCGATCCCGGGCGAGTGGTCGCTGAACATGACCAGCGACCCGACGGACTACATCGGCCAGGGCAAGACGTGGTCGCACGGCCCGCCGGCGGACAAGGTCAGCGCGTCCGGAACCCGGCAGATGGTCAGCTTCCGCATCACCACGACCGATCCGACCAGCGGCGGCTTCGGCTGGTGGGACACGACGTTCGCGGCCGGTCCGGGCCAGGATCTCGCGCCAGGCGCGACTTACGAGGCCAAGCGCTACCCGTTCAACGACGGCACGGCCGGCTTCGACCACAGCGGCATGGGCCGCGGCTGCAACACGCTCACCGCCACCTTCACGATCCACGAGCTGACGTTCGACCCCGACGGCACGCTGCGGAACTTCCGCGCGGACTTCGAGCAGCACTGCGAGGGCGGCGAGGCCGCCCTGCGCGGCACCTGGGTATTCCGCGCCGCCTGACTCCGCTCAGCACAATCAAGTGGTCTGACATCCCGCGGAAACGGGCATCTCGATGAGCGACCGAGGAGGAGCGAGGGAATGCGACGGAGCGTGGCCGGTGCGGTGGTGGTGCTGGGGCTGATCTGGGCGGCCCCGGCTGCGGCACAGGACTACGGCGGCGGGCGGCTGCCCGCCTCCAAGGCCAAGGACGGCTTCACCCCCACCGTCGGGATCGCGCTGCAGCCGCGCGGCGACCGCCTCGCCTTCCGCTTCGACACCGAGCTCAAGTGCGGGCGCACGGTCTACACCGTGATCGGGCGCAGCGTCGTGCCGTTCGACGGGCGCTCGTTCAGCGGCAGCGCGTCGCGCCGGCTCGCGATCGGGCGCGGCCGCGGCAACCGGATCCTGTTCTCGTGGGTCCTGCGCGGCGCGGTCGACGGCACGATCGGCTCCGGCCGCCTGACGATCGCCGGCGTGCGGATCGTCAACGGCCGTCGGACGTCCTGCACCCGCAAGCCGCGGCGGCGCTTCTCGGCGCGCGTGCTGGGGCCGGCGCCGACCGGCTCGCCGCAGCCGCCCGCCAAGGCCGCCTTCGGCGGGCTCAGCGAGATCCGCACGGCCGACGGCCTGCGGGCACCGGTCGTGCTCAAGGTCGGCAGCACCGGCAAGCGCATCCGCTCGCGCTGGAACGCGTTCGCCGACTGCGGCCGCGGCCCGCGCACCGACCTCACGAACTTCACGCCGCCGATGCGCGTGCGCGCCGACGGCAGCTTCAGCCGTTCCGAGCGCTTCAGCGTCTCCTACGCCGACGTCTTCATCCGCTATCGCGTGCGCTTCACCGGCCGCGTGTCGGGCGAGCTGGCCAACGGCACGCTGCGGCTGCAGGCGCGGATCTACAACTACCGCGGCACCAAGCTGCGGACCCGCTGCGACTCCGGCGTGCGCAACTGGAGCGCGGCGATGCTGCGCCCGATCGCGCGCACGCCGCAGCAGCGCAGCGCGTCGTCGCCGGGAGCCGCGCCGTCGCCGGGCGCCACCTCCACACCCACGCCGACGCCCGAGCACCGCGACCCCGAGCCCGGGCCGTGGTCGCTGAACATGACCAGCGAGCCCGGCGACTACATCGGCGCCGGGCGCACGTGGTCGTACGGCCCACCGGCCGACACCATCGACGTGACGGCCTACCCGAACGTCATCAGCTTCCTCGTCAAGGGCGACGTGGAGCACTCGGGACCATGGTGGGGCGCCGATTTCTACGCGCCGAACGGCCAGGTGCTCGCGGTCGGCCACTACCCAGACGCCCGCAGCCACCCGACGCTCGAGGGCAACCCCGGCTTCAACATCTCGGGCGACGGGCGCGGGTGCGGCGGGATCCGGTCGTCCTTCACGGTCCACGAGCTCGTGTGGGACCACGACGGAACGCTGCGGAGGTTCCGCGCCGACTTCGAGCAGCGCTGCGAGAACACCGAGGCCGCCCTGCGCGGCACCTGGGACTTCACCGCGTCGGGATAACCGCACCGCGACCGTTCGGGCGGCCCCGTGGGCGCGGGTCGCCCGATCCGGGATGGTCGTTGCTTCGGCAACAACCCCTCCCCAAGGAGACGTCCGTGGCCTCGACCACCCTCGTCGTCCCGTCCCTGATCCACCGCCCCGTCGGCTCCGGCGCCACCTACTGGGGTCCCGGCGACCTGTACCGGTTCCTCGTCACCGGCGAGGAGACCGGCGGCGCCTACTTCGCCATGGAGGCCGTCGTGCCGCCCGGCGGCGGCCCGCCCCCGCACACCCACGCCCGCGAGGACGAGACGTTCTACGTGCTCGAGGGCCGCGTCGACTTCCGCCTCGGCGACGAGCGCGTGGCGGCCGGCCCGGGCGACTTCGTCAACGTGCCGCGCGGTCGCGTGCACAACTTCCACAACGCCGGCAGCGAAGTGGCGCGGCTGATACTCACCTTCACTCCGGCCGGCATCGAGCGTTTCTTCGAGGAGACGCTCGAGCGGGCGCTCGACCCGGCTCAGCCGCCGCCCGACAACGTCGCGGAGGTGTCCGCCCGCTACGCCGAGGCCGCGCCACGCTACGGGATGGAGTTCCTGATCTAGCCGATCGCGTCAGCCCGCGGGCAGCGTCGCCTCGATGTGCGTGCCCGCGGGGCTCGACGTCACGTCGAGCGACCCGCCGAGCAGCAGCACCCGCTCGCGCATCCCGGCCAGGCCGAAGCCCGCGCCCGGCGCCTCCGGGTCGAAGCCGCGGCCGTCGTCGCTGACGCTCAGGCGCAGCACGCCGTCGTCGTCGCGCGCCTCGACCGCCACGCGGCTCGCGCCCGCGTGCTTGACCGCATTGGTCAGCGCCTCCTGGATGATCCGGTACAGCGCCGTCTCGACCTCGGCGGAGCGGCGGCCCTCGAAGGCGAGCTCGGTCGTGACGTCGAGGCCGTGGCGCGCGCCGGTGCGGGCGGCGAGCTCCTCGATCGCGGGCGCGGGCCCGAGCTCGTCGAGCGCAGCCGGGCGCAGCTCGCGGATCAGCGTGCGCAGCCCTTCGATCTCGCCGTCGATCCTGCCCACGACCTCCTCCAGTGCGGCGCGCATCGTGTCAGCCTCGTCGCGCCGGCGCGCCGCGGACACGAGCATCCGCAGGCCGCCGAGCCCCTGCAGGGTCTCGTCGTGCAGCTCGCGCGCCCAGCGTGCGCGCTCCGCCTCGGCGCCCGCGACGGACTCGCGCAGCCGCTGCGCCTCGACCGAGCGCGCGGTGGCGACGGCGGTCGCCGCACTGGCCGCGAACGCGAGCAGCAGCTGCTCGTCCTCCCGTGCGCCCTCGCCGCCGACCGCCGCGAGCATGCCGAGCGAGCGGCCGCGGAAGCTCAGCGGCACGAGCACCTGCGCGTCGAGGCCGTGCTCGCCGAGCGAGCGCCGGACGGCCTCCGCGTCGCCGGCGTCCAGCCTCGTGCCGCGGAAGCTCGGCGAGATCTCCCCCGCCGTCGCCGCCACGACGAGACCCGGTTCCTCGGCGAGCAGGATCACCATGCCACGCGCGCCGACCAGCGCGCGGCCGCGCTTGACGATCAGCTCGAGCACGCGGTCCAGGTCGGTCTCGCCGCCGATCGCGCGGGCGATCGCCGTCGTCGCTTCCAGCCGCCGCACGGACGCCTCGAGCTCGTCCCGGCGGCGCTCCGAGGCCTGGTAGAGGCGCGCGTTCTCGATCGCGATCCCGGCCCACTCGGCGAGGATCACGACCGCGTCCTCGTCGGCCGCGGTGAACTCGGCGCCGCCCTCCTTCTCGGTCAGGTAGAGGTTGCCCCAGGCCTCGCCGCGGATCATCACCGGGGCGCCGAGGAACGTCTCCATCGGCGGGTGCGCGGGCGGGAAGCCGTAGGAGCGGGCGTCGTCGCCGACGCTGGCCAGGCGCAGCGGCCGCGGGTCCTCGATCAGCACACCGAGGATGCCGCGCCCGCGCGGCAGGTCGCCGATCGCGCGCCGGTCGTCATCCTCGATCCCGCGCGTGAGGAAGCGCTCGAGCTCGCGCCGCTCGGCGTCGAGGATGCCGAGCGCGACGTAGCGGGCGCCCGTGATCGAGGCCGCGATCTCGATCAGCCGTGCCAGCAGCTCGTCGAGGTCGAGCTGGGAGACGAGCGCGCGGCCGGCGTCGAGCAGGCGGCGAAGGCGTGCGGCGTCGAGCGTGCCGGGTTCCACCTCGCGGATGCTATTGCGGGTTTCCACGGAGCCGATGGGGTGGGCGCACCCGATGCCGGCGCGGCCCGCCGGCGCGACAGTCCCGGCATGACCACGAACCTGGATCCCACCCCGTCGCGCGTCGTCGTGGCCGGCGGCGGCGTCGCCGGCATGGAGGCCGTCTTGGCCATCCGCGAGCTGGCCGGCGGGCGCGTCGACATCACGATGCTCGCCCCGGAGAGCACCTTCACCTACCGCCCGATGTCCGTCGCCGTGCCGTTCGGCCGCGGGCACGTCCAGCGGCTGCCGCTGGCCGACTTCGCCCGCGAAACCGGCACCCGGCTGGTGCGCGGCGCACTGACGGCCGTCGAGGCCGGCGTCGCCATGACGTCGACCGGCGCCGCGCTCCCGTTCGACGCGCTGCTGGTCGCCGTCGGCGCCTGGAGCGAGCCGGCGGTCCCCGGCGCGATGACATGGACGCCCGACCTCGACCAGGAGGTGATGGGCGGGCTGCTCGCCGATGTCGAGGAGGGCTACGCGAAGCGCATCGCCTTCGTCGTCCCGGACGGCGCCGGCTGGCCGCTGCCGGCCTACGAGCTCGCCCTGATGACCGCCTGGGACGCCCGCGACATGGGCCAGGACGACGTGGAGGTCGTGATCAGCACGCCCGAGGCCGCTCCGCTGGCGATCTTCGGCGAGGAGGCGTCGGCCTTGCTGCGGGAGGACCTCGAGGAGGCGGGCGTGACCGTCCTCACCGGCCGCGACGACGCGGCAGGGCTGGCCGGCATGCGCATGATCGCCCTCCCGCGAGCCGCGGCGCGCAGGATCGAGGGCCTGCCCAGCGACGAGCACGGTTTCGTGCCCGTGGACGCCCACGGCCGCGTGCGTGGCCTCGAAGGCGTCTGGGCGGCCGGCGACTGCACCGCCTTCCCGATCAAGCAGGGCGGCCTCGCCGCCCAGCAGGCCGGCGCGGCGGCCGCGTCGATCGCGGAGCGCGCCGGCGCGGACGTCGTGCCCGAGCCGTTCTCGCCGGTGCTGCGCGGCGTGCTGCTGACCGGCCGCGGCCGGCGCTGGATCCGCCGGTCGCTCGAGACGGCGGGCGACCACGGCGAGGCCCAGCGCCGCGCGCTGTGGTGGCCGCCGACGAAGGTCGCCGGTGCGCACCTCTCCCCCTACCTCGCGCTGCATGCCGACGAACGGCTGCCGGGGGACGAGCGCCCCGACGGCCGCTTCGTCGAGCTCCCCGTCCAGATCGGAGGTCCGTCATGACCCGCATCCTCGTCGTCTACGCCAGCACCCACGGCCACACCGGCAAGATCGCCACGCGAGTCGCTCAGACGATCGGCGCGAGCGCCGATCTGCGCGACATCGCCGCCGCCTCCGAGCTCGAGCCATCGCAGTACGACGCGGTCGTGCTCGGCGCGTCGGTGCACGCCGGTCACCACCAGAAGGCGGTGCTCGAGTGGGCGCGTGCCAACGCGGGCGCGCTCAACGAGCTGCCGTCGGCGTTCTTCTCGGTCTGCCTGACCGCGGCCGACGACACCGACGAGGCCCGGCGCGCCTCGCAGGCCTACATCGACGAGGCGCTCGAGAAGACCGGCTGGCGGCCGCGGATCGCGCGCACCTTCGCCGGCGCGATCCAGTACCGCGAGTACGACATGTTCACGCGCTTGCTGATCCGGCTGATGATGCGGCACGGCGGCCACCCGACCGACACCAGCCGCGACCATGACTTCACCGACTGGGACGCGGTCGACCGCTTCGCCGAGGAGTGCGCCGGGCTCGCGGCGGTGACGGTGTCATGAGCTTCCGGGTGCTGATCGCCGGCGGCGGGATCGGCGCGCTCGCCGGCGCCTTGGCGCTGCGCGAGTACGCGCCGCCGGGGCTCGAGCTGACGCTGCTCGCGCCCGGCCCTGACCTCGTCGTGACTCCCGAGTCGGTCGTCGAGGCGGTCGGCGGACCGCCGGCCGCCCGCTACGGCCTGGCCGCGATCGCCGAGGACCTCGGCGCGACCCGCGTGCCCGACGCGCTGGAGGCGGTCGACCCGGAGCTCCGCCGGGCCGGGACGCGCGAGCGCGGGCCGATCGACTACGACGCGCTGCTCGTCGCTGTGGGAGCGCGGCCCGGCCCGGGCCTTCCCGGGGCGATGCGCTTCGCCGGCGGCCCCGACGCGCCCGCCCTGCGGGCGGCGCTCGACGACCTCGGCCGGCGCCCGCGGATCCTGTTCGCCACCGGGGGCGGAGTCGGGTGGACGCTGCCGCTGTACGAGCTGGCGCTGCTGACCGCGGCGCGGTTCCCGGAGGCGTCGGTCGGGGTCGTGACGCCCGAGCCGCGGCCGGCGGCCCTGTTCGGCGTGGTCGCGAGCCGCGAGGTGGCTGCCCGCTTGGCCGGCGCGCACGTCGACCTCCATATGGGCGTGCTGCCGGAGGCCGTCGACGAGGGCGCGCTGTGGCTCGCCGAGGGCGGCTCGATCGGCGCGGACCTCGTGGTCGCGCTCCCGCAGCCGGCCGGCCCGGCGATCCCGGGCCTGCCCGCCGACGCCCACGGGTTCATGCCCGTCGACCGCTACGGGCGGGTCGACGGCGCGCCCGCCGTGTGGGCGGCCGGCGACGCGACCGCGCGCCCGCTCAAGCAGGGCGGGCTCGCCGCACAGCAGGCCGACGTCGCGGCGCGCTCGATCGCCGCCGCTCATGGCGGCCACGTCTCCCCTGCGCCGTACGAGCCGTCGCTGCGCGGTGTCCTGCTCACGGGCGGCTCGCCGAGGTTCCTGCGCCGCTCGGCCGTCTCCTCGGTGCCCAGCGCCGCGAGCGCCCGGCCGCTGTGGTCGGCCCCCGGCAAGGTCGCCGACGGGCGCGTCGCGCGCTACCTGGCCGCGCACGAGCGCTTCCGGGTCGCCGCCGCGGGCTGACCGGACCGCCGCGCAGGCGGCCCGCCCCGTGGCTGCGGGTTTCCCGCAACGGGTGCGCGGCGCTCCCCCGATGAGACCGCACCCCGCCGGCCGTACCTTCGCGGAGAACCCAGAACGAACTCCCGAGGAGCCACCAATGGCCGCCCACCCCGCCCCTACACACGAGCCCATCCCCGCCGCCGAGGTCCCGCTGCTGGCGATCTTCACCTGGATGCTCGCCCGCATGATCGGTCCGGAGGGCTGATCGGATGCCCACCGTCTTCGCGCACGAGACCTGGTTCACCGACGGCCCGTTCCCGAGCGACTGGTCGTTCGCCGGCGAGACGCTCTCGCTGGTCCTGCTCACGGCGGCGCTCGCCGTCACGCTGCTCGTCCGCCTGATCGCGCTGCGGTTCCCCGGCGTCGACGTGCCCTTCCTGGCGCGGCTGGTGCCGTGGATGCCGTTCGCGGTCCGCATCCACCTCGGCGTCTCGCTCGTCGGCCTGCTGTCGATGGGCGTCTATCTCTCGCCCGCGATGGACCTCGAGCCGACGCTCGGCGGGATCGCGCTCGGCGCCACGATGGGCGCGGTCGCGATCCTGATGATCACCGGCTGGCACGCAAGGGCCGCGGCGGCGCTGCTCGTCGCCGCGGGGCCGATCGGCATGCTCGAGTTCGGGATCGGTCCCGTGGCGCAGCGCGCCGACCTGCTCGGGCTCGCCGTGTTCGTGCTGTTCGCGGGGGCGGGCCGCTGGTCCGCCGACGCCGAGGGCACGCGGTTCGCCGAGCCGTCGCTCGCCGACCTCGGCAAGGCCATCTGGGCCCTGCGCGTCGGCGCCGGCGTCGCGCTGATCGTCGTCGCGTTCGCCGAGAAGCTCGCCAATCCGGCGATGGCGCTCGCGTTCCTGGCCGAGCACCCCGACTTCAACGTCGCCGCCCTCGCCGGGCTGCCGATGGGCGACCTCGAGTTCGTCCGCCTCGCGGGCGCGATCGAGGTGCTGTTCGGGCTCCTGCTGATCTCGGGCGCGCTGCCGCAGGCGATCGTGCTGATCGCGGGCATCCCGTTCAACGCGACGCTGTGGTTCTTCGGCACCGACGAGCTGCTCGGCCACCTGCCGGTCTACGGGGCGATGCTCGTCCTGCTCGTCTACGGCTCGCACCCGGCTCTGCGGCCGGCCGTCTCGGACCTGTGGCCGTTCGGGCGCCCGCCGGTGCGCGCGCCACAGCCCGCCTCCGTGCTGAGCTGAAGCGGGCGCTGCGCGGAGCGCCGCCGTAGCCTCCGCGCATGAGCTTCGAGACCATCCGCTACGAGACGACCGGGCCGGTCGCGACGATCACGCTCGACCGGGCCGAGCGCCTCAACACGATCGTGCCGCCGATGCCCGACGAGGTCGAGGCGGCCGTCGAGCGCGCGACCCGCGACGGCGACGTGAAGGTGATCGTCCTGCGCGGCGCCGGCCGCGCGTTCTGTGGCGGCTACGACTTCGGCGGCGGCTTCAAGCACTGGGGAGACGCGTTCGAGACGGACGGCCGCTGGGACCCGGGCAAGGACTTCGTGATGGCGACGGCGCCGCGGCTATCGCCGACGCAGAAGCTGATGAGCATCTGGCACTGCCCCAAGCCGGTGATCGCGCAGGTGCACGGCTGGTGCGTCGGCGGCGGGAGCGACTTCGCCTTGTGCGCCGACCTCGTGATCGCGTCCGAGGACGCGGTGATCGGGACGCCGTACTCGCGCATGTGGGGCGCCTACCTGTCCGGCATGTGGATCTACCGGCTCGGGCTCGCGAAGGCCAAGTGGCACGCATTGACGGGCACGCCGCTGACCGGCGTCGAGGCGGCGGAGTGCGGGCTGATCAACGAGGCCGTCCCGTTCGCGTCGCTCGAGGAGCGGGTCGCCGAGGTCGCCGACGGGCTCGCCCGGATCCCGGCCTCGCAGCTCGCCGCCCAGAAGCTCGTCGTCAACCGCGCCTACGAGCAGATGGGGCTCGGCTCCACCCAGACGCTCGGCCCGATCCTCGACGGGCTGATGCGCAATACGCCCGACGCGCTGGCCTGGATCGAGCGCGCGCAGGCGGACGGCGTGCGCGCGGCGGTCGAGGATCGTGACGGCCCGTTCGGCGACTACTCGCAGGCCCCGCCCGAGCGCCGGCCCGACCCGCGCAACGTGATCGAGTGAGCCGGCGCTGGAGCGCCGGCGAACGTCAACTGCGGCTGGGTAAGGGAGCGAGGGAGCCGCCCGCTCCGCGCTGACAACACGCGAGGGGTCGATAGCTCACGCCAGACGTGAACAATCGACCCGTCGATGGAGACCGGGGCAAGCCGCGCCATCTCGCCAACCATACGGGCGCGGGCCGGTAGTGTCGGATCGTGAGATTGCGCGACGGAGCGCGGGTCGCGGTGATCGGGGCGGGACCGTCCGGCCTCGTCGCCGCCAAGCACGCGCTCGAGGCCGGCTTCGAGCCGACGGTGTTCGAGGCGGCCGACGCGCTCGGCGGGCAGTGGAACAGCACGGCCCCGCACAGCGGCGTCTGGCCGGGGATGCGCACGAACACGAGCCGCGCGATGACCGCGTTCTCGGACTTCCCCGCGCCCGCCGATCACCCGTTGCACCCGCTCGCCACGCAGATCCACGCGTACCTCGGTGCGTACGCGGACGCCTTCGACGTGACCGGGCGGATCCGCTTCGGCGCCCGTGTGTCCGAGGTCTCGCCGGGCTGGACGGTCGACGGCGAGCGGTTCGACGCCGTCGTCGTGGCCTCCGGCCGGTTCCGGCGGCCGCACGTCCCGGACGCCCTGCGCGCCTTCGGCGGCGAGCTGATGCACGCGTTCGACTACCCCGGGGCGGAGCCGTTCGCCGGCCGCCGAACGCTCGTCTACGGCAACGGGATCAGCGGTCTGGAGATCGCGTCGGACCTCGCGCCGCACGCGCCCGTGGTGTCCTCCTACCGCAGGCCGCGCTATGTGATCCGCAAGGTCGTCGACGGCGTCTCGTCCGACTGGCAGTGGTACACGCTGTTCGGCGCTCTGGAGCGGCGGCTGCTGGCGCCGGAGGCGTGGGCGCGCCGGCAGCGCGAGCGCATCCTGCGGGTCGCGGGCGACCCGGCCGAGTTCGGCGCGCCCGCCCCCGACGAGGACGTCCGGGTGGCCGGCATCTCGCTCTGCCAGGACTACCTGCAGCAGGTACGCGACGGGGAGATCGCGTGCCGGCCCGGCATCGCCGCGGTCGACGGCACGCGTGTCACGTTCACCGACGGCACGTCCGAGACCGTGGAGGTGATCGTCGCCGCCACGGGCTACGGGTTCGACGTTCCGTACCTGCCCGAGCTGGACGAGCAGCTCTTCCACCGCACCTTCCACCCCGACCTGCCTGGCCTCGGGGTGATGGGCCAGTTCCTCGCGCAGGGGCCATATTTCCCGCTCCTGGAGCTGCAGGCGCGATGGATCGTCGCCCTCTGGAGCGGCGACGCGACCCTCCCGGGCGAGGCGGAGATGCGGACCGTGATCGCGCAGCCGCGGCCCCCGCTCGACGCCCACAACGCGCTCGCGCTCACGCTCGCCGAGCAGCTCGGGGTCGCGCCCGAGCCGGTCGCCTGGCCCGAGCTCGCCGAGCCGCTGATGTTCGGCCCGCTGCTGCCGCCGCGCTACCGGCTCAGCGGCCCGGGCGCGATGCCCGGCGCGGCCGCGCACTTCGCCGAGCAGCTCGCGGCGTCGCCCCGCGCGCCGGTCGACCCCGCCGACCTGGACGCCCTGCGCGCATTCGGCTGGGACGCGACCGCCACGGCGCTCGCCGGCTCTGCCCCGGCGCGGGTCTGACGAGCAAAGTCGGGGGAGATCCCCCGTTTCGCCGTGCGCCGCCCGGCCGTAGCTTCGATCGGGCAATGCCGAGCTACCTGATCGAGACCTATCTCCCCCGCTCGCGCTCCGGGGAGCTGCACGCCGCGGTCGACCGCCTGCGGCGCGCGACGGAGTCGCTCACCGCCGAGGGGACGCGGGTGCGTCATCTGCGCTCCGCCTTCGTCCCCGACGACGAGCTCTGCCTCCACCTCCTCGAGGCGGACTCGGCGGCGATGGTCGGCGAGGCGAGTCGACGTGCGGCGATCGAGCCTGCGCGCGTGGTGCAGGCCGTGCCGGTCACACCCACCGATGCACCTGGAGGTGCGCCATGAGGACATCAGCGATCATCGCCGGGCTCGCGCTGGGCGCGGCCCTCGCGACGGGCTGCGGCGAGGACGCATCCCAGGAGCAACCGGCCAAGCAGCCTTCCATCACCCTCGCCGAGCGCCAGGGCCAGCTCGACCAGGACCCCTACGACCTTCGCTGCTCGGACCTCGCGGACAAGGTCGCCTCGGCGGACATGACCCGGAGGGTGCAGTACGCGCTGGCCGACGACGCCGAGATCGCCGGGCTCAACCGGCTGCGCGCGTCGCAGAGCATCTTCTTCGCCATCACCGAGGTCTGCAAGGGCAAGCCGGGCTCCTACAAGCCCGCTCGCCCGGCCATCAGCGGCGTGCGCGCCGGCGAGTACGTCGCCGACCTCTCGCAGCCCTGAGATCGCAAGCCCTACCCGAGTAGGCTCGGCCTCCAGCCCATGGAGGTCGAGCTCATCGGCCGAGATGACGAGCTCCAGCGCGTGCAGCGGTTCCTGGAGTGTGTGCCCACGGGCTCACGGTCGCTGCTGATCGCGGGCGAGGCGGGCGTCGGGAAGTCCTCGTTGTGGCAGGCGGCGGTGGCGGCGGCACAGGCGGCGGGCATGCGGACGCTCGCGGCCCGGCCTGTCGAAGCGGAGACCGGCTTCGCCCATGCCGCGCTCGGCGACCTGCTCGGAGCCCACCCGGAGACGCTCGACGCGCTGCCCGCCCCGCAGCGCCGCGCCCTCCGCGTCGCCGTGCTGGTGGCCGAGGCCGGCGAGCAGCCTGACCAGCGGGCGGTATCGCTCGCCGCGCTGGCGGCCCTGCGCGCGCTGGCCCGGGAGGCGCCGCTGCTCGTGGCAGTCGACGACGTGCAATGGCTCGATCCGTCGAGCGCGGCCGTGCTCGGCTTCGCGACCCGCCGCTTGCGGGAGGAGCCGATCGGCCTGCTGCTGGCGCAGCGGACAGTGGGTGAGGCGCCGGCGCCGCTCGGGCTCGACCGTGCGCCGATCGGCGATCGTCTCGACCACCTCGTCCTGCCTCCGCTGAGCCTCGGCGCGGTGCAGCGCCTGCTTCAGCGTCGGCTCGGCTGGATCCCGTCGCGCCCGGTACTGCGGCACGTATACGAGCTGTCGGGAGGCAATCCGTTCTTCGCGCTCGAGCTCGGGAGGGCGGTGCAGGCGGGCACGTTGCACCTCCGGCCCGGCGAGCGGCTGCCGGTGACGCTCGAGGCGCTTGTCGGGGCGCGGTTGCAGGGCCTGTCGCCCGCCACCCGCCGCGGGCTCGCCGTCGCCGCATCGATGGCCCAGCCCAGGCTGGCAGTCGTCACGGCCGTCGCCGGCGATGGCGCGCTCGCGGGCGCCGAGGACGCGCAGATCGTCTCCCTCCGCGACGGCGTTATCCGCTTCGCCCACCCGTTGCTCGCCTCCGGCGCCTACGCCGCCGCCGATCCGGCTACGCGCCGAGCACTCCATGCCGCCGTCGCGGCGCAGGTGGGAGAGCCGGAGGAGCGCGCGCGGCACCTGGCGCTCGCCGCGACCGGTCCGGACGAGGCCGTTGCGGTCGCGCTCGGCGACGCGGGCCGCCGTGCTGTCTCGCGCGGCGCGCCGGCGGCGGCCGCCGAGCTGTTCGAGCGCGCGGCCGACCTCACGCTGCCCGGTCGTCCCTCCGATGCGGCGCGCCGGCGCACGGACGCTGCGCGCTGCGCGTTCCTGTCCGGTGACACCCCGCGGGCGCGCGAGCTGCTCGAGGAAGTGCTGCGTTGCACCGCGCCCGGCCCGGCCCGGGCCCGCCCCCTGATCCTCATGGCGCTCGTGCGGGGCTACGACGACGACCTGCGCGCCGCGGAGGAGCTGCTGCAGGAGGCGATCGAGAACGCTGCGGGCGACCAGGAGCTCCTGGCCGAGGCGCACCTCCAGCTCGGCGGCATGCTGTTCCGCCTGCGCGAGCGCCTGCGCGAGGCCGTCGCCCACAGCGCGGCCGGCGCCGCGTCGGCGCGTGTCGAGGTTCAGGCCGAGGCGCTCGGCTCCCGGCTGCTCGCCGAGGCGGCGCTCGGCGACTCCGGCGCCCCGGACACGCTGCGGCGGGCACTGGAGCTCGACGCCCGCCACCACCCGCATCGCGTGATGGCGCGGCCGCTGTTCCAAGCGGCCTTCGCCTGGCTGTGGTGGGACGAGCTCGACCGCGCGCAGACGGCGTACGAGACCCTGCGCGCGCAGGCCGCGGAGCTCGGCGACGACGGATCGCTCGCCTACGTGCTCGTGATGGGCGCCCAGATCGCCTGCGTGCGCGGCGACGTGGCCGGCGCGGTGCGCGACGCCGACGAGGGCCTCGTGCTGGCCGAGCAGACCGGCCAGGCCACGGTGGGGGCGTACCTGCTCGCGCTGCGGGCGCTCGCCGACGCGATCGCGGGCGAGCTGGACGAAGGCCGTGAGCGCGCCGGGCGCGCGCTGGCCGAGGCGGCGCGCACGAACGGCCGCCCAGCCGAGCACTTCGCGCGCGCCGCGCTCGGGCAGCTCGAGCTGTCGGCCGGCCGACCTGCCGAGGCCGTCCGGGCGCTCGGCCCGCTGGTCGCCTACCTGCGCGGGGAGCAGATCGCCGAGCCGGGCACGGCGCGCGTCCTGCCCGACCAGATCGAGGCGCTGATCGCGCTCGGCGAGCCGGCCGCTGCGGACGAGCTGCTCGGCTGGTTCGAGGGCAACGCGCGCCGGCTGGGCCGCACGTCGGCGCTGGGCGCCGCCGCCCGCTGCCGCGGCCTGCTCGCCGGGAACCGCAACGACGTCGATGGCGCACTCGCGCGGCTGCGGGATGCGCTCGCACTCCACGAGGCCGTCCCGATCCCGCTCGAGCTGGCCCGCACCCGGCTCGCCTACGGCACCGCGCTGCGTCGTGCGCGGCAGAAGGCGGCCGCACGCACGGCTCTGGAGTCCGCCGCCGCCGGCTTCGACGCGCTCGGCGCGCGCGTCTGGGAGCGCCGCGCCCACGCGGAACTCGCCCGCATCGGAGGGCGGCAGCCCTCCTCGGGAGCGCTCACGCCGACCGAGCGCCGCGTGGCCGAGCTGGTCGCCGAGGGCCTGCAGACCAAGGAGGTCGCCGCCCGGCTCTTCGTCTCGCCGAAGACCGTCGAGGGCCACCTCTCCCACATCTACGGCAAGCTGGGCGTCACGTCGCGCACCGAGCTGGCCCGCCGGCTCGGGCAAGACGGTCGATGATCTTCCGACCGCTGCCAGAGCGGAGTAGTCTCGGCCGATGACCCCGATCCCCGGCGAGCCGCTCGAACCGCAGGCGCCGGAGCTGACGACGAGCGACGGACGCAAGGTCAAGCTCAAGCTCCCCGGGCTTGCGCCTCCGGTGAAGCCCCACGCCACCGAGCAGCGCGGCGGCGTCGAGCCGCCCCGAAGCGATCCACGCCCTCCGATCGATCCGAACGTCATCGGCCCCGCTTAGTCCGCTCTCGGCCGGGCTCGGTCAGCGGTTGTTCTGACTCTCATGAAGCGTCACGCGGAGGCGGATACTCCGGCCCAGCGCATGGGGAACCTCGGGCGCAGTATCGGCGACGGTCGGCTCGGGATCCTCCAGGCCGTTCTGCTACGGCCCTGATCCGGGCGAACCGGCAGCGGCGGCACGTGCCTCGGCGTTCCCGTTCTCTTGTTGGATTCCGGTACGGTCGCCGCACTGTGCCGGAATGGGAGACCGACCGCCGCCGTAAAGAGGAAGCCCGCCCGCCGGAACCGTTTCCGCCGCAGCAGGCCGTTGCCGATCCGGTCCTCGCGCTGCAGCGCTCGATCGGCAACGCCGCGGTGACGCAGCTCGTGGCCCGCGCGCCGGCCGCGGACGGCACGACGGGCGCCGTCTGGATCACCGGCGTGGGCGAGATCAATGTCCACGGTGGCAACCTCGAGGAGTGGGCCGGGACGGGAGCGCCGGACACCGTGGACGTGGCCTCCGCCGCGGGCAGGCATTCCGCCAAGCTCGAGAAGTTGGCGGGCGCGCGCACGAAGACGGACGTCAAGGTGACGATCTCGGTCGCCGG
>DATFQI010000213.1:0-3980 GCA_035264365.1 Solirubrobacteraceae bacterium
GCCGGCTGATCTCAGAGCTCGGGACCGCCGCGCGCCACCCGGGCCGCGGCGGTCCTCGCCTAGTAGCTTGCGGCGCATGTCGGCGATGCGCCAGGCGATGTGGACGCAGCCGGGCGAGCTGGCCCGGCTGCTCGCGGATCCCGGGCCCGCCGAGGCGGCCGCGGAGCGCCTACGGGGCAGGAAGCTGCTGCTGGTCGGCATCGGGACGAGCTGGCACGCCGCCCAGCACGGCGCCTGGTTCATGCGGGAGGCCGGCGTCGACGTGGAGGCCGTGCACGCCGCCGACGTCGCCCCCTACGGTCGGCCGGTCGCCGCGGAGGAGGGCGTGATCGTCCTCAGCCACACCGGCGGCACGGGCTACTCGATGACGGTGCTCGAGCGGGCGCGCGCGGCGGGCGCGGAGACGCTGCACGTCTCCGGCATCGGCAACGGCGGCGACCTGGAGACCGTCGCGGCGGAGGCGTCGTACGCCTACACCGCCAGCCACACGGGCGCGCTGCTGCGGCTGGCGCAGGTCGCGACCGCGCTCGGCGGGGACCTCGGTCCCCTGGACGGCATCCCCGAGCGCGTGGCGGCGGTGCTCGACCTCCCCGGCCCGCTGGTCGGTGTCCCGGACCGGCTGGTCGAGCTGATCGGCGCCGGCCCGAACGGCTGGACCGCGCAGGAGGGCGCGCTGAAGATCCGCGAGGCCTCCTACGTCGCCGCCGAGGGCCTCTCCTCGGAGCAGTTCTTCCACGGCCCGAGCGTGGCGCTCGACGAGCAGGACACCCTCGTCGTGCTCGACGGCGGCGGGCCGATGGCCGACCGCACGGAGGCGATCGCGGCCGCCGTCGAGGTCACCGGCGCGACGGTCGTCCGCTTCCCGCAGCGGGAGCTGGGCGAGGCGCTCTCGGTGTTCCCGCTCACCGTCGTGGTGCAGCGGATCGCGCTCGAGCTGGCCGAGGCGCGCGGCGTCAGCCCCGACCGCTTCCGCTACGAGGAGGACCCGCGCCGCGAGGCGGCGTTCGAGGCGCTCGGCTTCTGAGCGCGGCTTCAGTCCGGCCGGGAGCGCGACCACTCGCGGCGCAGGACCGCGTAGGTGCGCATGGTGCACCAGTCGCCCTTGAAGAAGTCGGCCTCGACGAGCCGCGCCTCGCAGCGGAAGCCGAGCCGTTCGAGCAGTCGGTGCACGGCGACGTTGCGGTCGTCGGCCTCGGCGTGGACGCGGTGCATGTCGTGCTCCTCGAAGAGGCGCGTCACGACGGCCGCGAGGGCCTCGGAGGCGAGGCCGCGGCCCTGCGTCTCGGGGGCGAAGGTGACGCCGACCTCGGCCGTCCGCGGCGGTGAGGTCTCGACGTGCACCGCGCAGTCCCCGCACAGGGCCCCGGAGACCCGGTCGACCGCGGCCACCTGGATCCAGCGGCCCGGCTCGCCGAACTCCGCATCGGACTGCGCGGCGACGAGCCGCTCGCCGTCCTCGCGCGAGAACCCGGCGTCCCACGACTGGTAGCGCGCGACGTCGGGGTGGCTGCGGTAGGCGGCGAACGCGCGCACGTCGCCGACCTCCATCAGCCGCAGCACGAGCCGCTCGGTCACGATCTCGCGCATGGTCAGGCGTCCCGGATCCGCTCCAGGCCGTCGAGGATGAGGTCGAGCCCGAAGAGGAACTCCGTCGCGTAGTCGTAGCCGGACTTCGCGACGTAGCCGCCCACCACCTCGACGAGGTTGGGGAAGTCGGCCAGCATGGCCGCGTAGTCCTCCATCTGCTGCGCCGCGACGGCCGCGAAGTCCTCCGGGGTCTCGGGCGTCATGTCCGTCTCCTGCAGGGCGAACCCGTAGATGTAGGCGTCCTGCACCGAGTAGGCGTGGACGGTCATCTCGACCGAGAAGCCGGCCGCGCGCAGGCAGCCGAGCACGGCGTCGTGGAGCCGGAGGTTGGCCGGCCCGTGCGTCGAGCGGCCCTCCATGTGGCCGACCGCCCAGCGGTGCCGGTTGAGCGCCTCGCGGGTGGAGACGGCGCGCCGGCGCATCGCCGTGCGCCAGTCGACGTCGAGCGCGGGCAGCTCGATCTCGGCGAAGACCAGGTCGACCATCCCGTCGATCAGGTCCGTCTTGTTCGGGACGTAGTGGTACAGCGACATCGCGCCCGCGCCGAGCTCGTCGGCGAGCTTGCGCATCGACAGCGCCTCCAGGCCGTGGCGGTCGGCGTACTCGACGGCGGTGCGCAGCACGAGGTCGCGGTTGAGCTGGGATCGGGTGTCGGTGGACATGAAGAGTTCGGCTACCCCTACTAGCGCGTTCGTACAGTGTACGGCTACAGTCGTCGTACAGTGTACGAAACTCTTTGGAGGAGGCCCCGGATGGAGTCCCGAAACCTCGCAGCGCGTGCCGGTCGATGGAGTGCCCACCACCGCAAGGCCGCGATCCTCGGCTGGATCGCGTTCGTCGTCCTCGCCGTCCTCGTCGGCGGCAAGATCGGCCAGAACGACCTCGACGAGTCCGCCGCCGGGAGCGGCGAGTCCAAGCGCGGCGACATGATCGTCGCGGCCGCCGGCTTCCCCGAGCAGGCCGGCGAGCAGGTGCTGATCCAAGGCCGCGGATCGCTGACGGCCGAGGCTCCTGAGGTGACCGCGGCCGTGCGGGACGTCACGGGCCGCCTGCAGCGGATCGACGGCGTCACCGACGTCGAGCGCCCGCTGCACTCGGCGGACGGCCGCTCGGTGCTCGTGAGCTTCGCGCTGTCCGGCTCCGACGAGCAGGCCGAGAAGCTGGTCGAGCAGCCGCTCGCCGCCGTGGCCGCCGCGCAGCACGCCCATCCGGACGTGCGCGTCGAGCAGTTCGGCGAGGTCTCCGCGACGAAGGCGATCGCCGAGCAGGACGCGAAGGACGGCAACCGGGCGCACCTGCTCGCGAACATCCTGATGCTGATCATCCTGCTGGCCGCCTTCGGCGCCGTCGTGGCCGCCGGCCTGCCGCTCGTGCTCGGCGCGACCGCCGTCGCGGCGACGGTCGGCCTGCTCGGCCCGGTCAGCCGGCTGTACGCGCTCCCGGCCGACGTCGCCGAGCTCGTGATCATCATCGGCCTCGCGGTCGGCGTGGACTACGCGATGTTCTACGCCCGCCGCGTGATGGAGGAGCGCGACCGCGGCCAGTCCGTCGAGGCGGCCGTGGAGCGCGCCGCCGCCACCTCAGGGCGGGCCGTGCTGATCTCCGGCATGACCGTGCTGACCGCCATGGCCGGCCTGCTGTTCGCCGGCAATCCGATCTTCGTCGGCTTCGGCGTCGGCACGATGCTCGTCGTCGCGATGGCGGTGCTCGGCTCGCTGACCTTCCTGCCCGCGATGCTCGCCTTCCTGAGCAGCAAGAACTGGCTCGAGAAGGGCCGCGTGCCGTTCGTCGCCAAGCGCCGCCACGCCGCCAAGGGCGAGTCGCGCGTCTGGGCCGCCGTGCTCCAGCGCGTGTTGAAGCGCCCGCTGGTCTCGACCGTGCTCGCCGCCGCCCTGCTCGTCGCGCTCACGATCCCCGCGCTCGGCATGCAGTTCAAGAACCCGGGCTTCGACGGCTACTCGCGCAGCCAGCCCGTCATCCAGACCCATGACCGTCTGCAGGCCGCCTTCCCCGGCGGCGCCGTCCCCGCGACGGTCGTGGTCAAGTCCGCCGACGTCAGCGCCGCGCCGGTCCAGGAGGCGATCGGGCAGCTGCACGACCGCGCCCTGGCCACCGGTCAGCTCGCGGAGCCCTCGCACGTCGAGATCAGCCCCGACAAGACGGTCGCCGTCGTCGGCCTCTCGGTGCTCGGCAGCGGCACCGACGCCGCCTCCGAGCGCTCGCTCGAGACGCTGCGCTCCGAGGTCGTGCCCGCCACCGTCGGCAAGCTGGCCGGCGCCGAGGTCGCCGTGAGCGGCGTCACCGCGAGCTCGAAGGACTTCAACGACTCGATGCTCGCGCACGCCCCGCTGGTGTTCGCGTTCGTGCTCGCGCTCGCCTTCATCCTGCTGCTG
>DATFQI010000214.1:0-5359 GCA_035264365.1 Solirubrobacteraceae bacterium
CGTCTACCGCGCCCTCCGGATCGACTGGCGAGCGGAGACGGCGGGCTCGCTCGCCGACGTCGCGCACGCCCCCGGGCTGGAGGAGCTCGCCGCCGCGCTGGCGCCGAACCCGCTCGCGCCAGCCGAGCCCGACGAGGACGACCGCCGCCTCGCCGCCCGCCTGGAGGCGGATCACCAGGCGTAGACTCGGCTCGTGTACGACGTCCGCGGGGCCGTGGCCGGCCTCCTGCCGGCGCTCTCGTGCCTGTGCATCGCGCTGGCCGGGTGCGGCGGATCGCCAGACGCGGTGCGCGACCCGCGCGCGCCCGTGCCGGCGCCCGACGTCACGCTCTCGGCCGCCGACCGCGAGCGGTGGGCGCCCGGCGCGTCGAGGCGCGGTGCGGTGCCCGTGCTCCTCTACGGGCGCCTCGAGCCCGAGGCGTTCGCGCGCCAGATGACGCTGCTCGATCACGCCGGCTACACGACGATCACGCTCGACCAGCTGGCCCGCTTCGTCCGCGGTGAGGCCGTCGACCTGCCGCCGCGGCCGGTGCTGCTGACGTTCGACGGCGGCCGCCTCGACTCGTTCGCGCGCACCGACTCGATCCTCCGCGAGCTCGGCTTCGGCGCGGTGCTGTTCGTCGACGTCGGCCCTGTCGAGGAGGGCGACCCCGGGCACCTGACCTACGACGAGCTGGAGCGCCTGCAGCGCGGCGGGCGCTGGGACGTGCAGCTGCAGTCGGGCACCGGGCACCGCCGCATCCGCTACGGCCCCGGCCCGGACGACGTCGGCCCGTTCTACGCCTACCGCGGCGGCGAGGAGGTGCTCGGGGGCTGGCGCGAGCGCGTGTTCTCCGACATCACGTACGGCGAGGACCAGCTGGCCCACCACGTCCGCGGCTACCGGCCGCTCGCGTTCGCGCCGCCGTACGGCAACTACGGCCAGGCCGGCACGAACGACCCCCGCATCCCGCGGCTGCTGCTCGAGCGCCTGGAGCTGAGCTTCCCGCTCGTCTTCGCGGAGGGTCGCGACGGCTTCGCCACGCCGAGCGCGCCGAACCCGCTCGGCCGGTTCGAGATCACGGCGGACACCACGGAGGCGCAGCTCCGCGCCCTGCTGGAGTCCGGGCCCGCGTAGGCTGTCGCGCATGCGCGAGGTGCGCGACGCCCCGCAGGGCCTGCCGCCGCTGACCGGCTCGGCCGTCGCCTGCCTCGCCTCGATCCTCGAGCTGAGTGCCGCGGAGGTGCCCGCGCCGCCGGCGGACCATCCGCAGCCATGGACGGTGTGGGGCAACTGGCTCGCCGGGCGCGGGCTCGGGCTGGTGCCGATCGCCGAGCCGGCGAGCTTCTCGTGGCCGGGGCCGTGGCTCGCCGTACTGCGCGGCGGCGACCGGAAGGTGTGCGCCGTCGCGTTCGGCTCGCCGCCCGGGGTCGCCTGGCATCCGTTCGGCGGGCCGGAGACGTTCGCCGACCTCGAGGCGGGCTACGTCGTGGCGCCCGCCGACGTGGCGCTGTGGTCGGCGCCGGCGCCCGGCTCGGCGCGCAGCGCCGGCCGGGTCGAGGCGATCGCCGTCGCGCCGGAGGCCGAGGCCGCGATCGAGCTCGTCGGCGAGGCGGCGGCCCACGCCGGGCGCGGGCTCGCCGGCGACCGCTACCACGAGGGCCGCGGGACGTTCTCCAACCCGCACGCCACCGGCCACGACCTCACGCTCGTCGAGGCCGAGGTGCTCGAGGAGCTGGGCTTCACCCCGCAGGACGCACGTCGCAACCTCATCACGCGCGGGATCAACCTGAACGCGCTCGTCGGGCGCCGCTTCCGGGTCGGCGACGTCGACTGCGTGGGCCGCCGCCTGTGCGAGCCGTGCGCCCACCTCGAGCGCCTCTCCCCCGGGACGCTGCGCCCGCTCGTGCACCGCGGCGGCCTGCGCGCCGACGTGCTCGCCGACGGCGTGATGCGGGTCGGCGACCCGGTCAGCGCGTAGCGCGTCGCAGCGCCTCGGCGTCCGCGCGCAGGCGCTCGTCGGGGATCGGCGGCGGGTCGTGCTCTGGGAACGGGAACGGCCAGCCGGGCCGCGGATCGTCGGCGTAGCGCGGGACCAGGTGCGTGTGCAGGTGCGGCACCGAGTTGCCCAGCACGTCGTAGTTGAGCTTGACCGGCCCGAGCACGCCGAGCAGCGCGCGGGCCACGTGCAGCACCTCGCCCCCGTAGGCCGCGGCCTCGGCGCCGGTCAGCTCGGTCGGCTCGACCACGTGGCGCCCGCGAAAGACCACGTACGAGAGCCCGCGCTGGATGTCCGCCCGTACGAGGTAGGCGTCGGCCGCCTCGCCCGCGAAGTAGCGCACGCCGTGCGGCGTCTCGTCAGGGCGGCCGTCCTCGCACATCGGACAGGTCGTGCCGTCGCGCTTCGCGTAGAACTCCGGCGGCCACTCCACGACCCGGGATTGTGCTCCCTACGATCGCCGGATGCCCGAAACCCCGGAGGAGCTCCACCGCCGCGTCGCCGGCGCGCTGCGCACGCCGCCCGTGCACGAGTGGGACAGCTGGCCGTTCGAGGGCGAGCTGCGCCCGCGCGAGCTGCGGCCGCCCGACCCGGAGCCGCAGATCACGGGCGCCGGAGGGGTCGACTGCCCGGCCTGCACGAAGCCCGACGACACCTACCTGTGGACCGACGAGCGCTGGCGGCTGACGTCCACGCCCGAGCCGACCGGGCTGCCCGTGATCGTCCTGCTCGAGCCGCGCGCGCACCACACCGGGCCGGCGGACCTCCAGGACGAGCTGGCGCGCGAGATGGGCGTCATGCTCGGGCGCGTGGAGCGCGCGGTGCTCGCGGTCGGCGGCATCGGCAAGGTGCACATCGGCCGCTGGGGCGAGGGCGCCGAGCACCTGCACTGGTGGTTCATCGGGCGCCCCGAGGGCATGGGCCAGATGCGCAGCTCCTTCGCCGAGATCTGGGACGAGGTCCTGCCGCCGACCCCGCGCGAGGTCTGGGAGGACAACCTCGCGAGGGTCGTGCGGGCGATGGACCGCGGCTAGCTACTTGCCCCGGAAATAGTCGCCGCTGGCGCGGCGGTTCTGTCCGGTCTGTCTAGGAGTATTTGTCCTGCAAAATGGGCTGGTTTGGAGGACGGATGCTGCGACTGGTGGGCGGTCAGGTGGAATCGCTGTTTGATCTCGGGTTGCCGGTGGAGGTGCGCGATCTGCCGGGCGATCTGGCGGCGCTCGATGAGCTGCTGGAGGACCGGCGGCTGCTGGCGCCGATCGAGGCGGCCTGGGAGCAAGTCGCGCTCGGCCATGGTCGGCCGACGATCGCGATGACGACGTTCGTGCGGCTGATGGTCATCAAGACGCGCACCGGCTGGGGCTATGAGACGTTGGTGCGCGAGGTGTCTGACTCGTTGCACTTGCGGCGCTTCTGCCTGATCGCGCTGACCGAGCGGGTGCCGGACGAGTCGACGGTGCGCAAGCTCACGCGCCGACTCGGTGCGGAGGTCGTCGATGAGATCACGCGCGCGGTGATCACCAAGGCAACGCGCGAGCGGCGCTTCATCACGCGGGCTGTCCGGATCGACTCGACCGTCGTCGAGGCCGACGTGCGCTATCCCAGCGACGCCGGGCTCGCGGGCGACGCGACGCGCATGCTGGCGCGCGAGGCCGCCGAGGCGCGGCGGCTGGCGGGCGCCGGCGCGCGCCAGGTCCGTGATCGCTCGCGCGCGGCCGGCAAGCTGCTGCGCCAGATCCACCGCACGTTCGCGCGCCGCACCGGGCAGGCCAAGGCGACCGTGCTGCGCTTGACCGGCGAGGCCGGCGAGCTGGTCAAGCGCTCGGTGCGTGAGACACGCGCGCTGGCGGCACAGCTGCGCAGGCGGGCGCGGGGCCGCGGAGCGCAGGCCAAGCTGCGGGCCGCGCGCCGACTCGATGAACTCGCCGACCGCGCGCACAAGGTCGCCGACCAGATCACCAAGCGCCTCGCCGGCGAGCCGATCACCGATCGGCTCGTGTCGCTCGCCGACCCCGACGCACGCCCGATCCGCCGCGGCAAGCTCGGCGTCCCGAACGAGTTCGGCTACGTCTTTCAGATCGCCGAGATCACCGAGAACACGCGCCGCGGCGCACGCGGCCTGATCCTGCCCGCGCCGACAACGATCGGCAATCCCAAAGAAGACACGCTGCTGCCCAAGACAACCGCCGAGCTCGAGCGGCTCAAGCTCCGCCCGCGCGACGTTGCGCTGGACGCCGGCTTCAATCCCGGCCCCGTCAGCGACGCGTTTCCCGACGCCGGCCGCGTGTTCATCGCCGGCCGCCGCAGCGCCGGCTCCAGACGCACCGACCGGCGCCTGGCGCGCTACCGCGTCGGCGCCGAAGGCCGCATCAGCCACCTCAAACGCCGCTACGGCCTCCGCCGCACCCGCCTCAAAGGCCAAGCCGGCGCCAAGACATCGGTCGGCTGGAGCATCCTGACCTACAACCTCGACACGCTCGCCATCCGACCCGCCTGACACCATCCAATCCGCCCCCGGACCTCCACCCCGGGAGCCGATTTGCACGACGGCCGCGCCCCCGGCGCGGCCGTTTTCGTCACCCAACCCGGGCCGTTTATCCGGGGGAAGTAGCTAGCTACACGCCCACCCGGCGCGCGCCGGCCTTGCCGTTCTCGACCTCGAACGTCGCGAGCGTCGTCGTCCGGATGTCCTCGGTACGCAGGACCGAGTCGACCACCCGGAAGTCGCTCGTCCAGGTGTCGGGCGTCAGCGTGCAGCGCACGTAGCCGCGGTTGTTGTTGCGGAAGACGATGTGCGGATTCTGCGGGTCGCCGCCGAACAGCGTGAACTCGTCGCCTTCGCCCGGGTCGCCACCCGTGGAGATCGAGGTGCCCATGAACTCGGTCGCCACGGGGGCCACGTCGAAGTCCGTGTGGTTGGGCGGCACGTTGCGGACCCAGTTCTGATGCGAGTCGCCGGTGATCACGATCGGGTTCGGGGTCCCGCTCGTGACCATGTGATCGAGCAGCACCTGGCGCTCGGCGACGTAGCCGTCCCAGTTGTCGCCCTCGCCGAAGCCACGCCGGAAGGCGTTCGTATCCCGGTCCCACGGCGCGAAGCCCGTCTGGTTGGCGAGGACGTTCCAGCGGGCCGTGCTCGTGGCGAGCTCTGCCAGTAGCCAGTCGCGCTGCTCGGCGCCGAGCATCGTGCGCGAGGCCTCGAGCACGCCAGGGCAGTAGCCGCTCGGCGTGCGTTGTGCCGGCGTGCACACTGGTGTGACCTGGTCGGAGCGGTACTGGCGCCCGTCGAGCACGTTGAACGTCGCGAGGTCGCCCCAGTGGAAGCGACGGTAGAGCTGGAAGAACGCGCCGTCGGGCTTGCGTGAGCGGCGCAGCGGCAT
>DATFQI010000215.1:0-10509 GCA_035264365.1 Solirubrobacteraceae bacterium
GGGCCCGACACCGACGACGAGGTCGTCGAAGAAGAGGACGAGCTCGAGCCCGACCCGGACGACGGCTACTGACCCCTGATCCGGCGATCCCCGCGGCGTCTCGCCGGCTCAGGGGTTATCCACGGTCTCCAGGCCAAGCGCGCGCGCCTGGACCGCCAGCTCCTCCCGCAGCGCCTGAAGCGCCGGCCGCTCGGCCGTGCCGCGGCGAACCGCGGTGAAGATCTTGCGGTCCAGACGGCCCTCGGCGGGCGGGCGCCAGACGAACCCCTCGATCTCGTTGTGCAGCCCGAGCGCGGGCACGAGGCCGACCGCGCCGCGCCCGGCCACCAGCGAGAGGATCAGCCGCACGTCGTCGACGTTGTGGCGCACGTCGGGCTCATAGCCGCCCATCGAGCGGCAGGCGCGCTCGATCATGTCGTTCCAGGCGGTGCCGGTCTCGCCGCCCGCCCACTCGTCGTCGCGCAGGTCGGCGAAGGCGATCGTCTCCTGCTGCGCAGCGGGGTGGCCGACCGGAACGGCGAACACCAGCGCGTCGCGGCACAGCTCGCGGTGCTCGAGCGCCGGGTCGCGCGTGCGCGGCGCGTGGTCGTACTCCTCGGCCAGGACCATGTCGACGTCGCCCAGGCGCAGCGCCGGCAGCGAGCTCTCGGCGTCGGCCTGCACGAGCTCGCACTGCAGCTCGGGGTGGCGGGTCTCCAGCGGGCCGATCGCGGGGATCACGAGCGCGTGCGCGCCGGTCTGGAAGCAGGCGATGCGGACACGGCCCGAGACGTGGCCGCGCGAGGCCGCGAGGTCGACCTCGGCCGCCTCCAGCTGGGCGATGACCGCGTCCGCGTGGCCGGCGAGGAGGCGCCCCGCATCGGTCAGCCGCACGCCGCGGCCGACGCGCTCCATCAGCGGCACGCCGGCGTCGCGCTCGAGCGCCGCGAGCTGCTGCGAGACGGCCGAGGGCGTGTAGGAGAGCGCCTCGGCCACGGCCGTCACCGTCCGGCGGACGGCCAGCTCGCGCAGCAGCCGGAGGCGGCGGACGTCGAGCATCGTGAAGCCGAGCTTACAGGTGGCGTGAAGTAACTGTCGCTGGACCTGAACGGATTTCGGGCCGACACTGTGCTCATGACCTCCCCCGCCTCCCTCTTCCTCCTCCCCGCCGGGCCGGTCGACGCCGGGACCCTGACCCGCCTGGCCGCCCTCGACGAGACCGAGCCGCTGACCGGCGACGTCCTGCTGGCCGTCGCCGACGGCCGCGCCGTGGCCGCGATGTCGGTCGCCGACGGCCGGGTGGCCGCCGACCCGTTCGCCCGCACCGGCGAGGCCGTCGCGCTGCTGCGCCTGCGCGCCCAGCAGACGCGCCGGCGCTCAGGAGCGGCGCGCCGCCTCGGGCTCGGCCGCCTCGGCCTCGCCGCCTGAGTCCTCTGCGTCCGCCGTGCGCGAGGTGCGCTGCCCCCGCTCCTCGCGCTTGGCGTCGGCGTCGGGATCGCGCCGGTCGGCGATCAGCGACGCGGTGATGCCGACGGCGAAGGCCAGCGCCACGATCGCCAGCGAGCCGACCGGGCCGATCTTGTAGATGTCCTCGATCAGCAGCTTGACGGCGACCAGCGCGAGCACGATGGCGATCGTCTCGTCGAGGTAGCGGAAGCGCCGGATCATCCCCTCCACGAGCACGAACAGCGCCCGCAGGCCGAGCAGCGCGAACACGTTGCCCATCCAGATCAGCACGGAGTCGCGCGTGATCGCGAACGCCGCCGGGATCGAGTCGACCGCGAACGCGATGTCGGCGGCCACGATCGCCGCCAGGCAGAGGAAGATCGGCGTCACGTGGCGCTTGCCGTCGATGTGCTCGAACCACTTGCCGCCGTGGTCGTCGGGCGTGACCGGGAAGAACCGTCGCACGAGCCGCACGACGAAGTTCTTGTCGGGGTCGACGTTCTCGTCGACGCCCTGCAGGATCCGGTAGGCGAGGACCAGCAGCAGGACGCCGAGCACGTAGATGACGAAGTGGAACTGCTCGATCAGCGCGACGCCGCCGAGGATCGCCAGGCCGCGCAGCACGAGCGCGGCCGCGATGCCCCAGAACAGCAGCCGCGCGCGGTACTCCTCGGCGATCCCGAAGTACGCGAACAGCAGCAGGAAGACGAACAGGTTGTCGAGCGACAGCGAGCGCTCGATGAAATAGACGGTCGTGTAGGTGATCGCGTCGTCGGCGTCGGAGAGCACCAGGACGACGACCGCCACCAGCAGCGAGAAGACGAGCCAGCCGATGCTCCAGACCACGCCCTCGCGGAAGCTCGGCTCGCGGCCGCGCGCGAAGAAGTGCAGGTCGACCCAGAGGCAGACGACCGTGACCACGGCCAGGATCACCCACGGCAGCGGGCCGGTGAAGAAGGCGAACACGACGGGCATCAGACGAAGAAGAAGACCAGGCCTAGCACGGCGTAGACCGACAGCAGCTGCAGGCCCTCGAACCAGGTCGACTCGCCCTCCTGGGTGACCTGCTGCGCGATCAGGATCGCCAGCACGATCGCCCCCAGCTCGAGCCCGTTGAAGACGAGCGCCATCGGGAACGGGCCGACGACGAACGACAGCAGCACGAGCACGGGCGCGGCGAACAGCGCGATCTGGGCGCTCGAGCCGATCGCGATGTTGACCGACAGGTCCATCTTGTCGCGCGAGGCGAAGTAGATCGCGACCCAGTGCTCGGCGGCGTTGCCGACGATCGCCACGACGATGATGCCGACGAAGAACGGCGACAGGCCGATCGACTCGGAGGCCTCGGTGATCGAGCCGACGAGGATCTCCGACATCACGCCGACCGCGACGCCGGCGATCGCCAGCGCGATCACGCTCTTCTTGACCGACCAGTGCTCGCCGACGTGGTCCTCCTCGGCGTGCTCGGGGTTGAAGAGGTCCTTGTGCGTGCGCAGCGAGAAGAACAGCCCGGCGACGTAGGTGCCCAGGAGCACGATCGCCACGCCGAAGGACATCTTCTCAAGGTCCGACGGGAACTGCTCGGACTTGTCGGTCGGGTTCGGCAGGCTGCCGCCGATCACGAGCTCGTAGATCGCGGGCATGATCAGCGCCACGCAGGCCAGCATCAGCATCAGCGACTGCGTGTTGGCCGCGGTGCGCTCGAAGTGCTGGCGCTCGCGCTTGAGGCCGCCGACCAGCATCGCGGCCCCCATCACGAGCAGGATGTTGCCGAGGATCGAGCCGACCAGCGAGGCCTTGACCACCTCCAGCAGGCCCTCGCGCAGCGCGAAGAAGGCGATGATCAGCTCGGGCGCGTTGCCGAACGTCACGTTCAGGAAGCCGCCGATCCCCGGACCGGAGCGTGCGGCCAGCTCCTCGGTGGCGCGGCCCATCAGTGCCGCCGTCGGGATCACGCCGAGCGCGGAGGCGACGAACACCAGCGTCGCGCTCGCGTGCGCCAGCTCGAGCGCGATCGCGATCGGGATGAACGGGACCAGCAGATAGGGCCAGCCCGATCCGGACAGCAGGAACCGGCGCAGGTTGAAGCGCTCCGCGGGCTGGGTCACGGCGCCGAGCTTACGGGCCCGACCAAGTCGATGAGCCTACGGTGAGAGGAGGTCGGCGCACTTCTGCGCCTTGGCGGTGTCCGAGCCGGCCTCGGTGACGCAGTCGGAGTACTTCTTGAGGTCCTCGGCGGAGGCGCCGCCTGAGCCCGAGCCGCCGCCTGACCCCGAGCCTGAGCCGCCGGCACCCGAGCCGCCGAGCCCGAGGCCGCCGAGCTGGCCGAGCAGCTCGTCGAACGGCTTCGCGCCGGAGGGCGCCTCGATCGATTGGTCCTCGTTGAGGTCGAGCAGCTGGAAGTCGAGCGTCAGCGAGCCGGAGCCGTCCTGGCCGCCGTCGACGTCCATGTCGACGACCATCCGCCGCAGCGTCGTGTCGTCCTTGCCCGTGTAGATCTCGACGTTGAGGTCCTTGATCGCCTCGGCGGCCTGCTGCTTCTGCTGGTCGGTGAGCTTCTCCGGCAGCTGGTCGGAGCCCTCGACGCCGAGGCTGCGCGCCTTGTCGAGCGCCGTGTTGACGTCGTCGAGCAGCTTGTTGACGTCGACGCCGCCGGTGATCTTGATCGTGTCGGTGTCGCCGACCTTGGCCTCGCCCTCGTTCTTCGGGTTCGTCAGCCAGCGGCGCGGGTCGATCCCCAGCGTGGCCAGCGACTGCTGGTTGCCCTTGTCGGCGCTCTGCTTCTGGGCCTGCTCGTAGCCGGCCTTGAACTGCTGGAAGACCTGGTCGGAGACCGCGTAGTCGGTCGCCTGGAAGTTCACGAACGCCTTGTCGTCGGTCGAGATCACGCCCGCCTTGAGGCTCTGGCCGGCGCCCTCGAAGGCCGCGTCGATGTCGAACTGGGGCAGCTTGCCCTTGCCCTCGGTCTGGAACGGGCCGCTCAGGCGCAGCGAGATCGGCCCCTGCAGCTGCGAGTCCGAGGAGCCCTGCACGTCGAGCTTCAGCGACAGGTCGAGCTTGCCCGAGTCGACCTTCTTCTTGCCGGAGAAGGTGTCCTTGAGGACCTGGTCGACGCTCGTGTCCTCGTCGGCCGACGCGCCTTCTCCGTCTCCGCCGCCGCAGCCGACCACGAGGGCCGCGAGGACCGCGAGGAGGGCGAGGAGGAGCAGGCGGGGGCGCAAGGTCATGGGATCGGCGAGCCTAGCATTGGGTCGATGCCCTTCCAGCCGGTCTTTCGTTGTCTGTTCGTTGCCCTCGCGGGCACGCTCTGCACCGCCGTGCCGGCGGTCGCCGCACCCGTCCTCGTGATGCGCGAGGACGGCAGCGTCGTCCGCCACGGGACGTCGCTCGCGCCCGCCGAGACGTTCCCTCCGGTGCGTTCGGCTGCTGACCAGCGCCGCTCGGCGCCGCTCGCCGCGCTCGCCCAGAAGCGCCGCACGGTGCCCGGCGAGCTCAAGAAGCTGCTCGCGGCCGGTGCGATCGACGACGCCACGTATGCGGAGCGCCGCGCCGCCTACGACGACGCCAAGCGCACGGTCAAGAAGCTCTCCGGGCGCCGCAAGCTGGAGCTGGGCGCGGTCGTGAAGACGCTCGAGGGCGTCGCCGCGCGCGGGCAGCTCACCGCGTCGCGCCTGGCGCCGCTGTTCCTGACGCTGCAGCGCAACCGCGAGTGGTGGACCAAGGGGCCGCTGCTGTCCTCGGGGCGGCGCGTCGGCTTCGACGGCTCCCAGATCGTCTGGCAGTACTACCCCGGCGCCGGCATCCAGATCCAGGTGCTGGGCACGTTCGGCAAGGTCAACGCGCTCTGGTCCTCGCGCCAGAGCACCGCGCTCGGCCAGGCCGTGGACGAGTTGCTGCCGCTCGCCGCCGAGCGCGCCGGCGGCCTCGCCTGGGAGTACTACTTCGACTACCGCGCGGGCAAGGCGCCCTGGGTCTCCAGCCTCGCGCAGGGCACGGCACTGCAGGCGCTCTCGCGCGCGGCACAGCGGCTGCGCCGCCAGGCCGACGTGTTCCCGGTCACCGGCCGCGGCCTGAGCATCTTCGAGCAGGCCGCGCCCGAGGGCGTGCGCGTGCCCGCGGGGGCGGGCGCCCATTACGCCCAGTACTCGTTCGAGCCGGGCCTGCGGATCCTCAACGGCTTCATCCAGTCGCTGGTCGGCCTGTACGACTACGGCCGGATCGCCGGCGACGAGCGCGCGAAGGCGCTGTTCACCGCGGGTGAGGCGCGCGCCCGCCAGGAGGTCCCGACCTACGACACGGGCGCGTGGTCGCTGTACTCGCGCGGGACGGTCACGCACGAGTCCGATCTCGGCTACCACACGCTGCTGCGTGACTTCCTCGAGTCGCTGTGCAACCGCACGCAGAGCACCGTCTACTGCGGCGCGGAGGAGCACTTCACGACCTACCTGACGACCGATCCGGTCGTGCAGCTCACCAGCCGGCGGCTGCGCGGCGGCGCCTACGGGCGGATCAAGATGTCGCTGGACAAGATCTCCGGCGTCACGCTGCGGATCACGCGCGGCGAGAAGCTCGTGCACACGCGCTACGTCGGGAGCCTGTCGCGCGGGAAGCACACGCTCGGCTGGCAGGTGCCGCGCAAGCGCGGGATCTACACCGTCACGCTCGCGGCGCGCGACGCCGCGGGCAACCCTGCGACCGCGAGCGGCGACATCGAGGTGCTCAAGCCGCGTAAGAAGAAGCGCCGCGGGTAGGCTCCCGGGGCTTGATGGCGCCCCGGACGATCCTCTACACCGGCAAGGGCGGAGTCGGGAAGACGTCGGTGGCGACGGCGACCGCGCGTCGCTGCGCCGCCGCGGGCGCCCGCACGATCGTGCTCTCCACCGACCCCGCGCACTCGCTCGCCGAGTCGCTCGAGACCGCGGTCGGTGGCAGGCCGACCGACGTCGGCGGCGGCCTGTTCGCCCAGCAGATCCAGGCCCAGGACGAGCTCGAGCGCCACTGGTCGGGCGTGCAGCGCTGGCTCGGCGCCCTGCTGGTCGAGCGCGGGGTCGACCGGATCGCGGCCGAGGAGCTGACGGTGCCGCCGGGCGGCGACGAGCTGTTCAGCCTGCTCGCGCTCAAGGAGCACCACGAGTCCGGCGACTGGGACGTGATCGTCGTCGACTGCGCGCCGACCGGCGAGACGCTGCGGCTGCTCTCGTTCCCCGACGCGGCGCAGTGGTGGCTGGACAAGGTGCTCGGGCGCGAGCGCGCGCTGCTGGCCGCGGCGCGGCCGCTGGCACGCACGTTCCTGGACATGCAGCTCCCCGACGAGCGCGCGTTCGGCGAGATCCAGCGGCTGGTCGGCAACCTGGTCGCAATGCACGACCTGCTGCGCGACGCCGAGCACGCGTCGATCCGGCTCGTGATGACGCCCGACCGGATGGTCGTCGCCGAGGCGATGCGGACGTTCACCTACCTGAACCTGTACGGCTACGTGACCGACGCCGTGGTCGTCAACCGCGTCTTTCCGGACGAGCTGGACGGGACCTACTTCGGCGCCTGGCGCGCGGTGCAGGCCGAGCAGCTGGAGCTCGTGGAGTCCGGCTTCGCCCCCGTGCCCGTGCTGCGCGCGCCGTACTTCGAGCGCGAGGTGCTCGGCGCGGAGATGCTCGACCGGCTCGCCGCGGCGCTGTTCGACGGCCGCGACGCCGGCGCGGTGCTGCACGGCCGGGTCACGCAGGAGCTCTCGCTGCACGACGGCGGGGCGGAGCTGCGGCTCGACCTCCCGTTCGTGGGCAAGGGCGACGTGTCGCTGAAGAAGATCGGGCTCGAGCTCGTGGTCCGCGTCGACGGCCACAAGCGCACGATCCTGCTGCCCGGCGCGATGGCCGCCTACCGGCCGTCGTCGGCCGCGCT
Organism: Solirubrobacteraceae bacterium; assembly: GCA_035264365.1. Classification (GTDB taxonomy): domain Bacteria; phylum Actinomycetota; class Thermoleophilia; order Solirubrobacterales; family Solirubrobacteraceae; genus DATFQI01. The sequence goes on from DATFQI010000215.1 coordinate 7,324, forward strand.
GGCCGACGGCTCGCTGGTCGTCGGGTTCACGGAGCAGGAGCCGGTCGGTGCCTGAGGACCCGCTCGACGCGGTGCGCGAGGCGGAGCGGCTGGTCCGCGAGGCGACCGAGCGCGCCGAGCGGATCGGCGCCGAGGTGCCGCCGCGCGGCTTCGAGAACCCGAAGCAGGGTGCGGGCCCGTCCACCCCGCCGCCGTTCCCGGACCTCTCCGCGCTGACCGGGCTGATGGAACTGGCGCGCAGCTCGCTGCCGCCCGACCTGCAGCGCCAGCTCCAGCAGGCGCTGCGCGAGCTGCTGATCGCGTTGCGGTCGGTGCTGGACTACTCGATCGACCGGCTCGAGCCGGGTTCGGAGCCTCCACCGGCGACGGTGGAGGACATCCCGATCTCCTGACAAACTCGACGTCGTGCCGAGCCTCCAGAAGCGCGTGCGTGAGCTCCCGCCCGAGCACCGCATGGCCGCGGCCGCGGCCCTCGTGCTGGTGCTCTCGATGGGGCTGCCCTGGTACCAGCGCACCGTCGACCCCGGCGCCGGCAGCGGCCTGGCGTCCAAGAGCCTGAACGCGTTCGGGGTCTTCACCTTCGTGGAGGCGGCGATCCTGCTGGTGGCGGCGGGGGTGCTGTTCCTGCTGTGGGCGCGGATGGAGGGCAAGGCCTTCCACCTGCCCGGCGGTGACGGGCTCGTGATCTCGGTCGCGGGCGGGTGGGCGGCGCTGCTGCTGATCTGGCGCGTCTTCGACCGGCCCGGCGACGAGCAGCCGGGCGTCGTGGTCGGCGTCCAGTGGGGCTTCATCGTCGCGCTCGCGGCCGCGGCGGCCCTGGTGGTCGCCGGCGCGCGCGTGCGCGCGGCGCACCGGCCGGAGCCGCCGAACCCGGCCGAGGACCTCGACTGGGAGGCCGCCGCGCCGCCCCCGCGCCGGCGCGCGAGCGACCGCCGCGAGCCGCGCGACGTCACGGCGGTCACCGAGGTGCTGCGCGACCGCCCGGACTGGGACGGCGAGCCGCCCGAGGCTCCCGGCCGCAGCCGCCGCCGCAGCGACCCGGACCCCGAGCCCGACGCCCCACCCGACCGCCTCTTCTGAGTCGACGGGTCGTTTGCTCACGCAGGGCGTGAGCAACTGACCCGTCGCGCGCAACTGGCGGGGTTCCGGCGCGTTGTGGTGGCATGCGCCTCGCCCTCGCCGTCGCCCTGCTGTTGCTCGCTCCCGCCTCCGCGCGGGCCGAGTGGACCGGGCAGACGCTGTCCTCGCCGCACCGCTTCGTCGACGACCCGACGGTGATCGTCGCGGGCAACGGCGGCGCGCTCGCGGCGTGGCGCTACCAGCAGGGCGACCGCGCCGGCTTCGAGGGCGCCCCGCGCGGCCCCGGGGCCTCCGGCTTCGGCGCGCCCGGGGGCCTCGTGCCCGCGGTGAGCATCCGGCGCCCGAACACCTTCGTCGCCGGCTTCGAGGCTTACGGCGCCCGCGGCGCGCTGCTGGCGCTGATCGTGCCCGGCCCCGGCGACACGCCGCAAGCGCGCATCGGCGTGCGCTTCGGGACGGTCGGCGGGCGCTTCGGCAAGCTGCACACGATCCGCCGCGCTCGGCCGTACTCGATCGCGCGGGCGTCGCTGGCCGTCAACCCGCGCGGCGACGCGGCGCTGGCCTGGTTCGAGGACCGCGGCGTGCGCACCGACCGCGTCTACGTGGCGCTGCGCCGCGCCGGGCACGGCTTCGGCAAGCCGCGGCGGCTCGCCACGGGCCGCATCCGCGGCGTCGCGACGGCGATCGGCGAGCGTGGCGACGTGCTCGTGAGCTGGGACGCGCGCGGGGTGCTGCGCACCCGCTTCAAGGGCCGCCGAGCCCGCGGCTTCCGCGCCGCCGACACGATCCGCTCCGAGCCCGCCTACAACGCCCAGATGGCGCCGGTGGTCACCCCGTCCGGGCGCGCCGTGCTGGCCTGGACCGCCCAGTTCACCTCCGAGGGCGGCACGCGCGGGCCGATCTTCTTCCAGTCGGCGACGCGGGCGGCCGGCGCCCGGCGCTTCGCCCGCGCGCGGCTGCTGGAGTCGATCCCGGTGCGCGACGACGACGGCCTCGGCCACGTGCTCGACGCCGTCGCCGACAGCGCCGGCATGGTCGCGATCGCGTGGCGCGGCGCCGCGGGGGTGCGCGTCACGCGCGGCCCCGCGCCGGCGCAGACCGTCTCGGCGCCGGGCACCACCGCCGTCCTCTCCGACCTCGCGGCCGGCCCGGGCGGGCGGCTGGCGGTCGTCTGGGACGGCGGCGTCGACGACCCGGCGAGCGTCGTGCGGGCCGCGGTCGCGGACGGCGCCGGCGCGCCGTTCGGGCCGCCCGAGGACGTCTCCGCCGCCGGCCGCGACTCGCGCTTCGGCGCGGCCGCCTTCGTGGGCGAGACGCCGCTCGTGGTGCTCTCGAGCCGCGTCGGGCGCGGCGATCCCGTGGCCCAGGCCTACGTGAGATAGACCGCGTAGGCCGCGGCGGTGGCGAGGAACGCGATCGCGATGCCGACGGCGACGGTGGCCGGCGACTTGTACAGGTGGCCCGCGCAGCCGATCAGGAAGCCGAGCACCATCAGGGCCACGAACGGCGTCGGCGAGGTCTCGTCCACGGGCGCGAGTCTAGACTCGACCTCGTGAGCGTCGCTGCACCGGAATCCGCCGAGCAGGTCGCCGCCGGCCTGCGGGCGGCGGGCTACCTGCCGGGCGACTCGACCGCCCTCGTCGCCTACCTGGCCACGCGGCTGGGCAAGCCGGTCCTTGTCGAGGGCCCGGCCGGCGTCGGCAAGACCGAGCTCGCCAAGGCGCTCGCGCGCTACCTGGACCGCACGCTGGTGCGCCTGCAGTGCTACGAGGGCCTCGACGAGGCCAAGGCGCTGTACGAGTGGAACTACCGCAAGCAGCTGCTGCGGATCCAGGCCGAGAGCAAGGACGACGCCGGCTGGCAGAGCGTCCAGGACGACATCTTCGGCCCGGAGTTCCTGCTCACCCGCCCGCTGATGCAGGCGATCGCCTCCCCGGAGCCGGTGGTGCTGCTGATCGACGAGATCGACAAGACCGACCAGGAGTTCGAGGCGATGCTGCTCGAGCTGCTGAGCGACTTCCAGATCACGATCCCCGAGCTGGGCCGGATCGAGGCGCGCACCCACCCGGTGGTGCTGCTGACCTCGAACAACTCGCGCGAGCTGAC
>DATFQI010000216.1:0-7116 GCA_035264365.1 Solirubrobacteraceae bacterium
GGTCTCCGACGACGAGGAGCACGTCGGCTGGAGCGAGGCGCGCGGCCTGGTGCTCGACTCCTACGGCTCCTTCTCGGAGGACCTGGGCGCGCTCGCGCGGCGCTTCTTCGACGAGAGCTGGATCGACGCGCCGGTGCGCCCGAACAAGCGCGGCGGGGCGTTCTGCGCCTACACCGTGCCGTCCGCTCACCCGTACGTGCTGCTCAACTACACCTACAAGCGCCGCGACGTGATGACGCTGGCCCACGAGCTCGGGCACGGCGTGCACGCGGCGCTCGGCGGCCGCCAGGGCGTGTTCCACTTCTCCACGCCGCTGACGCTCGCGGAGACGGCGAGCGTGTTCGGCGAGCAGATCGTCTTCGGGCGGCTGCTCGAGCAGGCCGCCACGCCCGACTCGAAGCTGGCGCTGCTGACCGAGACGGTCGACGGCGCGGTCGCGACGGTGTTCCGCCAGATCGCGATGAACCGCTTCGAGCACCTCGTGCACACCGAGCGGCGCGAGGCCGGCGAGCTGTCGGTCGACCGCTTCGCCGAGCTGTGGCTGGACTCGCAGGGCGAGCTGCTCGGCGACGCGGTCGAGCTGACCGACAACTACGGCTCCTGGTGGTCCTACATCCCGCACTTCATCGGGTCGCCGGGCTACGTCTACGCCTACGCCTACGGGCAGCTGCTGGCGCTCGCCGTCTACGGCCGCTACGAGGAGGAGGGCGCCGCGTTCGTGCCCGCCTACCTGGAGCTGCTGTCGGCCGGCGGGTCGATGCCGCCCGAGGAGCTCGGCAAGATCGTCGGCGTCGACCTCACCGACCCGGGCTTCTGGGACCTCGGCCTGGCGATCGTGGAGCGCCAGCTCGAGGCCACCGAGAACGCCGCGCGCGAGGCCGGGCGACTCTGACCGCCCGGCCCCGCACCGGGGCTTCCGACCTGCTCAGACCGCGACGCCCTCGGCGGCGGCGCGCAGCGCGGCGATGTCGAGCTTGCGCATCTTGAACATGGCCTCCATGGCGCGCTGGGCGCGCGCGGGGTCGTCGTCGCCGAACAGCTCGTCGATGCCGGCCGGCACGACCTGCCACGAGAGCCCGTAGCGGTCCTTGACCCAGCCGCACGGGCCCTCCTCGCCGCCGTCCGCGACGAACCGGTCCCAGTAGCGGTCGAGCTCCGCCTGGTCCTCGCACTCGATCAGCAGCGAGATGGCCTCGGAGAAGGTGAACTCCGGCCCGCCGTTGAGGGCGGTGAAGCGCTGGCCCTGCAGCTCGAAGTCGACCGTGAGCACCTGACCCGCCTTGCCCGGCGCGGCCTCGGTGTAGTGCGTGACGTTGACGATCCGCGAGTCCGGGAAGATCGACGTGTAGTACTCCGCGGCCTCGAGGCCCTGGTTGTCGAACCAGAGGTTCGGGGTGATCGCCTTCGGCATGATGAGCCTCCTGGAGAGTGGGTGATGCCTGTAAGACGACGCGCGCACCCGCGACTCATCGGTCGCCGGCGGAACGCACGAGCGCGTCGCCCGCCGCGGTGCGGGTGTAGCGGACGGCGCGGCCGTCGCGGTGGGCGGTGACGAGGCCGGCACGGCGGAGGACGCCGAGGTGCTCGGAGACGCCCGCGGCGCTGGCGGCGTGGGCGCGGGCGAGCTCCTGGGTCGTGGCGGGGAGCGCGCTGAGGATCGCGGCGCGGCGGCGGCCGAGCAGGTCGGCGAGCGCGCCCGGCGCCTGCTCGGCGGGCTCCCAGAGCGTGGCGACGCCGCGCGGCGCGTAGACCAGCGCGGGCTGCCACGGCGGGTCGATCATCGCCCACAGCTGCGGCCAGGCGAACGCGACCGGGACGAGCAGGAGACCACGGCCGGCGAGCTCGACGGTGGACTCGTAGGCGCGGTCGACGACGAGCGCGCCGTCGCGCCAGCTGACCTCCTCGTGGAGGTCGGCGAAGGCGGCGAGGGGGCCGCCCTCGGCGAGCCGGGCGCCGCGGTAGGCGATGTCGGCCTCGAGCGTCGTGCGGATCGCCGGCCAGTGCGGCTCGATCACGCGCTTCCAGTACGCCGTCATGACGTCGGCGAGCTGCGCCATCCCGCGCGGCGGGTCGTCGAGCAGGACGCGCGCGGCGGCGGGCGGCTCGCCGCCCTCGTAGGCCCAGGCCAGGTCTCGGGCGACCTGCTCCGGCGGGGTCGCGCGCACCCGGGCCAGCTCGGAGGCGAACCCGGCCCGCGGGCGCTCCGGCGGCGGGTGGATGAAGTCCGGTCGGTAGGTCGCCTCCGGCGCGACCGCCTCGAGCAGGGCGAGGTCCAGGTCCGCGAGCCGCTCGCGCGCGGTCGCGACCCATGGCGCGTGCATCGCATGGCGCGCCGGGTCGCGCAGGACGTCGAGCGATGCGGCGATCTCGAACAGCGGCGAGATCGCGAACCGCACCCTCCCCAGGTCCTCGGGACCGAAGCGGTACGCGATCACCCGGCCATCGTACGGATTCGGGCGTGGCCGAATCGTTGGCGCCTGCGCGGCGGCGGCCGCAAGCTGACCGGCGATGACCGCCACCGCCGTCAGCGAGCGCGTCCCGATCGGCACCCTGCTGCGCGTGCCGGGCTTCGCGCGGCTGTTCCTCGCCTCGATGGCGGGGCGGCTGCCGGCGTCGGCGCTCGGGCTCGTGCTGATCCTCCACCTGCGCCACCTCACCGACTCGTTCGCGGCGGGCGGCGCCGTCGCCGGCGCCTATGCGCTCGCCAACGGCGTGACTGCGCCGGTGCTCGGGCGCCTCGTCGACCGGCGCGGGCAGGGACCGATCCTCATCCCGGCGGCGCTCGTGTCGGCGGCGGCGATCGTCGCCGCGGCGCTGCTCCCGCACGGCGTCGCGATCGCCCCCGCGATCGCGCTCGCGGCGCTCGCCGGCGCGACGTTCCCGCCGCTCGGGCCGTGCCTGCGCACGCTCTGGCCGGCGATGCTCGGCGACGATCCGGGCCGCATGCACGCCGCGTTCTCGCTCGAGGCCGCGGCGCTCGAGGCCACCTACATCGTCGGACCGGTCGTGATCGCGGGGGCGCTCGGCGCGTGGAGCACAGCCGCGGCCATGCTCGCCTGCGCGGCGCTGCTGCTCGGCGGGGTGCTCGCGTTCTGCGCACACGCGGTCTCGCGCGCCTGGCGGCCGGCCCACGCGGGCCACGGCCTCGGGGCGGCGGGCGCGCTGCACTCGAGCGGCGTGCGCACGCTGATGGTCGTGTTCGCGCTGCTCGGCGCGACGTTCGGCTCGATCGAGATCGCGGTCCCCGTGGCCGCCGAGGCCGCCGGCCATGCGGGCGCCGCGGGCCTGCTGCTCGGCGTCTGGGGGCTCGGCTCGCTGCTCGGGGGCCTCGCGGCAGCGCGCGCCGGCGCCGCCCGCGACCCGGTCGCCCGCCTCACCGCGCTTCTCGCCGCGCTCGCGGGTGGGCACCTGCTGCTGACGATCCCGCTCGGCCCGCTCCCGCTGGCCGCGCTCCTGCTGCTCGCGGGGCTCGCCCTCTCCCCCGCCATCGCGGCCGCGTACTCGATGGTGGAGGGGCTCGCTCCGCCCGGGACCGCCACCGAGGCCTACACGTGGCTGTCGACCGGCATCGCGGCCGGGCTCGCTGCCGGCGCCGCACTGTCGGGCGCGCTCGCCCAGGCGCACGGGGCGGGCGCCGCCTTCGCCGCCGCCGGCGCGGCGTGCGCGGCCGCTGCGGCCTACGGGGCGCTGCGGCGGCGCTCGCTGCTCACGGTGTCACGAGCGCGGTGAAGGTCTTGCCGCCGTCCTCGGACTTCTGGACCTTGCCGTCGAGCGTGGCGGCGTACAGCGCGCCCGCCTGATCGACGGCCAGCGCCTGCGGCTCGCCGCCGGTGCTGCCGCGGTCCTCCCAGGTCTCGCCGCCGTCCTTGGAGACCTTCACGGGGCCCCCCGGGTCGATCCGGAACAGATCGCCCGAGTCGTGCCAGGCGAGCCGGACGTTCGGCGTCGGGTCGCGCTGGCGCCACGTCTTGCCCTCATCGACGGACACGAAGATCCCCGACTCGGACGTCGCCGCCCAGCGCGTGGGATCGGCGGGGTCGGCCGCGAGGTCGACGAGCGCCATCGGCGCGACGCGCGGCTCGAAGGTCTTGCCGTCATCGCGCGAGAGCAGGATCTGCCCCTGCCCGTACAGCGGCGCGACGAGGATGTCGCCGGCGCGCGAGAGCGCGTGGAAGTCGGAGGTGCCCAGCTCGGACACCGACTCCCAGGTCTTGCCCGCGTCGGAGGAGCGGATCAGGCCCAGCGCCGGCGGCAGCGTCGAGTCGCCGCTCGGGTGGCCGGAGGCGATCAGCTCGTCGGGGCCCGTGAACTTCGCCACCAGGGACTCCGAGACGGCGCCCTCGCCGTTCGGCGTCTTGAGCTGGCCCGTGACCTTGGCCGGCTTGCCGCCCGCCTTCGGGATCTCGAACAGCCCGGTGTTGGTGCCCATGAAGATCGATCCGTCGCCCGGGTTGACGCTCAGCGAGCCGATGTACGGCGGGTCGCCGTCGGGGTCGACCCACGGCACGGCGAGCGCCGCCTGCGCGTCGTCGTCGCCGCCGTCGTCGCCGCAACCCGCGACCAGCGCGGCGCAGGCGAGCAGTACGAGGAAGAGCTTCAGGGGCATGGGGAAGGTCCTGTTCTAGCGAAGAGAAAGGGCCGCGGGCGCCCCGGGGCGCCCACGGCCCGGTCGGTCAGGCCGGTGCGGCTCCGATCACGGAGCCTGCCAGGCCTCCTGGGTCTGCGGGTTGGAGTACGCCCACTGCTTCGCCCTCGTGGTCACTGCGGCCAGCGAGCCGCTGAGCTCGTAGACGTCCAGTCCGCGGTTGCCCGCCGCCCCGCGGCGGTTGAGTCCGCCGTTGGCGTAGATGCGGCCGTTGTACCAGTACGTCGACCACGAGTCCGCCAGGCCCGTGGCGTCCTCCAGGTCGGCGTAGCCGACCTCGCGCGGATTCGTCGGGTCCGTGAAGTCGATGACCGTGTTGCCGCCCTGGTAGTAGGCGGCGGACATCAGGTCACGGCCCTTGACCGGGATCACGTTCGCGTTGTGCGACACGCAGATCTCGGGCGACTGGGCGCGCGGGATCGTGTAGCGGCCGAGCAAATCCGGCGCGGGGTCGCCGGGGTCGATCATCTCGTAGTAGTAGTAGAAGCCGTCGGTCGAGGCCGCACCGTCGCACTCGGCGGTGCCGCCGCCGCCCGTCTCGTCCATGATCGCCAGCGTCTTGCCGTCCCACGAGACGGGCCCCGAGTGGATGAACTCGAACTGGTCGGTCGGCGAGGGGCTGCGGATGTGCGTGTGCTCGCCCTCGACGTCGGTCGTCGGGTTCCAGGGATCGCTGACGTCCCACACCTGGCCGTCGCCGGCGCAGCTGCCCAGCCCGATGTTCTTCTTCATGAACATCGTGATGTCGTGGCAGGCCTGGAAGCCGTTGTTCATCGTGGTGTCGTCGCTGAGCGCCTGCTCCTTGCGACGGAACTCGAACTTGCCGCCCGGGGCGCTCGCCTCGATGATCGAGATCTTCTTGTGCGGTCGCGCGCACTCCCGGTAGTCGCCCGGCCCGGTTGCGCCCTGCGGCGTGATACCGCTGCCGAGCGGATACGAGCTGACGTACACGTAGACCTGCTGGCCGGCGGGGAGCAGCGTCAGCGTGTGTGAGCCGCATGCCGTCTGGACCATGTCCAGGAACTCGGGCTTGTTCGGGTTCGTGACGTCGAACACGCGCACGCCCTCGTAGCCGACCCTGGCCCCGTCGACGAGCGGCGCATCCCGGCTCGTGCAGTCCTCCGCCGTCTGCGGCGTGTCGATCGACTGGAACAGGAAGCGCTTGCCGCCCATCTCGTGCACGGCGACGTCGTTCTGCGGGCCGTTGCAGGTGAAGTCCACGACGGTCCGCGGCTGCTGGCCCTTGATGTCCAGGATCCGGAAGCCGCCGTAGTTGCCCGCATAGGCGAGCTGGCCCCAGAAAGCGAGATCGGAGTTGACCGTCCCGTCCTTGTCGGAGTTGCCGACCAGTTGCATGTTCTGCGCTCCGGGCGCGGCGATCGCGGCGGCCGACGGCGCATCGTCGCCGCGGAGCATCTTCACCGACTTCTGCTGGGAGAAGTCGTCGGTCCACGGGACGTAAGCCGTCCCAGCCTCGTCCGGGTGAGCGCCGGCCCCCACCGGCAGTGCGACCAGCGCCACGCTGGCCACCAGCAGTGCGATGGCTGCCGAGAATCCCCTTCGCATGAGCATCCCTCCCGAGGATGTAGTGCCGGGCACGCGGCCGCCTCACACGTACCCCAGGTTGCCCCAATGGGTATCAGATGGGCATCGCCGCGCGCGCCAGCACCCTCACCGTCGCGCGCGCGAGCGTGGCCAGGTCGGCGAGCGCGACCCGCTCGTCGACGGCGTGCGCGAGCTCGATCCCGCCGGTGCCGGCCATCGTGCACGGGATCCCGAGCGCGGTGAAGTGGCGCATGTCGGCGCCCCACGGCACGCCGGCGGGGCGCACGGGGCGACCGAGCTCGTCCGCGAACGCGCTGGCGACGCCCCTGACCCACGGCAGGTCGGGTCGCGTCTCGGCGGGCTCGAACGAGCCGCCGTCCCAGCTGATCGCCGCGGGTGCCTCGCCGTCGTCGAGGGCGCGCGCCACGACCGCCTCGAGCTCCGCGCGGGCCGCGGCCACGTCGGCGCCGACGGGCACGCCGAGACGGCCCTCGAACTCGACCCGGTCCGGCACCTGGCTCGACCACACGCCACCGGTGACACGCCCGACGAGCAGCGGGTACGGCAGCGCCAGCTCGGCCATCAGCGGGTGCTCGACGCGCGCGTTGACCGCCCGCTCGTGCTCCGCGAGCGCGGCGTGGACGGCGACGTAGCGGTCGATCGCCGAGTGCCCCGCCAGGCGCGTGGCGGCGTGGGCCGATCGCCCGGGGATCACGCCGCGGAAGGTCAGCGCGCCGGCCTGGGCGCAGACGACCGACCAGCCCGTCGGCTCGGGGATCATGGCCGCGTCGAAGCGCGCGTCGCGCTGGAGCTCGGCGAACGTGCCGAGGCCGCCGTCCTCCTCCGAGCTGACGCACTGCACGACGATCTCCGGGTGCGCGCCCGCCGCCGCGCGGAGGGCCGCGGCGGCGTGCAGCATCGCGACG
>DATFQI010000217.1:0-10754 GCA_035264365.1 Solirubrobacteraceae bacterium
CCCGGCGAGCCGTACACGTTCGGCACCCTGATCCGCGCGCAGGCCGACGGCGACCTGCAGACACTGCGCTCACACGGCCTCGACGCCGTACGGGCCGGAAGGGAGATCCTCTGATGCAGCTCGGCTTCGTCGGCCTGGGGAAGATGGGCGGCAACATGGTCCATCGCATCCACCGCGACTCGGACCACCAGGTGGTCGCCTTCGACTTCAGCGGGGACGCGGTCAAGGCCGCAGAGGGCCACGGCGCGACCGGCGCCGGCTCGCTCGAGGAGCTCGTGTCCAAGCTCGAGGCGCCGCGCACGGTCTGGGTGATGGTCCCGGCCGGCGAAGCGACCGAGGAGACCGTGCGCACGCTCGGCGAGCTGCTCGACGCCGGCGACACGGTGGTCGACGGCGGCAACTCGAACTGGCACGACGACGTCCGGCGCGCGAGCGAGCTCGACGCCAAGGGCGTGCACTACATCGACGTCGGCGTGTCCGGCGGCGTCTGGGGCCTCGAGGTCGGCTACTGCATGATGGTCGGCGGCTACGAGGAGTCCGTCGAGCGGCTCGCCCCGATCCTCGACACGCTCGCCCCGCCCGACGGCTGGCGGCACTTCGGCGACGCGGGCGCCGGGCACTTCGTGAAGATGGTCCACAACGGCGTCGAGTACGGGATCATGCAGGCCTACGCCGAGGGCTTCGACCTGATGCACGAGTCGCGCTTCCCGATCGACCTCAAGGAGGTCTCGGGGCTCTGGAACCGCGGCTCGGTCGTGCGCTCCTGGCTGTGCGAGCTGGCCGAGCGGGCGTTCGACGCCGAGGGCAACGACCTCGAGGGGATCCGCGGCCACGTCTCGGACTCCGGCGAGGGGCGCTGGACGATCATCGACGCGATCGACCACGACGTGCCCGTGCCGGTGATCACGGCGGCGCTGTACGCGCGCTTCTACTCGCGCGGCAACGGCGACTTCACCAACCGCGTGCTGGCGGCGCTGCGCAACCAGTTCGGCGGCCACGCGGTCGAGCGCACCTCCGGGGGCGGCTGATGGCCGTCGCCCAGCGCGAGGAGGAGAACCCGCTGGTCGAGGGCCTCGAGCGCCTCCCGGTCCCCGGCACCACGCTCGTCATCTTCGGCGCCACCGGCGACCTCGCCCGGCGCAAGCTGCTGCCGGCGATCTACAACCTCGCGCACGAGGGCGCGCTGCCGGAGCGCTTCAACCTGATCGGCGTCTCCCGCCGCGACCAGTCCGACGACGACTTCCGCGACTTCGCGCGCGAGTCGATCAAGGAGTTCTCCCGCCGTGAGGCCGACGACACCGTGCTCAGCGGCCTGCTCGAGCGGCTCTCCTACATCGGCTTCTCGTTCGACGATCACGAGGGCTACGGGAAGCTGGCGAAGGCGCTCGACGCGCTCGAGTCCGAGGGCCACCCGCTCAACCGCGCGTTCTACCTCTCGACCGCGCCGGAGTTCTTCGGGGTGATCACGAGCGCGCTGAAGGAGGCCAAGCTCAACTACCGGCGCGAGGCCGACGTGCGCGTCGTGATCGAGAAGCCGTTCGGCACCGACCTGGAGTCCGCGCGCGAGCTGCAGAAGACGGTCTCCTCGGCCTTCCGCGAGCAGCAGGTCTACCGGATCGACCACTACCTGGGCAAGGAGACCGTCCAGAACGTGATGGCGTTCCGGTTCGCGAACTACATGTTCGAGCCCGTCTGGAACCGCAACTTCATCGACCACATCCAGATCACCGCGGCCGAGGACATCGGGATCGGCACGCGCGCCGGCTACTACGACTCCTCCGGCGCGCTGCGCGACCTCGTCCAGAACCACATGCTGCAGCTGCTCACGCTCGTCTGCATGGAGCCGCCGTCGTCGTTCGAGGCCGACAAGGTGCGCGACGAGAAGGTCAAGGTGCTGGAGGCGATCACCCCGCCGACGCCGGAGCAGGTCGCGCAGTCGACCGTGCGGGCGCAGTACACCGCGGGCGTGTCCGGCGGCGAGGACGCCAAGGGCTACCTCGAGGAGGACGACGTCCCCGACGACTCGCAGACGGAGACCTACGCGGCGCTGCGGCTGGAGGTCCACAACTGGCGCTGGGCCGGCGTGCCGATCGTGCTGCGCACGGGCAAGCGGCTGGCGCGCAAGGTGACCGAGATCGCCGTCGAGCTCAAGCCGGTGCCGCACCTCGCGTTCCAGTCGCAGGGCTCGGTCGGCGTGCAGCCCAACCAGCTGATCCTCACGATGCAGCCCAACGAGGGCGTCTCGCTCTCGCTCGGCGCGAAGATCCCCGGCTCGCGGATGCGGATCCGCCCGGTGAACATGGAGTTCCTCTACGGGACCGCGTTCATGTCGCAGTCGCCCGAGGCCTACGAGCGGCTGATCCTCGACGCGATGCGCGGCGAGGCGACGCTGTTCACGCGCAACGACGAGGTCGACGCGCAGTGGTCGATCATCGACCCGATCCTGAAGGCGTGGCACGAGGGGTCGCCGCCGATGGCGACCTACGAGGCGGGCAGCGCCGGGCCGCCCGAGGCCGACGAGCTGATCGGCGGCGGCCGCCACTGGAGGGGGCTGTGAGCGACGAGCAGGAACCCTGGGACGACGCCTGGTGGGAGGAGGACACCACCCCGGCGAAGATCGAGGCGGCGCTGCGCGAGATGCTCGCCACGCGCCACCACGAGTCGCACGCGTTCGTCCCGGCCCGGGTCCTGAACCTCGTCGTGATCGCCGACCGCGAGTACCGCGGCGAGATCCAGAACCGTCTCCAGCGCGTCGGACGCTTCCATCCGTCGCGGCTCGTGCTCTGCTCGGTCTCCGAGGGGCGCGAGACGATCGACGCGCGGGTGGAGATCGGCACCTCGCAGTTCGCCGGCCCCGGGCACATCGCCGTCGGGCGTGAGCGGATCGGCCTGCACATCGGGCCCAAGCACCTCGGGAAGCTCGACACGATCGTCGACCCGCTGCTCGTGCCCGACCTGGCGACCGTCGTGTGGGCGCCGCACGGCCACGCGGAGGGCGTCGACGCCCTGCGCCGGCTCGCCCAGATCGTCCTGCTCGACTCCCAGGACCAGCCGACCGTCACCGGCGGGCTCGCGCGCGCCGCCGACCTCTCCCAGAACGCCTACGTCGTCGACCTCGCCTGGCTGCGCTCGACGCCGTGGCGTGAGCGGACCGCGGCGGCCTTCGACCCCGAGGTGGAGCGCTCGCGCCTGAGCTCGATCGCGTCCGTGACCGTGCGCCATCGCGACGACTCGCTGGCCGCGGCGGTGCTGTTCTGCGGGTGGCTCAGCTCGCGGCTCGGCTGGCGGCCGGAGTCGCTCGGGCACAGCGGCGGCTCGTATCTCGGGCATGCGCGGGCCAAGCGCTCGGAGGTCAGGATCTGCCTCGAGTCGGCCAACCAGAACGCGCCCGGGCTCGCCGGCGTGACGATCGAGACGGCCTCGGGCGAGGCGATCTCGCTGGACCGCTCGGAGGGCGGGCTGCGCTCGCTGCGCCGCGCCCGCGACGGCTCGGAGGAGTCCTGGACCGTGCTCGGCGCCTCGCGCGGGGAGAGCGGCATCCTCGGCGAGGGCGTCCGCCAGGCGCTGCTGCGCGACCCCACCTACCTCCCTGCGCTCAACTGCGCGCGGGCGTTCGTCGCGTGAGCCGCGAGATCCGCGTCTCCGGCGACCCCGCCGCCGAGGTCGCGGAGCGGCTCACCGAGGCGGCGCTGGCCGGCGGCCACGTCGTCTTCACCGGGGGCTCGTCCCCGAAGGCCGCCTACCAGCTGGCGGCAGAGCGCGACGCGGACTGGAGCGCGGCCACGGTCTGGTTCACCGACGAGCGCTGCGTGCCGCCGGAGCACCCGGAGTCCAACTTCGGCATGGCCGACCGGGCGATCCTGTCCGAGCTGTCGGCGGCGCCGTCGGTGGTGCGCATGGAGGGCGAGCTGGGGCCCGACGCGGGCGCCGCCGGCTACGAGGCGGCGGTGCGCGAGCGGATGGGCTCGGACCCGCGCTGGAACCTGCTGCTGCTCGGGATGGGGCCCGATGGGCACGTCGCGTCGCTGTTCCCCGGCAAGCCGGAGCTCGAGGAGCGCTCGCGGATGGCGGTCGGGGTGCCGCTGGCGGGGATGGAGCCGCAGGTGCCGCGGATCTCCCTGACGTTCCCGGCGCTGGCCGCCGCGCGCGAGGCGATCCTGCTGATCACGGGCGAGGGCAAGGCCGCCACCGTCGCGCGCGCCTTCGGGGAGGACCCCGATCGCTCGCTCCCGGCCGCGCAGGTCGAGCTGCCGTACGGGACGCTGACGGTCCTCCTCGACGAGGCCGCGGCGTCGAAGCTGTGAGCGACTGCTTCATCGGCCTCGACGTCGGGGGCACGAAGATCGCGTCCGCGACCCTGAGCGGCGGCGAGCTCTCCGAGAGCACGCTCGTCGAGACCTCGCTCGAGGACCGCGACAAGCTGATCGAGCAGCTCGTGGACGCGATCGAGGACCTGCGCGACGACGACGTCCGCGCGGTCGGCGTCGGGGTGCCGTCGGTGGTCGACTTCGCGACGGGCCGGATCCGCTCGAGCGTGAACATCCCCTTGGAGGACGTGCCGCTGCGCGAGCTGCTGACCGAGCGCGTCGGGCTGCCGGTCTTCGTCGACAACGACGCGTCGTGCGCCGCGCTGGCGGAGGCGTTCGAGGACGGCCAGCTGACCTGCCCGCACCTCGTGATGTTCACGATCGGCACCGGCGTCGGCGGGGGCACGGTGCTCGGCGGCACCGTCTACCGCGGGGCGACCGGGGCGGCTCCCGAGAGCGGGCACCAGATCATCGGCCTCGATCTTTCCGATGGCGACGAGTCGTCCGACACCGACTTCCCGCAGCCGGGCTCCCTGGAGGCGCTGGCCTCGGGGCGCGCGCTCGACCGGCTCGCCCTGGATGCCGCCCGGCGGGAGCCTTCGTCCTTCCTGGGGCGGCGGCTGGCGACGGACGGCGAGGTCACCGGCCATGACGCCGTCGACGGCGCGAAGCAGGGCGACGAGCCGTCGCGGCGCTGCCTGCGCGTGCTGGGCGAGCGGCTCGGGATCGGCATCGCCAACGCGATCAACATGTACGACCCGCTGGAGGTCGTGATCGGCGGCGGCGTCTCCACCGCGGGCGACCTGCTGCTGGAGCCCGCCGAGCGGGCGGCCTTCCGGCACGTCCTGCCCGGCGTCGGCTCCAAGACGAAGATCCGGCTGGCCCGGCACGGCCCGCGCGCCGGCGTGCTCGGCGCGGCGCTGATGGCCGCGCAGGAATATCAATCGAAGGAGGGCGGGTCGTGAGGATCGCCTGCGCGTTCGACCATGCGGGGGTCCCGCTGCGGCAGTTCGTCTTCGAGACGCTGACCGCGCTCGGCCACGAGACCGTCGACCTCGGCGTCGCCACGACCGATCCCGTCGACTACCCCGACGTGGCGCGGCGGGCCGCCGAGATCGTGCTCGCGGGCGACGCCGACCGCGCCGTGATCGTCTGCGGCTCCGGCGCGGGCGTCGCGATCGCCGCCTGCAAGTTCCCGGGGATACGGGCCTTCGTCGGCCATGACACCTACACCGCCCACCAGGCCGTCGAGCACGACGACGGCAACGTGCTCTGCATGGGCGGCCGCGTGATCGGTCCGTTGATCGCGGCGGAGGTCCTGGCCGCCTTCTGCGGGGCGACGTTCTCCGGCGAGGAGCGCCACGTCCGGCGGATCGGGAAGATCGCCGACATCGAGCGCGAGTTCGCCCCGGGCACCTGAGCGGGGTCAGACCCCGCGGCGCGGCTAAGTGAAGTAATGGGTCTCGCCGAAACCGAGATTTAGACGCGTCTAAGGGGTCTGACCCCTTGGGGGTGCGGCGCGCAGCATGGGGGCGAACGACGCGGAGTGATCGTGTCCGCACGCGCAGGCCCGGTGCGTCTCGGCGAGGAACACCCGCGGCGGGACGCCGGTGAGCCGGACGCACTCGCGCGTGAGGTGCGACTGGTCCGCGTAGCCGGCGCGGAGGGCGAGCTGCGCGAGCCCGTCGTCCGTCGGCGCGCGCCCCTGGGCGATCGCCTGCTGGACGAGCGCGAGGAAGCCCTGGAAGCGCAGCATCCGGTGCAGCACCTTCGGCGCGAGCCCGACGGCTGTCCGGCAGCGGCGCCGCAGCTGCGTCTCGGAGATGTAGAGGGACGCGGTCAGCGACGTCACGTCGGTCGTGCGCCACGGCATGAGCCCGTGCACCGCCTCCGACACGAGCGGGTCCGGGGGCTCGCCGGCGCCGGCGTGCTCGTGCACGTGGCGCTGTACGGCGGCGAGCGCCTCCTTGGGCGAGCCTGCCGTGCCGACCGCCTCGCCGAGCGCGGCGCCCGAGCGGCCCCATAGCTGCTCGGCGTCGAGCGCGAGTCCGACCACCTCCGAGGCGGGCTGCCCCGCGACCGCGGGGAAGGCGCCCGGCACGAACCGAACGCCGACCACGGTGGTGCCGGGCTCGAGCACCTCGACGAGCGGCTCGACGAGCGGCCCGATCACCTGCGGCGCCGAGCCGACCTTGCAGACGAGCTCGACGGCGCCGTTGGGGATGTGCCGGTGGACGTACGGCGCGGCGTCGCGTCCGACCTGCTGGACCCAGACCGATGAGGCGAGCTCGCGCAGCGCCGGGAGGGGCGGGCGCTCGACGTAGCTCTGCCCGTCGACGGCGGGCGCAGGGAACGCTTCGCCGGTCACCCGCCGCAGTATGCACGTGGGGGCGCCAGCGGTCGAGGACGATGCCCGGTTCGTTCAAGAGCCCGCGGCAGGTCGGGTCGTAGGGTTCGGCCATGTTGGGGAACACGACACCACAGGCGGGAGGATTCCGGTGAGCGCGACCGTCCAGGGCGAGCTCTGGAGCAGCGATCCGCAAGGCTGGGCGGAGGTCGCGGAGGGCCGGATCCGGCCGCTGTACGAGCAAGTGCTCGAACGCCTTCATCCGCTCCACGGGACGCGACTCCTCGACGCCGGCTGCGGATCGGGCCTGCTCGCCGAGCTGGCCGCCCGGGGAGGCGCGGACGTCACCGGGCTGGACGCGGCCCCGGGACTCGTCGAGTACGCGCGCCACCGGCGCCCGGCGGCCGGCTACGTCGTCGGGGACCTCGAGCGCCTGCCGTTCGGCGACGGCGCCTTCGACGTCGTCACCGCCTTCAACTCCGTGCTCTACGCCGCCGACCCGCGCCGCGCGCTCGCCGAGATCGCGCGCGTGACCGCTCCCGCGGGCCGGGCCGTGGTGACGGTGGGCGCCGGTCCCGAGCAGGCCGAGAGCGCGGGGCTGATCAACCCGCTCGCCCCTCCCGACGAGGTCCCCGACCGCAGCAGGCTCGACCTCGCCGACGCGGTCGAGGCCCGCGGCGCGCTGCTCGCCGCCGGGTTCGCCACCGTGGCGACGACCGACATCTCCTTCGACGTCCACTTCGAGAGCGAGGACGACGCGGTCGCCGCCCAGCTCCCGGCCGGTCCGGTCGCCGCCGCGGTCCGGCACTCCGGCCGGGCGACCGTCGAAGCGGCGCTTCGGTCCTTCTTCGCGCCCCGGGCACGGCCCGACGGGACCGTGCGCATGGGCGTCGTCTTCCGCTGCCATATCGCGAGAAAGGACCAGCCATCATGAAGTTGACTACCGTCACGCACCTCTCCGTCGACGGCGTGATGCAGGGCCTCGGCGGGCCCGACGAGGACCGCCGGGGCGGGTTCGAGCGTGGCGGATGGGCGTTGCCGCTCTTCAGCGGCGAGGCCGAGGCGTTCCTCGGCGCGGTGTTCCAGCGCGCCGACGCCTTCCTGTTCGGCCGGGTGACGTACGAGATCTTCGCCGGCTCCTGGGGAACCGGCTCCTGGGGCGCAGATCAGGGAGACAACCCGGTCTCGGCGGCGTTGAACTCGCGCCCCAAGTACGTCGCGTCGACCACGCTCACCGAGCCACGGTGGGCGGAAACGAGCGTCCTCTCCGGAAGCCTCGCGGCCGCCATCGGCGAGCTGAAGGCCAGGCCGGGCGGCGAGCTGCAGGTGCACGGCAGCGGCAACCTCATCCGCGGCCTGCTCGACGACCAGCTCGTCGACGAGCTCATCCTGCTCACCTATCCCGTCATCGTCGGCCAGGGCACGCGGCTGTTCCCCGCCACCGGCCCAGACGCAGGGCTCCAGCTCGTCGAATCGCGAGCCACCCCGGAGGCGATCGCGATCCAGGTCTACCGGCCCACCGGCCGCCCGCGGTACGCGACTTGAACCCGGAAGCGGCGCTCGCGGAGCCGCCCGGCGCACAGCGGTAGGGTCGCAGACGTGGTCCGGGTCGATGCCGCCAGCCGCCGCATGTTGCGGGCTCGCGACAAAATGGACCGCTCCTACGACAAGCCGCTCGACGTGGCGGCGCTGGCCCGGGTCGCGCTGACCTCGGAGGCCCACTTCATCCGCACGTTCAAGCGGACGTTCGGGGAGACGCCGCACCGGTACCTGCAGCGGCGCCGGCTGGAGCGGGCGATGGCGCTGCTGCGCGAGACGGAGCGGCCCGTGACCGAGATCTGCCTGGACGTCGGGTTCACGAGCCTCGGGTCGTTCAGCCGCACGTTCACGAGCGTGGTCGGGATGTCGCCGACGGCCTACCGCCAGGCGTGGCGGGCCGGCGCGGGCACGGCCGGCTACGTGCCGACGTGCGTGGTGATGGCGTGGACGCGGCCGAGCGGCTCGCCGCCCGCGCAGGACAGCAATTTCGGAGAAGCGAACGGCGGGCGCGCTCCGTAGCGTGCAGCGCATGCTCACCTCCCTCTCCCACTCCTTCATCTACGTCCTCGACCACGACGAGGCGCTCGAGTTCTACGCGGGCAAGCTCGGGCTCGAGGTCGGCACCGACGCCGACCTCGGCCCGTTCCGCTGGGTCACCGTGCAGGTCCCCGGCCGGCCGGAGTCCGTGCTCGTGCTCGCCACGCCCGAGATGGGCCACGACGAGGAGACCGCCGCCGCGATCCGCGAGCTGCTCCCCAAGGGCGGCGGCAACGGCGTGATCTTCAACGTCGACGACTGCCGCAAGACCTACGAGGACCTGCTCGCCAAGGGCGTCGAGTTCACGCAGGAGCCGACGGAGCACTTCTACGGGATCGACTGCGGCCTACGCGATCCGTTCGGCAACCCGCTGCGGATCACCCAGCCGGCGACCCAGCCGTTCGAGATCCCGACGCCCGAGGAGTACGCCGCCGAGCAGCGCTGATCAGCGCCGCACCCGGTAGCGCACGTGGGTCACGTCCTGCTCGCCCTCCAGGACCCGCGTGCGCTCCAGCTCGATGTGCTCGGGGCCGAGGTCGTCGAACAGCCGCGTGCCCTGGCCGAGCAGCACCGGGATCACGTGGATCTCGAGCTCGTCGAGCAGGCCGGCGGCGAGGGCCAGCCGGGCGATCGTGGAGCCGTGGACGAGCACGTTCCTGTCGCCCGCGGCGGCCGTCGCCTCGGCGAACGCCGTCTCGACTTCGGAAACGTACGTGACGAGCGGCCAGCCCGAGATGTCGATGCCCGGCTCCCGCCGGCTGTAGATCCAGATCGGCACGCCACCGTGGTGGTCGCCTCCCCAGCCGCCGGCCGGCTCGAAGGTCGCGCGGCCGGCGACGATCGCCCCGGTGGCCATGAACTCGTCGTAGATGATCCGGTGGACCTCCGTGCTGCCGTCGAAGGACCACTCGTGCAGGCGCTCGCCGCCGTCGCCGAGGCCGTTGTCGGGCCGGACGTTGGGACCGGTGACGAAGCCGTCGAGCGACATCGACATGTAGAGAACGGTGGACACGGTGCCTCCTGGATCGGGTTCACCCGGGCGTCGAACGGGCGCGGACGAATACGACGCGAACCGCCGAGCTGGCGCGTTGCCGCTCAGTGGGGCGCCGGCTCGGACGGCGGCGCCTCGCGGGTCTGCAGCGCGATCGCGGCGATCACGATCGCTCCGCCGACGAGCGTGAGCGTGCTCGGGCGCTCGTCGAGCGCGAGCCACACCCAGAGCGGGCCGAGCACGACCTCGAGCAGCGTGATCAGGCCGACCTGCGCGGCCGGGATCAGCCGCGCCCCCACCGTGAGCAGCGCGAAGCCGAGCCCGATCTGCCCGATGCCGAGCGTCGCCAGCCAGCCGAGGTCGTCGCCGCTGATCGCCCCGGGCGTCGCGAAGGGGAGGAAGACGATGACGAGGATGACCTGCGAGAGGCAGGTGGCCGGCGCCATCGAGACGTCGTGACGCCAGCGGGTGATCACGACCATCACCGCGAACGCCAGCGCGGCCAGGAAGGCGAGCGCGTCACCCGCCACGTCGCCCTCGCCCGGCGCGCCGAGCATGACGGCGACGCCGGCCAGCGCCAGCGCCATCGTCCACGCCGTGCGGCGCGAGATCGGCTCGCCGAGCGTCACCCGGGCGAGCAGGGCGGCGAGCACGGGCGAGACGGCGAGGATGAACAGCACGCGCGCCACGCCCGTGTGGTTGAGCGCGGAGATGAAGCTGCCGGCCGCGGTCGCCACGCACAGCGCCACCGCGACGCCCGCGAGCCCGACCGACCGGAACGCCCGCGCCACCCCGCCGCGCTCGACGACGGCCACGTACGCCAGCAGCGCCAGCGCCGCGAACACGGCCCGGCCGAACACCTGCGTCGACGTGTCCAGCGTGAGCTGGCGCTGCAGCACGCCGGCGGTCGACCATGCCACCGCCGCGAGCGCGACGTAGATCTGCCCGCGCCGGCGCTGGGAGGTTTGGAGCGCCACCGTGGCCGTCGTCACGGTGACTAGTGATACTGGACGCCGTGTCCCTGCCCGTCGAC